>DATITC010000189.1:0-20245 GCA_035468175.1 Frankiaceae bacterium | reverse complement strand
AGACGTCGGGATCGTCGGCCGCGATCCGTGGCATGCCGTGGAACTGGGCGGCGGTCCACTCGAGGGTGATGCCGGGATTGTGGACGGACATCCCGTCGGTGAGGAACAGGTGCGGTGAGCCTTGGGCCACGTCGTTCGCGGCCTCCCACTGCGCGAAGACCGCGGCGTGCCCGACACCGGAGCGCAACGCGCCGTCGAGGGCGTCGACGTCCAGCGAGGACACGGACCCGGCGACGTCCAGGAGCTCGGACCAGAGATGGATACTGCGGGACTCGGCATACCAGGCGTGCCGCAGGGCCGCATCCAACTCCTCGCTGGCAGGCAGGCCACCGACGCTCTCGTCCTTGGCGGCCTGGACCGCCTCGAGCGGCAGGAGGGTCGTCATCGGGTACTCGCGTTCCTTACGGCCCCACGGCTGCCAGTGGAGGCTTGGCTCATGCGAGCCGACCACGGCCGTCTCGCTGTCCACGATCGACTTCGGCGTCAGCTGCTGGTTGACCAGCTCGAGCGGGAAGGCACGGTGGTCGATCACCACCGAGCCGTCCAGCTCGCGCTCGCGCCGTCGCCTTCGCAGCCGGTGGACGGCCAGTGAGGCCCAGGGGCAGCCGATGTCGGAGTAGAGGATGACGTAGCCGGGGCTTGGTGCGGGGCGGACGGTCGGGTCAGGGCTCACGCCCGCACGCTCGTCGGACTGGCCGACCGGCCGAGTGGCCGAGCGACGCGTCAGGTCGCTTTCTCGGTCGTCCGCCGCTGACCGGGCACCCAGCCGCTGGGACGCAGCGCGGCCGCGGCCGCCGCGCGCTCGAGGTCGTCCGACTTCGCCGTCTCCTGCAGGCGGGCGTCCCGTGCCTTGGCCTGGGCCCGCCGGATTGCGGCGTCGATGTACAGCTGGCGGGTGCGCTGATCGTTGGGGACCGCGCTCATGGTGCCTCCTCGGACTGCGATCGCTCGTTCCCCCGTGCCGCTGATGTTCCTCGCCCGGTGACTCCGTGTCCTCGTTCTGGCCAATTGCATGGGCAAGGATCACCCCGAGTTATCGGGATTCTTGAGAATTTGCGAGGAAGATTCCGGCGCGGCCTCGGTCGTCTTCCGACTAGCACTGCTACGCATTGTGATCGACCGTCAGCGGCCTGCGACGGCGCGGGAGAGACCGGCTGTCGTCTCCGCCCCCGCTCTGTAATCTCCGGGGCTGAGAATGCCGATCGATGATCGGCTTTTCGCTTTCCGGACGGAGGCGGACCCGGGCGGCCTGCTCGGCTCGCACGCCACATCGGCGGACAGCGCCGTCGGCTAGCCACCGCGGACACGGCGGCCCGACCCAACCGTTGCCTTCACCTGGGGATCGGCCGCACCGAGGCCCGCGGTACCGGCCGACGACGTGTTCGTTCGCTGGACCGGTTCGCTGCGCAGCCCGGCCGGCGGTCGGGTACACCCTCACCGTGACCGCGGACGACGGCGCCCGCCTCTGGATCGACGGGAACCTCGTGCTGGACCGGTGGACCACGTCCGGCGCCGGAAGCGTCACCGTGTCGTTGACCGCGGGCCGGGCGACCCCGATCCGCCTGGAGATGCAGGACCACTCGGGGGGGGCGACGGCCCGCCTGGCCTGGAGCGGCCCGGGAGCGAGCGCCGGCACCGTGCCGACGAGCGGGCTGCATCCCTCCTGACACAGCAGCCGTTCTGACCCCGAGGAGGATGCCGTGACTGGCGCCACCCTCGGCCCCGAAGCGCTGCGGGCGGCGTGGGGGACAATGAACGCGATCGGCGGAACCGCTGCGTCCCGTCGACACCTCGGTACTCGAGAAGTCTTGGTACCAACGCCCAGTGCTTTGAACACTCAGAGCGCGTCCGCTGTCGAAGGAGTGCCCGTGCCGCCGCTGCGTCCCCGCCGGTCCTGTCTCGCCGTTCCCGGCTCCAACATCAAGATGCTCGGCAAGGCCCAGGGCCTGCCGGCCGACCAGGTTTTCCTCGACCTCGAGGATGCGGTGGCCCCCGGCGCCAAGGAGGACGCCCGACACAACATCGTCGCCGCCTTCAACGAGGGCGACTGGTCCGGCAAGACCCGCACGGTTCGGGTGAACGACCTCACCACCAAGTGGACCTACCGCGACGTCATCACCGTCGTGGAGGGCGCGGGCGCCAACCTTGACTGCATCATGCTGCCGAAGGTCCAGTCGGCCGAGCAGGTCCACTGGCTGGACATGCTGCTGCTCCAGATCGAAAAGGTCATGGGCTACGAGGAGGGTCGGATCGGGATCGAGGCTCAGATCGAGAACGCGCTCGGTCTCACCAACGTCAAGGAGATCGCCTTCGCCTCCGACCGGGTGGAGGCGATCATCTTCGGACCGGCCGACTTCATGGCGTCAATCAACATGAAGTCGCTGGTCGTCGGTGAGCAGCCGCCCGGCTACGACGTCGGCGACGCCTACCACCACATCCTCATGTCGATCTTGATGGCCGCGCGGGCGAAGAACATCCAGGCGATCGACGGCCCCTACCTGCAGATCAAGGACGTCGACGGCTTCCGTCGCGTGGCCGGCCGGTCCGCCGCCCTCGGCTTCGACGGCAAGTGGGTGCTGCACCCGGGGCAGATCGAGGCGGCCAACGAGGTCTACTCGCCGTCGCAGCAGGACTACGACCAGGCCGAGATGATCCTCGAGGCCTACGCGTACTACACCTCGGACGAGGGCGGGCTCCGCGGCGCCGTCATGCTTGGCGACGAGATGATCGACGAGGCCAGCCGCAAGATGGCCGAGGTCGTGGCCGGAAAGGGTCGTGCCGCCGGCTTCAGCCGGACCCAGAAGTTCGAGCCGCCCACCGCCTGACCGCGGTCCCAGCTCCCAGCCCCCGTCCTGCCGTCGCGGGACGGGGCTGCTGCGTACCGGCCAGAACAGTTCAGGGCAGGACGAAGCCATCGACCACCTGTTCCGGGGCGGAGGAGGGCTCGACCGGCCCGAAACTGTCGGTGCCGCGGCGTAGAGGCAGGCCTGCGCGTCCACGGGTTGTGAAGAGCGCAGCATCGCTCCTCTGCGCACGATCGCGTCCCGAGCGAGGGACGTCGGCGGCCAGCGCGCCCACACCAGGCGGTAGACCGCCCGGTACGCGTGCGCGTGGCAGGCGGACAAATGACGTCGCGGTCGTCGCGGTCGCCCCGTGCAGGGACGCATCTTGATCGCAGGTCGATCCGCACGGGTGAATCGCAGAGATTCAGTCCGGCGCGTCACATGGCCGATCTGAAGCGGTTTCTTCAGAGATACTGAGTGGTCACATCGCGCGCTCGTCGCACCGCAGCTCGAAAGGGACCCATTATGGCCCGCCTCGCGCAGACCGAGGGACTCACCGACGTCCAGCAGGAGATCCTGTCGACCGTCAAGTCCTTCGTCGACAAGGAGATCCTGCCCTACGCCACGGACCTCGAGCACAAGGACGAGTTCCCCGAGGCGATCGTCGAGGGCATGAAGGAGATGGGGCTGTTCGGCCTCATGATCCCGGAGGAGTACGGCGGGCTCGGCGAGTCGCTGCTGACCTACGCCCTGGTGGTCGAGCAGGTCGCCCGCGGCTGGATGAGCGTCAGCGGTGTGATCAACACCCACTTCATCCTGGCGTACATGATCATGCACCACGGCACCGAGGAGCAGAAGCAGAACTATCTGCCCCGAATGGCCACCGGCGAGCTGCGCGGCGGCTTCTCGATGAGCGAGCCCGGCTGCGGCTCCGACGTCTCCGCCATCAAGACCAAGGCGGTCGCCGACGGCGACGAGTTCGTGATCGACGGCTCGAAGATGTGGCTGACCAACGGCGCCCGGGCCGGTCTCGTGGCGACGCTGGTGAAGACCGATGAGGGCTCCGACTCGGTCTACAAGAACATGACGACCTTCCTGGTGGAGAAGGAGCCCGGCTTCGGCAAGCAGGGCGGCCTCACCATCCCGGGGAAGATCGACAAGATGGGTTACAAGGGCGTCGAGACCACCGAGATGGTCTTCGAGGGCCACCGGGTGCCGGCCTCGACGATCCTCGGCGGCGACGCCGGCCGGGGCCGCGGCTTCTACCAGATGATGGACGGTGTCGAGGTCGGGCGGGTCAACGTGGCGGCCCGGGCCTGCGGTATCTCCATCCGCGCCTTCGAGCTTGCGATCCAGTACTCCCAGCAGCGCTTCACCTTCGGCAAGCAGATCGCCGACCACCAGGCCATCGCCTTCAAGCTCGCCGAGATGGCCACCAAGGTCGAGGCGGCCCACCTCATGATGGTCAACGCCGCCCGGTTGAAGGACCAGGGCAAGCGCAACGACGTCGAGGCCGGGATGGCCAAATACCTCGCCTCCGAGTACTGCTTCGAGGTCACCACCGAGTCGTTCCGGATACACGGCGGTTACGGCTACTCGAAGGAGTACGAGATCGAGCGCCTGTTCCGCGAGGCGCCGTTCCTGCTCATCGGCGAGGGCACCTCGGAGATCCAGAAGACCATCATCAGCCGCGGGCTGATGCGGGAGTACAAGCTCTAACTGGGCTGCCCCCCTTCGCGAAGTTGTGCGGGCTTCAACCGGTTCCAGCCGGTCAAAGCCCGCACTACTTCGTGGGGAGCACGGTCACTTCCCAGCCCCCGACGGTCGGCCCCGGCTTCCGGGCAGCGAACTCGATGCTCTACGTCTCCTGGGACGGCAAACTTCGGTCCGTGCCGTTCATCAACGTGGCTCCGGTCGGAACGCCGCAGCCGATCCCCACCTCGACCACCGGGTGACGGGGCAGGGCCGTGTTCCTCGCGCCGAGCTGAAGCGCTCCGGCCATCGCCCCGCCTCCGGCGGGACGGATCAGAAGGTGACCACCAGATAGTTGGAGTCGTAGATCGCCTCACTCGTGACGCTGCCGGCCGAGCTCGCGACGGCGACCATGTTGTTGCCGCCCTCGTAGATGCCGACGTGGTAGATGCTGCCGCCGTTGCTGAAGAAGATCAGGTCGCTCGGCTCCTTGGCAGTCTGCGACTTATGCTGGCGTCATACTGCTCCTGGGCCGTGCGCGGGATCGACCGACCAGCTTGAGCGAAGGAGTACTGCGTCAGTCCGGAGCAGGCGGACGCGTCCGGACCGGCAGCGCCGGACTGCTCCGGGTCGCCGAGCTGCTGAGCGATGGCCAGGGCTGGTCGTCGAGGTCGTCCGCGTGGGCCGGGAGCACCCCGCCGATGGCGGAGACGGCCAGGGCGCCGCCGACGACGGAGATGCGGAGACGGGTGCTGTTGGTGCGGAGCGTGGTGGTACCGAGCATGAACGAGCGAGTCCCTTCAGGCGCCGGCGGGGCACGCAGGGACAGGCTTCCGCGCCGGGAGGCACAGGGTGCACCGGCACGAGCCTTGCGACGGCTGACGACGGGACCCAGCAAGGGGCACCGCGACACATCAGCCGCGCCCGCGAGCATCGCGTCCGCTCCCACCCCGTTACCGAACCTTCCGGGAGCACCGGGCGTGGGTGGGATCTGGCGGGACGCCGCGGTGGCTCATCTTCCGGACGGCGGTCACGTTACGTACATGATCCACGGTGACGGCAACTCGTGTCAGATGACCCGCAGCTGGGATCGTCAGCTTCCGTGGGACGCGTGGGCGCGCAGCGCCCGTCCGTACGACTCCCAGGAGTCGACCAGCTCATCAGGTCCGGGCCCGGGGCTGGGTGGCCAGCCGTTGACGATGCCGACGAGCGTCCAGTACCTGGCGACGCGGCGGTCGGTGAAGGCGACGATCCGGTCGGCCAAGATCCGGTCGGCCACGATCCGGTCGGCCACGATCGAACGGTCCTCTGCAGCGTTCGGGGTCACCGCTCCAACCCGCTCGACCACGGCCAGCGCCTCGGCCGAGCCCGGGTCGACACCGGCCCGGGCGGCAGGGCCCGCGTGTTCGACGACCGCCTTGCCGACGACGATGTTCGCAACGTCGCGTTGTGGACTCTCGGTGCGAGCACGCTCGGCCATCCGCCGGCTGGCCGCAATGTAGTCCGGGTCGCGGAGTAGCTGGGTGAGCTCCACCCATGCGGCTGCCTGGTCGGACGTGGGCTCGTCCGGGATCTCGGGAGCACCCATCTGCAGCTTCTCCGCGACGGCGTCCGGGTGGTCGCCGAACACCGCATCGAGGTAATCCTCAAGGATCTGCCGTCGTTGCTCAACGGTCATCCTGGTCAGGTCGCTCATGCGCTCCAACTCCTCCGGCTCGGTGGTACGGGCGACGGCCCGGACCACGGGCGCGCTGCAGGCGCAGCGTCCGGATCTGGGCGTCCAGGGCGTCCGCGTGCCGATCGGCGATCTCGGCCAGCGAGGTCTCCGCCGTCAGCACACGCGTGACCTCGGCCAGGCCGACGCCGAGTTCCCTGAGCGTGCGGATGAGGCGCGCCCGGGCGACCGCGTCTGGCCCGAACAGGCGATAGCCGGCCCGGGTGCGCCCCGCTTCGGGCAGCACACAGCGTCCGCGTAGAAGCGCAGAGTCCGCACCGACAGCCCGGTACGGGCGGCGAGTTCGCCGATGGTCACGTCCGCCACGTTCCCGCCTCCAGCAGGTGGAGGGTCAACCCTCGGCTACGAGATTGCGGCAACCGGAACCAGCGCGGCGGTGTGAGCTCCTACAGGTACTGCTTGGCCGGGTCGACCATCGCGCGAACCGTCTTGCCGTCGTGGAACTCGCCGATGGCCGTCATCACCCAGCCCTGCTGACCGCGCTGGATCTTGCACATGACCAGACCGGTCTGCGGCTTGCTGTCCGACAGGTCGAAGCGAACCAGTTCCTGGTTGGTGTTGTCGTCGATGAGCCGGCAGAACGCGTTGCGCACCGCCGTGAACCGCTGCCCCTGGAACGAGTTGACCGTGAACACCAACGTGGTCACGTTCTGAGGTAGCGCGGCCAGGTCGACGTTGATGACCTCGTCGTCGCCCTCACCGGCGCCGGTCAGGTTGTCGCCGCTGTGCCGCACCGCGCCGCGGGCGCCTTTCTTCGACATGAACCAGACCTTGTCCACGTCCTTGCGCCGGTCGTCGTAGAGGATGCACGAGGCGTCGAGGTCGATGTCCTCGCCACGGCCGACGTCCCAGCCGAGCCCCATCCGGACCTTCGTCAACGGCGGGGCACCGGACTTGACCAGCGAGACGCTCTGCCCCTTCCGCAGGGATACGCGCCCCTTGTCCAGGTTGACCATGCCGCCGGCCGGAGCCGCCGCCGGAACCGGGGGAGGTGGCGGCGGGCCCCACTGTTGCTGCTGCGGCGGCGGGGGTGGGCCCCACTGCTGCTGCTGCTGCGGCGGCGGCCCCCACTGCTGCTGCTGAGGAGGCGGCGGCGGGCCCCACTGCTGCTGAGGAGGCGGCGGGGGAGCGGGCGGCGGTGGCGGTGCGGCCGCGGGCGGCGGGGGTGCCGCGGCAGGAGCCGGGGAGTCGTCGACGGAAATGCCGAAGTCGGTCGCGATGCCGGCGAGCCCGCTCGCGTAGCCCTGACCGACGGCGCGCACCTTCCAGGCGCCCTGCCGGCGGTAGACCTCGACCAGCAGCAGGGCGGTCTCCGGTCCCATGCCGGAGGGGGCGAAGCTCGCGAGGTCCTCGCCGCCGCCGCCCTTCACCGCGATGGACATCGGACCGGCCGCCCCGAAGCTCGCCGGACCAGACCCGTCGAGGCTGGCCGTGAGGACGATCTTCTCGATCTCCGCGGGTATCGCACCGAGATCGAGGTCCAGCGTGGACGGCGGCCGCAGCCGCACCCCGGGGCCGTTCGGCTGGTTATAGAAGATGAAGTCGTCGTCGTTGCGCACCTTGCCGGTCGCGGTCACCAGGAGCGCAGCCACGTCGATGATCGTGCTCGACGACACCTCCACGATCACCTGGGGCACGCCCAGCGGTGCGTTCGACCCTTTGGACAGGACTTGGCCCATGCGTTGACTCCTCCTCCGCACGCCGTCCAAACGGCGTTGACACCCATCCAATCGTGCCGGTCGCCGCCGTGCGGCGGGACCGGCCGATCGTGGGATAACAGGGAAACGAACGGCAGACTCGAGACGTGCCGTCCTCCCACTCCGCCGACACCGCCCTGGCCCTGGTCGAGGCACACCTGCTGACTGTGCTCGGCCAAGATTCCGGCCGCGCCGGCGTCACGTTCCTGGGAGCGGGCCGCATCGATGTGCTGCGCTTCGGTCCCGACCCGGCCGGGCTCGTCCGTTACGTCACCGTGGGCATGTCCCGGGAGCCGATGACGTCGGCCGCCTCGGCCGTGGTCGATGCCGGTGGCCCGCGGGCCGAGCTCGTCCTCTCCCTGCACGGCTTGCACGACGAGGTGCTGCGTCCGCTCGCCGCCCTCGCGTCCTCGCCCGCCGTCGAGGGCGTGGTCATCAGCCCGGGTGCCAGCCTGGACGTCGGCGAGCCACTGTGGCCCGGGGCCCGGCAGACCGCCGTGCTCGTCGCCGAGCCGGGCGGGCTCATCCCTGACCTGGACCTCGGCGAGGGCGTGCCCGACGCGGCGGCCGTGCAGTTCCTGCCGGTGCTCCCGCTGCACCCGGAGGAAGCCGCCTACAAGCGGATCCACGGTGCCGCGGCCCTTCAGGAGAAGTGGCTCGGGGCCGGAACGGACCTGCGCGACCCCGAGCGCCGGCCGGTACGCCTGCTCTGAGGTACGCATGACCTGACGGCCGAGCTCATCCAAGCCTGTGCTGGCCACTCCCCGGTCGAAGCGCTCGGCATCCAATCCCTTCGGATCGACCTACAGCAGCACCAGGTCGTGCGAGGCGTGGAAGCAGCGCACTGAGGTCTCCGCGAGGTTGTCGTGAGGTCGATTCACGACGCTCCGGCAGCTCACCGAGCCACGACCGTTGGGGCAGAGCCCGTGCGATGGAGCCCGGCCTCCCGACGACAACCGACTCCGGAAGGAGACACCGTGAAGGCGCTGAGACTTGGACTCGCCACGACCACGACCCTGCTGGCGGTATCGGCGGTTTGCGCCGCATCGGCGCCCGCCATCGGGGCCCCAGCGCCGCAGCGCGGCGGACAGCCGACCAGGTCGGCACCGCGTACCGCTGCGGTCTCGATGCTGTCGACAACTCCAAGGGTTGCCCTCGGCCCCTGCAGCGACGCCGCCGACAACCCGGGCTGGCTGTGTGGGTCCGTACCGGTTCCCTTCGACCGAGCGCATCCGGCTGCTCGATCGATCTCCATCGGCATCGCCATCTTTCCGCACACCGACCAGTCCACCCCGGCCGCCGAGCCCGTGTTCGTGACTGATGGCGGCCCCGGTGACGCGACCACTGCGAGCAAGCTCTTCCGGACTATTCAGTTCGGACAGCTCATCGATCACCGGGATCTGGTCCTGATCGACAACCGCGGCACCGGCACCTCCGGTGCGATCAACTGTCCGGCACTGCAGGACGGCGTCACTGACCCGCAGGACGTCATCGCGTCCGTCGGTGCGTGCGGTGCCCAGTTGGGCCCGGACGCCGACCGGTATGGCGCCGGTGACGTCGCGCTGGACACCGAAGCGGTCCGGAAGGCCCTCGGCTACCCGCTGATCAACTACTACGGACAGTCCTACGGAACGGTGGATCAGCAGGCCTACGCCGTCCGCTTCCGGGACCGGCTCAGGACGCTCGTGCTCGATGCGGGCTTCCCCGTCAACGATGCGCAACACGCCCGGGCCTGGGGGCTCGGTGGAGGCGCGGGAATGGCACGCGTCGCGGGACTCGCGTGCTTGCGGGCTCCGGCCTGTGCCGCAGCGCAGCCCGACGCCAGGCAAGCGCTCGCGGAGCTGGTGCGCCTGGTGCGCACGCACCCGGTCGACGGGTCAGTGCGCGACGCCAGCGGGCAATCGCGTCCGGTGCACGTCGACGAGGGAGTGTTGATCGATATTGCCGGTAATCAGTCGTTGAGTGGCGGCGAGCTGGCTGCGGCGGCCGATGCCCTGTCCCACGGTGATTCGGGGCCGCTGGTCCGGCTGGCCGGCGAACTGCCCGACTTCACCGGTAGTCCGGGTGCTCCGCAAGAGCATTCAGTCGGCGACCAGGCAGCTACCTCCTGCAACGATGTCGACTTCGTCTGGAATCGGACCGACTCGATCCCGGTGCGCGACGCCAAGTACCGCAAGGCGCTTGCGGGCCTGAATCCGGCGAGCTTCGCACCGTTCTCGAAAGCCGCGTGGGTGAACCATCTGCCTGGGGCCGAGGCGTGCCTGCGCTGGCCTGCTCCGGATCGATTCACGCCCGCGGTGCCACCCGGGGCCACTGTGCACAAGGTGCCTACCTTGATCCTCAGCGGCGATCTGGACACCAATGTGGACACCACGAACACGCGGGCGTTGCTCAGGGTCTTCCCCGATGCGTGGTTCGTTCCAGTGCCAGGAGCTGGGCACCCGGCAGACAGCGTTGAGTGTGCCAACGGATCGGTCCAGGACTTCGTGCGCGCGGGCCACCGCACCGGCGACACCTGCACGGATCCAGCCAACGTCGCTCCGGCGGTGCCCAAGTTCCCGCTGACCGCCGACCACGCGACCCCGGCGACTTCCTTGCCTGGTGACACGTCCACGACGCTGGACCATCGGATCGCCACCGTGGGGGTGCGGACGGTGCTCGACGCCTGGTTGCGAAGCTTCCGTCCGGCCGGTAACGGAACCTTCACTGGAGTTGGTGTCGGCCTGCGCGGCGGAACGTTCAGCTTCGACTATCACGTTCCGGAGGGGCCGGCCACGATTCAACTCGACCAGGCTCGGTTCACGTGCGACGTTGCAGTCTCCGGAGACACCGAATTCACCTTCACCAACAACGGCCTACACCTAGCGATCTCGGTCACCGGTCCGCACGGGCAGAACGGGACCTTGACGGCCGACGGACTGTTCGGGTCCAACCGGCCCTACGGTGACTTCAGCGTCACCGGCTCGCTGGGCGGCCACCCGGTGAAGGTCCGGGTGCCGGCGAACTAACCTCGACTCGACCTGGCGTCGATCAGTGCGGCTGTTGGTTCCTCCGTCCAGGGGGACAGCGCCAGCAGTCGCACTGTTCGTCGCTTCAGATGTCAGCCGAGGCCCGTGGTCTGCGGGATCTGCAGCGCGGCAATCGCCGGTCCGTACATCCCGCGCTTGATCGCCCCGAGCGTCGGGCCGTCCTTGGCCGCGAGGGGGCGGACGAGATCCAATGCGGTGGAGCGCACCTCGTTCTCGCCGCCGACCGCGTCGACGATGCCGGCGGCGAGCGCGTCCTTACCGCCGTAGCGGCGGCCGGTCGTCATCGCTTCGTGCGCGGTCTTTTTCGACAGCCGGGCCTGGATCAACGCGGCCATCCCCGGCGTGAACGGGATGTGGATGTCCACTTCCGGCAGGCAGAAGAAGCCCCGATCGTCCCGCATCACGCGGAAGTCGGCAGCGAGGGCGAGCATCGCGCCGGCCGCGAAGCAGTGACCCTGAATGGCGGCGACGGTCGGGACCGGCAGCGCGAGCACGCGAGCCAGCAGCGCGTGCACCGCGTCGACGTGGCTCAGAATCTGGTCCTGGTTGGCGGCCATCCACTCCAGGTCGAGGCCGTTCGACCAGAACTTGCCGGACGCGGCGAGGACCAGGGCTCGCGGGGCGTTGGCCGCCTCCACCTCGTCGAGCAGCTTGGTGAGCTCGGCGACCGACGTCGGGTTGAAGCGGTTCTCGTCGGTACCGAGGTCGAGGACGAAGACCTCGCCGTCGCGGTCGAGCTGGGCCACGGGGGACCTCCTGAGGGCAGTGCGGAGCGGCAAGTTACCCGTCAGTACAGCACGGCCCGGGACGCCGCGCGCACGGGCAAGATGGATCGGGACCTTCGGGTCGTCGACGAGGCAGAGCACCACGAGAGGACGGGTCATGCAGTTCGGGCGGTACTACGAGGAGTTCGAGGTCGGCGCCACCTACAAGCACTGGCCAGGCAAGACGGTCACCGAGTACGACGACCACCTGTTCTGTCTGATCACGATGAACCACCACCCGCTGCACCTCGACGCCAACTACGCCGAGAAGACGACGCAGTTCGGCAAGAACGTGGTCGTCGGCAACTACATCTACTCGTTGCTGCTCGGGCTGTCGGTGCCGGACGTAAGTGGCAAGGCCATCGCCAACCTCGAGGTGGAGTCGCTCAAGCACGTCGCGCCGACCTTCCACGGCGACCCGATCTACGGGGAGACCACGGTCCTCGACAAGAATGAGTCGAGGTCCAAGGACGACCGCGGCGTCGTCTACGTCGAGACCAAGGGCTACAACCAGGACGGCAAGCTCGTCTGCATCTTCCGCCGCAAGGTGATGGTGCCGAAGAAGTCCTACGGCGACGCCCGCGGTGGCGAGCAGCCCGGCCGGCCCGAACTCCAGGAGGACTAGCCGGAGCAGAACGCGTACGCGTCTCCCGGGGTTACGGCGACAGGAGACGTCTGCTGCGGCAGTTCCGGCGGGCGCCATCCGGGTGGCGCCGAGCGCGGAGCGATAAACGGCGGTGGAGCGGTAGGAGGCCCGGCAGACGGGGCGGCGCGGCCGTCCCGCACGTCGACCATGATGTCCTCTCCTGCGTGGCCCGCGACTCGCGTGCCTGGTGGAGGCACCGTAACCGGATCACGACGGGCGACACGGCGGATCGGGGGCGGAGTGCAGGTTACGGTTCGCCGACGCTATCGGCCGCGGGTGGTAGCACCCCCCAACTGGTGAGGATTTCCACCAGCCGTGGAGTCGTCGGAACGGTGCGAGGGTCGAGGTAGCCGGCGTCGAGCGCGTCGGATGCCGCGGCCACAGCGGTCTCTGCGGTGGCGTTGCCGCCGGTTCCGTCCCCGTCCACCACTCGACACGAGTAGTCGCCGACGTCGTAATCGTCGATCTGCACCCGGCCGACAAGACGGCCCACCTCGACGGTGAGCCCGGTCTCCTCGGCCACCTCGCGGACGACGGCCTGTTCGTCGGTTTCGCCAGGTTCGACCCGGCCGCCGGGGAGCGACCACAACCCGCGCCCCGGCTCGTTCGCCCGTTGGACGAGCAAAATGCGCCCCCGGCTGTCGGTCACGACGGCACCCACGCAGCGGATCGGCATCGCTGCAGTCTGCCGGGCGGCGACGGACGGAGCAGCAGGACTTGACCAAGGTGCTGCTCGGGCCGCACCGTTGTCTCGGACTCGGGTTCAGGTTCGCCGAGGAGGCTGCATGGGTGTCGCACCCGCGTGTCCGCGCTGCTTGTCGTCGGTCAAGCCGCCCGGCCTGTGGTCGAGTTCGTGGCAGTGCGAGCGGCACGGGGACGTGCTGCCGTTCCACACCGCGCCCGTGACCTCAGAAGCCGCACTGCTGCATCTTGCCGCCGCGGCCCAGGTACCGGTCTGGGTTCCACGCCCTCTACCGGTCGGCTGGGTCGTGTCCGGCATCGGCTGGGCCGGGGACGAGCGCAGTGGTGCCCGAGCGACCGCAGTCGCCTGTTCCGGCCCGAGCCCGGTCGGCGGGCCCGGGGACCTGATCCTCGTGGCGGAGGAGCCCGGCATGGGCCTCGGCGCACGACTCGCCGGCGCCACGTCGGTGGACCCCACCTGTAGCGGGGGAAGCCCCGACTTCAAGGTCGTCGCCGCTCACCATCCGACCGCGTTGTGGGCCCAATCGACCCCGCCGGACCGGGCCGCCTTCGCGGGTGAGGCGAAGACGGTGTGGCTGGAGATGGTGTTCTGGCCGCCGCGAGCCAGCCTGCTGCTGCTCGAGCACCTCGACATCTCCGACATCCGGGACGGCCTGTACGCCGATGTCGACCTGGTCTTCGGAGCTCCGTCGCCCTTTCTGGCGCGCCAGGAGCGGACCGTCTGAGCAAACCGTCTCAGCCGAGCGCGACGGCCGGGCTGACCGATGCGCCGTAGCGCTCGAGGATGCGCTCGGCGGCGGGGCGGGCCGCCTCCATCTCGGAGGGGACGAAGCTGAGCCGCGTGCGTCGTTCGAGCAGGTCCTCGACGGTGAGGGCGCCCTCGGCCAACACGCCCCACGCGAGTTCGGCGCCGAGCACCTCCGCCGCCACCGGCTCGGCCAGCGATCGATCCGTCGCGGCCAGGGCGGCGAGAGCGGGTGCTTCGGTTCCGTAGCGGCGGACGAGGCGCTGCGGCGCATCCACCCCGGCCAGGCTGTCCCGGGGCGCGGCACCCACCGTGGGTACCTGACGGGTCCGGCACGGCTGCTCGGTGAGGCCGAGCGCGTCGACGGTGTCCTCGGCCATCTTGCGGTAGGTGGTGAGCTTGCCACCGACCACCGTCACGACGCCGTCGGCGCTGCGGTGGACCAGGTGCCGACGGGAGAGGTCAGCAGTTCGGCGGCTCGGGTCGGCGCCGGCGACCAGCGGCCGGAGGCCGGCGAAGCTGCCGATGACATCGTCGGTCGTCAGCCGCCGCGAGAGAAGTGGGGACAACGTGTCGAGCAGGAAGCGCACCTCGTCCTCGGTGGCGGTGGGCACGTCCGGCCGTTCGTCGATCGGGTCGTCGGTCAGGCCGACGTGCAGTGTGCCGTCGGGGTGCGGCAGGGCGAACACGTAGCGGTTGGATTCCCCCGGGACCTGGGCGAACAGGGCGGCGCTCGGGAAGCCGAGCGACGAGGCCCGCAGCACCACGTGCGTGCCCTTGGAGGGGCGCAGCTGCACCTCGGGCTCGAGGGTGTCGGCCCAGACGCCGGTGGCGTTGACGACCGCGCGGGCGGTGACCTCCACGGTTTCGCCGGTCCGCTCGTCGCGCAGCGTCGCACCGTCTCCCCGCAGGGACAGCGCACTCGTGTAGGTCAGGATGCGCGCCCCGTAGGCAGCCGCGGTGCGAGCGAGTGCCACGACCAACCGCGCGTCGTCCTCGAGCTGTCCGTCCCACGAGATCATGGATCCGCTGAACCCGTCCCGCCGCAGCGCCGGCACCCAGCGGAGGGTCTCCTCGCGGCCGAGGTGCCGGGGCGCCGGCAGCAGGCCGTGCTCGGTGCGGGCTGCGACCCGGAGCGCCTCGCCGGCGCGGGCCGCCGCCATGAGCTTCAGCCGGTCAGCGTGCGAGGCCGAGGCGGGGAACGGCAGCAGGAACGGCAGCGGACGCACCAGATGGGGCGCGATCGTGCTCATCAACGCGGAGCGTTCGCGGGCGCTCTCGTAGGCCAGGTGGACGTCACCGGTCGCCAGGTAACGAAGGCCGCCGTGGATCAGCTTGCTGCTCCAGCGGCTGGTACCGAACGCCAGGTCGTGGCGCTCGACCAGGGCCACCGACAGGCCGCGGGTCACCGCGTCGAGCGCGACGCCGACCCCGGTCACGCCACCGCCCACGACGAGGACGTCGACCGGGGCGTCGGGGAGACGCTCGAGGTCCTGGCTCCGTCGAGCGGCGGTCAGCCGATCGGAATGCACAGGTGCTGGGAGGCCGCTGTCGTTCCCGGCGCGGCCGCGGAGTGAGGTCATGCGGGGCTCCTCAGATAGGCGTCGAGCATCCAACGCAGGTGTTCGCCCAGGTGGGCCGACGAATCGGTTTCCGCCGCCTCGGTTGAGGACGGGGCGGGGGAGCCCTCGCTCTCGACGATGCGGGTGGAGAAGATCACCGACTGGGCGGTGAGCAGGATCAACCGGGCGGCGGGACCGACGTCGAGCGGGCGGATCGAGCCCTCGTCCATCCCGGCGCGGAGTTGACCCCGGACGTGCTCGAGAGCGAGGCGCTGCCCGGAGCCGAACCGGTCGGTGACGAAGGGCAGCAGCAGCTCGGGATCGAGTTCGAGGACGCGCCGCATCATCGGGTGCTCGGAGAGGCGCTCGACGCTCAGGGCGGCGCTTTCGACGATCCGCTCCCGCGCCGTCGGCA
The DNA here is from genome assembly GCA_035468175.1 of Frankiaceae bacterium. Taxonomy (GTDB): domain Bacteria; phylum Actinomycetota; class Actinomycetes; order Frankiales; family Frankiaceae; genus JAVEDQ01. Next base: position 4,475 of record DATITC010000189.1, on the reverse strand, counting down.
GTCCCCGGACGTCCACCTCGGCACCGAAGACGACCTGGCCGATCGACTCGGTCAGCAAAGCCCGGAACAGGGCAGCGGCGTCTCCGTACTCCCGGTACACCGTCATCCGTGAGACGCCGGCCCGCCGGGCGACGTCGGTGAGCGTCGTCCGGCGCAGGCCGACGGCCGCCACCTCCTCGGCGGCGGCCCGCAGAATCGTGTTACGTTGCGACGCCATTTGTCACACCGTACAACGGGGCCGAGGGGACGCACCGATGGTTGCGAAGTCGGGGGGTTCGGCTGGCGCGGGCGGCGCCTCAGCCGCGCGGGCGGTCGAGCTCCGGACCCCGTGGAACGCGTGGGGTGACAACCCTTCGGCGCGGACCACGAAGGGGCTTCCGTCGTCCGGCCGGGTCTTCCTGCGTCGGGAGATCGGTCTGGCCGAGGACGCCCCGCTCCGGCTCCCCGTGCCCCTCGACCAGATGCGCCTCCCGCCGTCACGGCTTCTGGACGAGGTCCGCGTGCGGTTGGCCGAGGTGGCCGAGGTGGTCGACGACCCGGAGACGCGGATCGCGCACGCCGGTGGCAAGTCCTACCGCGACCTGGTGCGCCGCCGTTCCGGTGATGCCGGGGGAGCGCCCGACGCGGTGGTGGTCCCCGCCGATGCCGACGCCGTGGCAGCGGTCCTGCGGGTCTGCGCCGACGCGCAGGTGGCCGTCGTGCCGTTCGGGGGAGGGACCAGCGTCGTCGGAGGGGTCGAGCCGCTGCGGGGCCGCTTCGCCGCGGTCGTGACGCTGGATCTCAGCCGGCTCGATCAGCTTCTGCACCTGGACCCGTACTCGGAGCTGGCGACCTTCCAGCCAGGCGTGCGCGGTCCGGCTGCGGAACAGCTGCTGCGGGACTGCGGGTTCACCCTCGGCCACTTCCCGCAGTCCTACGAGCAGGCGAGTCTCGGCGGGTACGTCGCCACCCGGTCCGCCGGCCAGGCCTCCACCGGCTTCGGCCGCAGCGACGAGCTGGTGGTGGGGCTGCGGGCCGCCACCCCCGCCGGTGAGCTGGTGCTGGGCCGGGCCATCCGCAGTGCGGCCGGGCCCGACCTGCGGCAGCTCGTCGTCGGCAGCGAAGGCGCGTTCGGGGTCCTGACCGAGCTGACGCTGCGCGTGCGACGTGCCCCGGCCGCCCGGCGTTACGAGGCCTGGTTCTTCCGCTCCTTCGCCGAGGGGGCGGACGCGTTCCGGACCCTTCGCCAAGCCGACGCGGCCGGCGACGTCTGTCGGCTCTCCGACGTCGACGAGACGCGCGCCGGGCTGGCGCTGTCCGGACACGACCGGGGCGTCGGACCCGCCTACCTGCGGCTGCGGGGGCGGAACTGCCTGGCCGTCCTCGGCTGGGAGGGCGACCGCGAAGTGATCGCGGCGCGGCGCAAGCGCACCGCTGCTCTCCTGCGCACCGCGGGAGGGCTCTACATCGGCCAGGGGGCCGGCGCTTCGTGGGAGAAGGGTCGCTTCTCCGGGCCACATCTGCGCGATGACCTGCTCGACGCCGGCGTGCTGGTGGAGACCTTGGAGACCGCCACCTCGTGGTCCCAGCTGGTGCCGGTGCACGACGCCGTCCGCGACGCGCTGCACAGAGCTTTCGCGGCCCGGGGGGAAACGGCACTGGTGATGTGCCACGTCTCGCACGTGTACGCAACCGGTGCGTCGTTGTACTTCACGGTGCTCGCCCGGCAGGCCGACGACCCCGAAGCCTCCCTGGTGCAATGGGAGACGGCCAAGAAAGCGGCGACGGACGCCCTGATGAACGCGGGCGCCACCCTGACCCACCACCACGCGGTCGGCGCCGATCACCTTCCCTGGTTGGAACAAGAGGTCGGGGAGCTCGGGGTGGCGACTCTGCGGGCCGTCAAGGCGTGTCTCGACCCCGCGGGCATCCTGAATCCCGGCAAGCTGGTGCCGTGAGTTCTTCGGTGGTCCCAGCTCGGACGCAGACGCGATACCTGCTGATCGTCAACCCCTCGGCGGCCGGCGGACGGCCTCTGCGGCTGCTGCCGGACGTGGAGGCGGCGCTCCGCCGCAGCGGCGCCGACGTCCGCACCGAGCTCACCCGGAGCCTCGAGCACGCCGACGAACTGGTTGAGCTCGCCGCGGTCGAGGACCGGGTCGCGGTCGCCTTCGGCGGCGACGGGCTGCTCGGCCGCGTGGCCGGCGCCTCCACCCGGTCCAGGACGGTGGTCGCGGCGCTGCCCGGCGGCCGCGGCAACGACTTCCTGCGCAGTCTGGGCGTCGGCTCCGATCCGGTGCTCACGGCGGTGGCGCTGGCCGGGGCGGACGAGCGCAAGCTGGATCTCGGCGTGGCGAACGGGCGCCACTTCGTCGGCATCGCGAGCGTCGGCTTCGACTCCGACGTCCAGGTACTCGCCAACCGGACCCGCATCATCCGCGGCTCGCAGGTCTACACGTATGCGGCGCTCCGGACGCTCCTGACCTGGCAGCCGGCCCGCTTCTCGGTCGAGATCGACGGGGACCGGTTCGAGCACATCGGCTGGTCGGTCGCCGCGGGAAACGCGCCGTACTACGGCGGAGGTATGCGCTACGCGCCGACGGCGAGCCTCGAGGACGGCCTGCTCGACATCGTCCTGGCCGCGAAGAGCAGTCGACCGCACTTCCTCACGCAGCTTCCGAGGGTGTTCGCCGGGCGGCACATCGACGACGGCCACGTCACGGTGCGGCAGGCCCGGCGCCTCGTCGTGGACGCCGACCGGCCGTTCCAGCTCTATGCGGACGGCGATCCCGTGGCCGACCTGCCGGCGGAGGTCGTCGTCGCACCTGCGGCTCTTCGGATGCTGGTGCCGAGCACCGCGGTGCCGATAGTCCCACGTGCCCTCCCGTAGTCCCAGCCGCCCCGATGAAAAACGGACAAATGCTGACGGATTTTCGGGAAATGCTTTCGCGTTAGCCCCGGACTTTGGCAACATCGGCCAGGTGGCTGCCTGGGAGGTGACGGATCGCGTCGGTAGTGACGCCGCCGGCGACGAACGTCTGCAGTGGCTGCCCGTCGACGAGGGGCAGTCCGAGGCCCCCGATGCGGACGCCGAAGCCCACCTCGACGACCTGATCAACGAGCGCAGCGCGGTCACCGCCGAGATGCTCGAGGAGCAAGAGCGGGCTCGCGCGGCCGCGCTCGCCACCGCTCCGATCCGGGCAGTCAGCGCGTCCCGGGCCTCTCTGACCCGTGCGGTGCAGGGGTTGGCCGACGGAACCGGTGCGGTCCTGACGGCAGCGTCGGGCGCCGTGGCTGCCGTCGGCACCACGGTGGGCTCGGCGGCCGATGCTGTCCGCCGCCGGGCCGCCGTGCAGGAGGTCGACGGAGCAGCCCTTTCCGGATCACGGTTCTCCCGCCGTCCAGTCCGTGGGCCGGGCCGCCGGCTGGGTCTGGCCGCCCTCGCCGCGCTGGCCGTCGCGGCTCCGGTCGTGGGGGCCCCGGCCCCCTGGGCTGCGCTCGTCGGGGCCAGCGCCGGCGCCATCGGATCCGGCAGCGACCCAAGCGGGCTGCCGGGCGACCTGTTCTCGCTCAAGGCTCTCGGACCGCCGCCAGCGGTGCTCCCAGCCCGTGGGCTGACCGGCGGGACGAGCAGGCCAGGGCTCGACACGACGGCGAACCCCGCCGCGGCCGGGCTACCCCTCGGCGGCAGCGACCGCTCGATCCCGTCCACGGTGCTGCTCGCCTATCAGAGGGCGGCCGACCGCATCGCAGCCGAGGAGCCCGGTTGCCAGCTGACCTGGCCGCTGCTCGCCGGTGTCGGCAAGGTCGAATCGAACCACGCCCGGAGCTGGAGCGGAAACGAGCACCTGACCGCGGCCGGTGCGGCGACCCCGCCCATCCTCGGCCCGATCCTCGACGGCTCCGTACCGGGAACTGCCCTCCTTCCTGACACCGATGGCGGGCGACTCGACGGCAACGCTCAGTTCGACCGGGCGGTCGGGCCGATGCAGTTCGTTCCCGGGACCTGGAAGTTGCTCGGCCGGAACGGCAACGGCGACGGCGTCGCCGACCCGAACAACATCTGGGACGCTTCCCTCGCCGCCGGGGGCTTCCTGTGCCAAGCCGGCCGCGACCTCGGCCAATCAGCGCAGCAGGCCGCCGCGGTCTTTGCCTACAACCCGTCCGCCGACTACGTGCGCACCGTCCTCGCCTGGGCGCACGCCTACGGCACGGGGGCGCAGGTCGACCTCAGCCTGCCGACCGGTGGGTTCGCCCTGCCGCCGGCGATCACCGGCACGCCCGGCGTCTCCATACCGGTCACCGGTGCCCCGGGCTTCCCCTACGCGGACCCCGAGCCCGGCAGCTCGGGTTCGGCCCCGCCGACCGCAGGCGGGTCTGGTAGTCCTGGTGCTGGCGGTAGTCCTGGTGCTGGCGGTAGTCCTGGTGCTGGCGGTAGTCCTGGTGCTGGCGGTAGTCCTGGTGCTGGCGGTAGTCCTGGTGCTGGCGGTAGTCCT
>DATITC010000188.1:0-7971 GCA_035468175.1 Frankiaceae bacterium | reverse complement strand
GGGCGCGCCGGCTTCGCCGTCGAGACGCTCGCCCGCGTCTCCTCCGTCTACGACGTGCTACTCGCGACCCGCGGCGGCGAGGCCGGTTGAGGCCCCCATCTCCAGGAAAGATGTGAAAATCTTGAGCGGTCATGCAGGTATCCGGGCGCATCGCGGAAGCTGAAGCGGTGCAGGCATCCGAGGTTCGGCGTCCTCCGCTGTGGCGCGAGCTCGGTGTGGTCGCCTTCCTGCTGGTCGCCTACGACCAGATCGCCAACTTCGCCAACCTCCGGATCACCGGTGCCGAATCGCGTGCGGCGGCCGTCCTGCGCCTGGAGTCCGACCTGCACCTCGCGGTCGAAAAGACCTTCGACCTGCGCGTCGCCCCGCACCACGGGCTCGGGCAGGGGCTCGCGATCTACTACGACTTCGCGCACATCCTGGTGACGATGGCCGTCCTCGCCATGACCTACGTGGTCGCGCCCATCGCCTACCGGCGGCTGCGCAGCTCCCTATTGGTGATCAACCTGGTCGCGCTGGTGCTGTTCCTGGTCGTACCGGTCGCGCCGCCAAGGCTCCTGCCGGGCAGCGGCTTCGTCGACATCGTGGCGGGGTCGGGGACCTGGGGTTCCTGGGACGCCACCTCCTCCGTCGCCCAGCATGCGAACGAGTACGCCTCGATGCCCAGCTTGCACGTGGCCTGGGCGACCTGGGTGCTCTTCGCGACGCTGGCGGTCACCTCGCGGCGCTCGTGGCGGCTCCTCGCGGCCGCTCACCTCGCGGCGACCGTCATCGTGATCGTGGTGACGGGCAACCACTGGGTGCTCGACGCGGTGGCCGGCGGCGCCCTTGCCGTCGTCACCCACCTGATGCTGCTACGGGCTCGCGATCTCCGCCGCGTGCGGCATACGGTGCCGGCCCTCGGTAGTCGCGGGCAGCAGCGAGCAGACGTACTGGACCGCGGTCTCGGGCGGCATCGGGCAGGCGACACCGTCGGCGAGGGCCGCCGCGGCGAGCGTCGTCAGCTGGGCCGGGCTCCGGGCCCAGCGGACCATCCCGGACCGGTGGAGCGTGCGGGCGTTTGCCCGTCCATGTCCGGGAATGGGCCGGAAGGTCAGTGACGGGACGCCGGCGACCAGGCTCTCGGTGAGGGAGAGGCCCCCGGCGTTGTGCACGACCAGATCACTGCCGCTGACCAGCCGTGGCGCATCGGTCCGCCAGCCGAGCGCGACCACGCCGGGCATCGAACGCAGGTCCTGGTGCAGCTTCTCGTTCCGTCCGCAGAGGACGACGGGAACGGCTCCGGCGGCCTTCAGGGCCCGCAGCGCCGGCCGGACGTCGCCCATCCCGAGCGACCCCAGCACCATCAGGGCGATCTTGGCGTCGGGGCCGACGCCGACCACCTGGCGCAGGTAGCGGCGGGCGCCAGGCCGGTCGGTGGTCCGGAACACCGGGTGCACCAGCGGGCCGGCCGCGTACATCGGCAACCCGTACCGCTGCTCGGCCTCCACCGCGGTCGCAGAACTCATCGTCAGATGCAGGTCCACGCCCGGGTGCTGCCACAAGTAGTTGGGGGCCGGGTCGGTCAAATAGGTCACCACCGGCACCTGCAGCTCACCGGTCTGCCGCAGGCGGCCCAACGCACGCGAGGCGGGCGGGTAGGTCGCCACGACCAGGTCCGCGTCGGCGAGCTTCGACCGCAGCCAGGGCGCCGCCGAGCAGCAGATCCGGTCGGCGAGCCGTTGGAAGGCGGATGACCGCTCGACCAGCCAGCAGACCGCCTCGTAGGCCCACGGCGCCACCCGCAGCGTGAACAGGTAGGCGGAGCCGAGCAGCACTCGCACCAGTCGGGAGAAGCCGTCGAGCAGATCCAGCACCTCGGCGTGGTGGCCGACCTCGGTGAGGCGCCGGGCGAGTTCCCGAGCCACCCCGTCGTGGCCGGCTCCGACGCTTCCCGACACGATCACCACGGTCGCAGCGGTGGTCGGCACAACTGCAGTGCGAGGCCGATCGGCCGGAGGGGCAGTCACCGCGGGTCCTTTCCGAAGATCACGTCGGGGACCGCGGGACAATCCCGACCGGTACCTCGCAGGACGATATTCGTGGGTCGCGGTACAAAGCCTGCGCACGCCACGCCGCTCACATCTTGGGGGCGTCGGCGAGTTCCTCCCACCTGGCCTGAGTGCGGGCGAGCAGGACGACGCCGAGCACCACGAGAGCCGCTCCGACTCCCGCGAGGCCGACCTCGGCCGACTGTTGCGTCGGGAGCCGCTCGTGCAGCACCGTCACCGCGAGGACGACGGCGGTGGCTGGCTCCAGCACCGACAGAGCCGCGAGCGGCGCGCCGAGATCGCCGGTCTGGAAGGCGACCTGGCACAGCAGCAGTCCGAGCCCGCCGACGACGACGGCGGCGTACGGGGCGATGCTCAACAGCAGGTCCACCGGTCGACCCAGCCGTCCGGCGCAGACAGCCAGCAGGACGCTGCCGGCCCCGGTGACGACACCGGCGGCGGCCCCGGTGGCGACTCCGGCCAGTCGGGGCCGGACGCGGGCCACCCCGAGCAGCGCCAGGGTCAACGCCGTCGCCGCGACCGCCGCGACCCAGGCCGCGCTCCGCTGTGGTTCCGGGGCAAGACCGACGGCGGTGGCGGCGGGCGCCAGCACGGCAAGGCCGACCGCGCAGAGCGAAATTCCCAGCACCTCGGCCGTCCGGGGCGGGCGGCGCGCCAGCAGGCAGGAGAGCAGCACGGCGAAGGGGAGCCCGGCCACGAGGAGGGGCTGGACGAGCGAGACGGGTCCGAACCGGAGCCCTACTGTCTGGAGGCCGACGGCGAGGACATCGGCCCCGATCCCCACCAACCACAGCGGTCGGCGGGCCAGCGACGACAACAGGCCCGGGTCGAGGGCCCCACGCTTCTCCACTTCGCCGCTCTCGCGGTGCTGGAGCGCTGCGGCGAACCCGAAGGTGAGGGCCGACGCCAGCGCGGCAGGGATGGCGATTGCGAGGTCGGTCCCACTCACAGCGGCAAAGCGTGCTCGCGGACCGGTCCGACGCGCAAGCCGTTCTCCGCCCACGTGTCCACGAGCCGCGGCAGCGCGCCGTAGGCCGACCGCCAGGCTCCAGGGGCGGAAGTGCAGTCCGAGTCGTGCAGCAGCACCGTTCCCCCGTCCAGCCGACCGCGGGAGACGCACTGGAGGACGGACTCGGGCGTCGCCGTCTCGCTCCAGTCCTTGCCCCAACTGGTCCACAGCAGTGGGCGGAGCCCGACTCGCTGCGCGGCCAGCACCCCGCCGCCGGTGAGCATCCCGTACGGCGGTCGGAACCGGGTCGGCCGCACGTCGGCCACGGATTCAATGAGGTCGGCGGTCCGTTCGAGCTGGTCGATCGTGTGCCGTCCCGGAGCCCGCAGCAGGTGGCTCCGATGGTCCCAGCTGTGGACGGCGAGCTCGTGGCCCTCAGCGGCCATGCGCCGGGGGAGATCCGGGAAGCGGGTGACCATCTCGCCGAGCAGGAAGAAGGTGGCGCGGACGTCGAGCCGGGCCAGCAGGTCGAGGAAGAGCGGGGTGCTCGCCTCGTCGGGTCCGTCGTCGAAGGTGAGCGCCACGTGCCCCGGCTTCCCGATCCCGGCGACCCCCGGCCAGAGCGGGCGGAGTTGCGGCACCGAGGTGACCAGCGTCGCCGTGTGCGCGGCAGCAGCGGCCGCGGCCAGCGTCAACGGCAGGAGTGCTGCCCGTCCGGTCAGTGCCACGCGAGCCCCTTTTCCTCAGGCACCGGTGCCCGAACCGAGCACGGCCTGTCCCGGTTCGGTGCGGAGGTCGGTCCAGGGGACTGCTGCCGGGCCGACCTCGGAGTCTGCTCCGGGGTAGGCCTCGGCCGACGTTTCCCCGCCGGGCTGCCGGGCCAGGAAGAAGATCCCGAGCAGCACCGTCGACAGGCCGAGTACCCCGGCGACGTTCGCGATCGCCGATCCGGGCGGCCGCTCCGCGAAGGCGACGACCCCGAACAGGATCGCGACGAGCGGGTTGAGCAGGTTGAGCACCGGCAGCGAACTGGTCAGCGGGGCCACGTTGTAGGCCCGCTGGTTGCTCAAGAAGCCGCAGACCCCGAGCGGGATCACCGCGTAGACCGCCCAGTTGGCGTAGAACGGCGTGCCGATGCTGTGGTTGTAGGTGGCGGCCTTGAGGACCCCGGCGATCAAACCGAAGATCACTCCGCCGCTCACGCCCAACAGGAACCCTGACCTGGCCGGCTCCTGCCGAGCCGAGAGCCCGAAGGCGACCGCGGCCACGACCGCGCCGGTGGCGAGCATGGAGATGACCGCCGTCGAACCGGGGCCATCGCTTCCCTGGGTATTACCGATCGTGAGCAGGAAGACCGTCAACCCCACCGCGGTCACCAGTACCCAGCCCAGCACTCGCCGCGGCAGGAGTTGCCGGTCCAGGGCCGCCCGGAAGATGAACGAGAAGACGAGCCCGGACACGACCAGTGGTTGGACGACGGCGATCGACCCGAGGCCGAGAGCGACGACGTGCAGCGCCAGACCCGTCAGGCTCGCAACCATGCCCAGCAGCCAGCGCCACTGACCGATGAGGTACCGGAGCAGCGCGTAGAGGCTGCCGAAGTCCTTGCCGGCCGTCGACGCGCTGTGGTGCATGAGCGCCGTGGACCAGCCGAACAGAACCGCCGCGAGAAGGGCGGTCGCGACGGCAGGGACGTTCAAGCGGCAGGCACCGAGTGCGCCGTTGCCCGTACGGCCGCGACCGACGCGGCTTCCTCCTGCGCCGTCTCGGGGAGCGGGGTGCCGAGCTCCCGGAGCCGGCGGTAGTGCCCGGCGATGGCGCTGGAGAAGCTCGGGTACTCGACCTGCTGCAGTCCGGTCGATTTGACGATCTGCGCGACCTTCGTCGCATGCAGGGTCGGCAGGTCTCGACGCGGCGCGACCGGGCGCAGGTGGTGGGCGAGGTGCAGGGTCATCCCCCCGGTCAGCCACCGCATGGCGGTGCTGCCGGTCGAGAAAGACGCGGTCGTCCGGACCAGGTGGGCGGCCCACTCGCGGGGGCTCGGCGCTTCCGCCGTCGGCTCGAGGCCGACGTTGATGTGGCCGACCACGAGCACCAGGGCGGTGCAGACGCTGCCGAGCGTCATGGCGACGACGAGCAAGAGCACCAGGTTCGTCACGCCGATTACATACCCGTAAGGGATAAGGATCAACAGGAAGAGCGCCTTCTCGGCCAGGAAGGACCGGACCCGCTTGCGGGTGGACCAGGGGTCGTCGTTCCCGGTCACGATGCCGGTGCGCAGGTAGGTGAGCTGGCTCTTGAGCTCGCCGAGCCAGGCGAGGCCGTACATCGGCCAGGTGTAGAGGTGCTGCCAGCGGTGGCAGGGCCGCAGCGGGGCCGCCGGGTGCAGGCGGACCAGCGACGACGAGCGGGTCGACTCGTCCACCGGATACACCTGGGAGAGTCGGTGGTGGACCCGGTGCTTCAAGGCCCAGTGCGCTGCCCACAGCCCGAACGGCGCCGCGGTCTGCACGGCGAACACGTTCGGCCATTCGCGCCGGGAGAACTGGCGATGGCCGGCGTCGTGCAGCACCGTCAGCGTGGTGATCGAGAGGGTGATCGCCAACGGCAGGGCGAACAGCAGAAGCCTCGGCCGCGAGGGCTGGACGACCGCGACGGCCACGAGGAGGCCGTGGTTCAGCAGGGTCAGGACGGCCCAGTCCCGCCAGGACTCGCCGTGTCGCGCGATCCAGGACCGCCGGGCAGCGGACCTACCGGCGGACGAATCCGGGGCGGTCGAAAAGGTGCTCACACATAGACGCTAAGCCGTGAACCGGCATCTCGGGCAGAACCGGCACGGAACCGAGTTCCAAGCGACATGATTCACACATCCTTCTGCGGCCCCGCTCGGTCAGACTCAGCCACGATTGACGGCCCAGATCAGCCCTGCGGGTCCACGAGCCGGGCCCGCAGTTCGGTCACGATCTCCCAAAGTGCCTGGTGAGCCTGCGGGGCGAGCCCCGGCATCGAGATGAAGCCGTGCGCCGTCCCGACGTACTCCGTGTAGCGGACCGGCACCCCGGCCCGCGCGAGCGCCCGGGCGTACAGGTGACCCTCATCGAGCAGGGCGTCGTGTTCGGCTGTCTGCACCAGCGCCGGCGGCAGTCCACGATGGTCGGGAGCTCGCAACGGCGACGCGTACGGGTGGGTCCCGTCGGTGCCCGCGCGGTAGAAGGCGCTGTAGGCAGCGATGTCCTCGGCCCGCAGCACCGGCGCCGTCGCGTTGCGGATCTCCGAGGGATAGGTCGTCACGAAATCGGTGCCCGGATAGATCAGCACCTGACTGCGCAGCCGGGGTCCACCCCGGTCCCGGGCCATCAGACAGACCACCGCGGAGAGGTTGCCGCCGGCGCTGTCCCCCATGACGGCGAGCCGCCCGGCGTCGATACCCAACCGTTCCGCCTGGGTCGCGACCCAGGTCAGGGCGGCGTAGCAGTCGTCCGGCGGGGTGGGGAACGGATGCTCAGGGGCCATCCGGTAGTCGACCGAAACAACCGTCACCCCGGCGCGGTAGCAGACCTCGCGGCACAGCCACTCCGCCTGATCCAAGCTACCGGTGGCGAAGCCGCCGCCGTGGAAGTTGAGCACGGCCGGCAGGGGACGCCGGACCGAGGTCGGAGGTCGGTAGATGCGCACCGGCAGCGGTCCGCCGTCCGCGTTCACGGCAACGACGTCCTCGACCTCGACACCTTCCGCATGCCGTCCCATCACGATCCGGGCGGCCCGGAGCCCGTAGGACCGGTTCTGCCGCGCCCGCAGAGCCGGCACACCCTCCGCGGGGGTGCGTGAGATCGGGGTTCCCCAGCGTCCGTAGGCCAGCCCGAACAGGCGCATCCGCAGCGGCAGCTTCACCGGTTCCCCGTTCCCGAGCCCGTCCCGGCCCCGTTGATCCCGCGTTCAAACGCGCCCGACATACAGATTCGTGCCCGGATGCTGCACAGAGTGACAATGCGCCCTATTGTCGTGGTGCTCGGTAGCTATGAGCCACGTCACCCGGGCACGCACGGGCCGTTCCCCACGTCACGGCCTAGACCTCAAGGAGAACGATTGACCACCCAAAGCGTCGGCGGCGGAGCAGCCGCCGACCCCCCCGACAGCCAGACAGGCCGATCGCGCGGCACTTCCGGCGGGATCTTGAACCGGCAGCTCGCGCACTATCCGGACAACGGTCCTCGCACGATGTATCTCGGGATCACCGTCTTGGCGACGGTCATCCTCTACTACGAGCTGTACATCCAGGGCGCCGTCGCGACGAAGATCATCGTCGACTTCGGGATGTCGTTCACGTACTTCGTGTTCATCGCGATCGTCGGCAACGCGGTCGGTGCCTTCGCGAGCCTCCTCGCCGGCCTCGCCGACCGCTGGGGGCGGGCCAACCTCGTCGTCGGTGGTCTGCTGATCACGGGCATCCTGATCGCCTTCGGCCTCCCCAACGTGGACAGCAAGGGCATGTACCTGTTCCTGTTCGCGATCGTCAGCTTCGTCGAAGGCGTCGTGCTCGTGGCGACACCGGCGCTGATCCGCGACTTCTCGCCGCAGGTCGGCCGTGGTGCCGCGATGGGGTTCTGGACCCTCGGGCCAGTGCTCGGCAGCCTCGTCGTCACCCTGGTGTCCAGCCACACGCTGAACAGCCACCCCGACTGGCGCTTCCAGTTCCACGTCTGCGGAATCGCCGGCCTGGTCGTGTTCGTCATCGCCGCCATCGGTCTGCGCGAGCTCTCCCCCGGTCTGCGCGACCAGCTCATGGTCAGCTTGCGGGACAGGGCGTTAATCGAAGCGCGGGCCGAGGGGCTTGACCCGGAGGAGGCGCTGCGCGGCGGTTTCCGTCAGATGTTGAAGTTCGACATCATCGGCCCGGCCTTCGGGATCAGCGTCTTCCTGCTGCTCTACTACATCGCCGTCGGCTTCTTCGTCGTCTACTACGCGACGGTG
>DATITC010000187.1:0-19480 GCA_035468175.1 Frankiaceae bacterium | reverse complement strand
AGCGGGCCGGCGACGGTGCCGGGCTTGAAGCCGGTAAGCGTGGCCTTCCCATTGACGTAGACGTCGACAGGCGTGTTCGGGACTCCGTGCACGACGTAGACGGTGCCCGACGAGCTCGTCGCCGCCGCCGCACTGCCTGTGGCTGCTGCGAGGCCCAGGACGCCGAGGAGTAGTGCGAGAGCGGCGCCGATGCCTCGGCGCATCCTGCCGTGCGGTCGTGTGGACATGTCTGTCTCCTCAGTAGGGGTTGTAGAGACTTTGTCGAGGGATAGGTTCGGGGGCCATCCGTCGCGTGTCAAGAGTGTGTAGAAGGTTTTGTCGAAGGGTTGTACAGTCCACGTCCGTGAGCGATGGCCTCGGCGAGCTGCGGATCGGGGAGCTGTCCCGTCGCACGGGCGTCTCGCCCGAGCTGCTCCGGGCATGGGAGCAGCGCTACAAGTTGCTCCACCCCACGCGCTCGCCCGGCGGGTATCGGCTGTACTCGCTCGAGGACGAGGGCCGGGTCCGGCGGATGACCACGCTCATCGGTCAGGGGCTGTCGGCCGCGGAGGCCGCCTCCCGGGCCGCCGCGGCAGCCGGTCTCCCGTCCTCCTCAGACGATCTTCCGTCCTCGTCGGAAGGTCCGCTCGTCGACGACCTCGCGAGCCGGCTCGCTGCCGCGCTCGACTCCTTCGACACCGAAGGCGCGCAAGCCGCCTTCGACCGCCTTCTCGCGGCACTGTCCGTCGAGTTGGTGTTGACCGACGTCGTCCTGCCCTACCTCCGCGACCTCGGGGCACGCTGGTCAGCCGGTCGGGCGAGCATCGCGCAGGAGCACTTTGCTTCCAGCCTGATCCGCGGCAGGCTGCTCGGATTGGCCCGGGACTGGGGCACCGGCGCGGGTCCCTCGGCGTTACTGGCGTGCCTGCCCGGCGAGGTCCACGATCTCGGTCTGATCGCCTTCGGCGTCCTCATTGCCCGCCGCGGCTGGCAGGTCACGTTCCTCGGTGCGGACACCCCGCTCGACACAGTGACTAGCAGTGCCCAGGCCTTGCGACCGGCGCTGGTCGTGCTCGCCACCGTCGACGGCCAAAAGTTCCAGGCCCTGGTCAGGGAGATCCGCGCGGTCGCAGAACAGGTCGCGGTAGCCGTCGTGGCGCCCGGCGTCGACCCCCAGGACGTCGCCGCAATCGGAGCACGACCCCTGCCGACCGACATCTTGGCGGCGGCCCGGGCGCTGGAACAGCCCGGCTGAGGACAATCCCCGACGCACGGGGCGGTCCGACCGCCGCGGCGGGACGTGGCTCTGAACCGCGTCTGCCCGTCTTTCAGCCGTAACCGACATGGCAGAACACCCCGATATCGCAACCATTGGCGCAGCTCAGGCGAGCCTGTCCGGTCGGGCAGCCGCCGGGGGCTCGCGGTCGAGAGCGAGGTCTAGCCAGACCCGGGTCTTGCTGCCATCCGAGTCAGCTCCGGAATCGGTGGCGAGTCGACGGGCGACGCCCAGACCGCGACCGCTCTCGCTCAGTTGCAGGACATCGGCAACCTCGGGGATCTTGTCGACGGCCGGGAGCCTCAGGCCGGTACCGGGATTCGTCACCTCGAGGTGCAGGCGGTCCGTCCGGTGCCACAGCCGGATCCGGATGGTGGCGTCCGCCGGGTCGCCGCTCATCGGGGCGCAGTGGCGGACCGCGTTGCTGGCCAGTTCGCTCAGCGCCAGTAGCAGGTCCGCCTCCTGTTCGTCGGTGAGCATGCCCGCGGTCGATCGGCGCGCCTCATCCCTGACCTGTCGGACACCCCGAGTGTGGGCCGGAAGCGTGCAGTCGACCAGGAGCCGACCCAGCTCGGGTCGATCCGGCCGCCAGCGGGTCACGAGGACGGCGAGGTCGTCGGGGCCCCCGGTCCGGTAGGCCAGCACCGCGCGTTCGACCGCGGCGGCTACGTCTTCCGCTGGCTGGTTGGCGACCGCGGCCAGCAGCTCGGTCAGCCGTTGTTCTCCGAACAGTCCGAAGGGTCCGTGGGCTTCGATGACGCCGTCGGTGAACAGCACCACGGTCGTTCCTGGGGTGAGCACGACCTCGGTCTGGCTGATCTCGGCGACCTCGAGCAGGCCGAGCAGGCTGCCGGGCCGGCCGAGCGGCTGCACCGCTCCGCTGGGGTCGACGAGTAGCGGCAACGGGTGCCCGGCGACCGCGACCTGCAACCGTGCCTGGCCGTCAGGCCCCGAGTCGGGCCAGAGGCGCAGATAGGCGGCGGTGAGGAAGCGTTCCGCACCGGTGCGGGACAGCAGCACGCGGTTCAGCCGGGACAGCGCTTCGGCCGGTCCGATTTCGGCGTCGAGCCCCTGCAGTTGCGCCCGCGCCAGCCCCGTCAGGGCGGCTGCGTCGATGCCGCGGCCGGCCACATCGCCGATGATGAGGGCGTAGCTGCCGTCGCCGAGCGGGAATGCGTCGTAGAAGTCGCCGCCCACCTCGGCGGCGCTGTCCGCGGGTGCATAGCGGGAGGCCAGCTCGACGTCGTCTATCACCGGGAGCTGTTCGGGCAGCAGGCTGCGTTGCAGGGCGGCCGCGACCCGGGTGCGGGTGTCCAGCAGGCGGAGCGTCTCGAGTGCGCCAGCGGTGCGCTGTCCGACCTCCGCGAGGAGCTCCGCGTCGGCTTCGTCGAAGGCAGGGCGCCCGCGGTGACGGAACACCGACAGCACGCCTAGCCTTCGGCCGGCGGTGGTCATCGGCACCGAGATCATCGGCCCGATTCGGAGGTCCGTCATGCGGGCGGCGAGCCCGGGGTCGTCGCGGGTGAGGGCATCGGCGACGAGGACCACATCCGGGCAGCATGCGGGATGCCTGCTTGACCATGCGATCGAGCGTGGGTCCGCCGGATCGTCGAGGGCGATCGACTGCCCCAGCAACGCAGCGGCGAGGTCGGCCGAGGCGGGGTCGGTCGTCGTCACCTGCCGGCGGATCAGTCGACCGGAGTCGTCCGGCAGCAGGACGGCACCCATGTGCCCGAACTCGCCGACCAGAAGTCGAAGCAGGTCCGCGAGCAGCCGTTCCTCGTCGACACCCTCGGCGAGCAGCCGGGAGATCCGGGCCAGCAGGGCCAGACGGTGCTGCGCCGATTCGGAGGCGGCCCGAGTCGTGCGCTCCGCATCGAAGAGCCGGGCCCGTTCCAGCGCCGCGGTGCAGTGTCGGCCGAGCGCCTCCAGCATGGCCACGTCACCCGGAGAGAAGTCGCGCGGCTCGGTCCAGCCGAAGGAGGCCACGCCTACCGGCCGTCCACCGGCCTCCAGCAGCAGGTTCACCCAGGCCTGCTGCCTCACTTCGTTGTCGCGCATGTCCGGGAAGCGAATGTCGCGTTCGGTCAGGGAGCGGACGATGACCGGTCGGCGGGTTTGCAGCAGCTCGCGACCCAGTGAAAGCTGGTCCAGTCGGAACGGCTGGCCGGCCTGTTCCACAGGGGGTCCGAGCCCTCGCGCGGCGACCACCGTTCCGGTGGCTCCGTCCTCGGCGAGAACACTGATCGACGAGGCTTCCGCACCCACCGCGTTCGCCGCGCTCTCGGCGATGATGAGACCGACCTGCTGCATCGTCGTCGTCTCGGCCAGAGCAGCGGCCAGATGCTGCAGCGTCAGCAGCCGCGCCTCGGCCTCTTCCGCCGCCCGGCGGGCGGTGGTCTCGGCCTCGAACGTAAGCGCCCGCTCCAGCGCCCCGGCGGTCAGGCCGGCCAGCAGCTCCGCGAGCGCGACCGTCTCGTCGCTGATCGGGCCGGACCGCCAGCCCAATCCCAGTACCCCGAGCTGGCGTCGCGGGGTGAGCAGCGGCAGTACGCAGGAGGCCTGTTGATCAACGGTGACCTGGGACAGAACCGGATAGCGGCGGTCTCGGTCGGCGGTCGAGGTCAACAGCACCGGTCGGCCCGTGAGCAAGGCATCCGTTGTGGGAAGAGGAGCATCGGCTGGGTACTCGCTGAATCGAGACTCCACCACCATGGGGGTGCTCCTGCTCGTCACCAGGCGAAGCGTCGCTCCCCGCGGGTCCAGCAGGGAGATGTCCACCATCTCGGCGCCGAGCAGCCGAGCTCCCTCGTCGGCCACCGCGTCCAAGACCTCGGCCGGGGTGCCAGCTAGAGCCAGCTTGCCGCTGACCGACTGCAACAGGCCCGCAGTCGGGGCGGAGAGGCCCTCGGGAGTACGGGGCAGCGGCACGTCCTCGCTACTCGCGGGCTCCGACCGCATCAGCACCTCCAACCAGCGGTGCGATGACGCCCTCACTTCGACTATAGGACAATATCGGGCCACACCGTCAGCCGACCCACCTCGTCGTGCTGGCACGGAATCATTCGATGGGGTGAGGCCGCCCCGGCGGCGAAGCACCGTCGAGGGAGGCGCAATCGAGGATCGCGGATGCGCCCGGTCGCGCGCCACCACCCCGGCCGATGAGGGAAGTCCCGAAGTCGATCAACGCCCTGCTGGCTGCGCTCGGCGTCGACTGATCGTCACCGTCGCGGTCGCCGCGTTCGTGTTGGGCCGCAGGATCAACCGGCCTCGATGCCGCCCGGCCTCCTGCGGCGGTAAGATCGTCGATGGTGCCCGATCTCCACGAGCTACTGGCTCCGGTTGCCGGCATCGAGCACGAGGTGCACTCCCGCCTGATCAGACTCGCCCGACAGCACCGACGTCGGCAGGCACACCTTGACGGTGCGGCAAAGCCGCATCAAGCCCGCTGTCGTGCTCCCACGTAGGCGGATCCCGCCAGCGCGAAGACGCCCCGAGCACTTCGTTGATCGTCCGCGAGACCGCTGCGCACCATCCGGTGACGGCTGGATGCCGACCGCTGGATCAAATCACGAGCGGGTGGGCGCTCGGTCGTGGAAGAAGTGCTCACTCTGTGAAGCCCTTCAGGCGTTCCGTCGCGGGTTCGTTGTGGTGCGGTCGGGAGCAGCGGAGCGCTGTTTGGGGGTGGTCGTTGGTGCGATGCTGGCACCATCGGCCGGGTTGCGGTGCTGCGGCAGGCGCCGCTTGGCCTCGCGCTGCGCTTCCAGGACGCTTTGCAGTCGGCTGAGCTGCTGGGGAGCGTCGTCGGCGTGGTTCCGCCGCTCCGCCGGGTCGACGGTGAGGTTGTGCAGCTCGAACAGCGACTCTGCCGGCGGCGCGGCGCCGGGAGCCGGGGCGATGCCGTGCTCGGCGTTCCAGTCGTCGAGCCGCTCGTAGTAGTGGTTGAGCTTCCAAAGCTCCTCGCCGCCGTTCTCGCCGGTCGGCAGCGGTGCGATGACCGACTCGACCCGGGACGGGGAGGCCACCGGCGTGAACGGCCTGCCGGACAGCACGTTCTCCTGGGTCAGACCTCGGGAGATGTCGTCCTCGGTCATGAAGTACAGCGGCGAGGCGACGGAGGCGGCGCTCGCAGCCCCGGCGATGAGCGGGCTGAGGTCCCTGCCCGGCAGGGGCTGCGCCTCGTCATGGTGCTCCGCGACGCCCGCGGCGGCGCGCTCCGGGTCGATACCGGCCAGCCCGAGCAGCGTCGGAATCAGGTCGACATGGCTCGTCGGGACATTGATGCCGCCGGTCGTCGAGGCCACGCCGGCACCCTTGACCAGCAGCGGGACGCGGATGGCCTCGTCGTAGGCGTTGTACCACTTCTGCTGCAGGCCGCCGTGCGCGCCGACCAGGTCGCCGTGGTCGGAGGTGAGCACCACGATGGTGTCGTCGGCCAGCCCCTGCGCGTGCAGGGCCTCCAGGATCCGGGCGATGGCCCGGTCCACGACCTTGTGCAGGTAGTAGTAGAGACGCCGGTAGGCGAGGTCGGCCGGCTGCTCGTAGAGCATCTGTGGCCACACCGCCTTGAACTGTTCCTGGCAGGCGGGCCGGCCGCGGAGGGAGTCCCGTTGAGAGGGCGGCTCGAGAACTTCCGGCACCGAGTCGTCCGGCGGGGCGAGTCTCATCATCTGGTCGTACGCCAAGCCATACATCGAGATGTCGTGCGGGTTGACGAAGGAGGCGACCGCCAACCACGGCCCGTCACTGCGAGCCCGGGCCAACTCGGCGAACAATTCGACGACCTGCTCGGCGAACACCCCGTCGCGCACCGTGCCGCTGTCCGCCCTGTCCGCGCCGTGCGGCTCGCGGCCGATCCAGCCGGAGAAACCGTACGGGTCGAGCCGATCGCTTCGGCGATAGGCGTCGACGGCCTCGGGGATGAGGTTGCCGTGCTCGTCGGAGGCCTTGAGCCAGTCGGTGGTGCCGGGAACGGGCAGGTCGGCGTGGGAGACGTGCCACTTGCCGCGGTAGTGAGTCTGATAGCCGCCGGCCCGGAACCAGTCCCCGAGGGTCGGGACCGAGCCCGGATCCAGCCAGCGCATCGTCGGGTCGGTGTTCTTCTTGGCGAGCCCGTCGGTCTGGGAGGCGCCATGCAGCGACGGGTACTGCCCGGTGAACAGGGTGGCCCGACTCGGCACGCACGCCGTCGACCCGGCGTAGTGCCGATGGAACTCCAGCCCGCCGTCCCGGAGCGACTCCCGTGCCGTCAACTGGTTGCGGCGGAACGCCGTCACCGCCTGGCTCTCGTAGGGCGGCGGATACCGCTCCTCGTCCGTCATGATCAAGAGGATGTTCGGCTTTGACATTTCGGCTCGCACCTTCACGGTCGACCAGCTGGGAGACGCCCGGCAGGCTGAGGATCTCCTCCGGCTCATCCCAAGCGCGTCATCCGTCCTGGATGATTACCCCCGGTGCCCGTGAGGCGCGGGGTTTCACCTGGATCAGATGACGCGGCACGACATCGGTCCCGGGACTCTGGGCGCTCAGACGCGCGACGGAGAAGGGCGGCCACGTGAGGTTTGCCGAGTCGATGGCTCACGTGACCTAGGATTCGAGGCGGTCGGGGTCGCCGTTCTGGTGTTGGGTCTGGTCTGGTCGCTCGTGTTCGCCGCAGTGGTGGCGGCGTACGAGCCCCGGGCGAGATGGATTTGCGGACCCCCGGGGAGTCCTTCGGCGGCGTCTGCATCCTCGAACTGGAGATCCCGGTCGCGGCCGACCCGATGCGAACGGTCGCCGTCGCTCCCTCACCGGAGAACGTCGCCGTGCTCGGCCTCATCGTGCTCATCCGGACCTTCCTCAGCTTCTCCCCCGAGGTCGAGATCGAGGGAGTTCCGCTCTGGCGCCGGACGCTGAGGCACGGGGCGCAGCGCACGGTCATGGCGTGTCGAGAACGCCGCCGCGATCCGGGCACATAGCGCGGGGGTTGCAGATCAAGAACAGCTAACTCGGCGGCCTCGAACGACTCCACGCTGACGGCGACGACCGCGCCCTCCGCAAGCCGAAGCCCGCAGCAGAGCCCATCGGGCCACGGCAGCACCACCCTCACACCGCTCGAGATCCGGCGCGCTTTCGCGCTCTGCCGGTGCAGGCCTCGGCTGCATGGGCGTGGTGGAGGTCGGTATCGGTCGACGATTCCTACTGCCGCAGGAGGCCGGGCGGCAGCGGGGCCGGTTGATCTGTAGCGGCGCAGCGGAGCTCGTCGCCGCCGGCCGTTCTGTTCTCGTGGCTGACGAGGTGCGGTTCATTCGGGATGGGTGATGCGCCAACCGGCCGGCCGGGCCAGTGTCACTGCAATGACCGACACACGCACGGGCGCCATCCCGGCGCCCCGCCAGACCGAGAACGGCAAGCCGGCGACCGAGGCGGTTGCCACGCAGCATCGGCGGTTGCTGGCGTCGCTGCCGTTTTCCGACGAGCAGGACTTCGAGGACGCCCGGCGGGGCTTCGTTGCCGCTCTGCAACCGGGCGTCGTGCGTTCCGACGGCCGTGTGGTGTGGGACAACGACTCCTACGCATTCCTGAACGGCGACGCCCCCGAGACGGTGAACCCGAGCCTGTGGCGCCAGTCCGCGCTCAACGCGATCCAGGGCCTGTTCGAGGTGACGCCCGGGATCTACCAGGTGCGCGGTCTCGATCTCTCGAACGTGTCCTTCATCGAGGGTGATCGCGGTGTTCTCGTCCTGGACCCGCTGATCTCCGCGGAGACCGCCGCCGCGGCGCTCGGGCTGTACCGACGGCATCGCGGGGACCGGCCCGTGACGGGAGTGATCTACACGCACAGCCACGCCGACCACTTCGGCGGTGTCCGCGGGGTGGTGGACCAGGAGGACGTCGACGCGGGCGCGGTCCCGATCCTGGCTCCGGAGGGTTTCGTCGAGTCGGCGGTGAGCGAGAACGTCTTCGCCGGAACGGCGATGGCCCGGCGGGCCGGCTACATGTACGGCGCGGCGCTGGCTCGCGGGCCGCGGGGACAGGTGGGGGCCGGGCTGGGCCAGACCACCTCGACCGGCAGCTTCGGCATCATCCCGCCGACGATCGACGTCACGACCACCGGCCAGGAGGAGACGGTCGACGGCGTCCGGATGGTCTTTCAGATGGCACCCGGCAGCGAGGCCCCGGCCGAGATGCACGTCTACTTCCCGGAGCGGCGCACCCTCTGCATGGCGGAGAATGCCACACACGTCCTGCACAACATCCTGACGATCCGCGGCGCGCAGGTCCGCGACGCGCACGCCTGGGCCGGCTACCTCACCGAGGCGATCGACCTGTTCGGAAGCGAGCTGGAGCTGGTCTTCGCCTCGCACCACTGGCCCACCTGGGGCCGAGAGCGGACGGTGGAGTTCCTCGCTCTGCAGCGGGACCTGTACGCCTATTTGCACGACCAGACGCTGCGTCGGCTCAATCAGGGCCTGACTGGGGCCGAGATCGCCGAGGTCATGCAGCTGCCGCCGGCGCTCGAGGACGCGTGGCACGCGCGTGGCTATTACGGCTCGGTCAGCCACAACGTCAAGGCCATCTACCAGCGCTACATGGGGTGGTACGACGCGAATCCGGCGCACCTGTGGCCGCATCCGCCGGAGGCGGCCGGTCGTCGCTACGTGGCGTTCATGGGCGGCGCGGACGCCGTCGTCGCCAAGGCGCGAGACTCCTTCGATGCCGGTGACTTCCGCTGGGTCGCAGAGGTACTCAATCATGTCGTGTTCGCCGAGCCGGACCACGGCGCGGCCCGCGAGCTGCTGGCCGATACCTACGAGCAGCTCGGCTACGGCGCGGAGAACGGGACCTGGCGCTGCGCCTACCTGTCCGGGGCTCATGAGCTGCGCCACGGCGGTTTCGGTACGCCCGTGAGTCCGGTCTCGACCGATGTGCTGGCCCAGCTCACGCCCGAGCAGCTGTTCGACGCCCTGGCCGTCCGGGTCGACGGTCCACGCTGCTGGGACGAGCACGTCACGCTGGACGTGGACCTGACCGACGTCGGCACCCGGTACCGGCTGACCCTGCGCAACGGGGTGCTGAGCTACACGACCGCCGCCCAGACCACCGACGCCGACGCCGTCCTGCACCTGCCGGCTACGGCGCTCCCGGCAGTAGCCAGCGGAGCCGCGGACCCGGCCGGGCTGACGGCCGCGGGGATCACCGTCGACGGCAACCCGGCAACGCTGAGTCGATTGCTCGCCGCGCTGGACGCTCCCGACCCCGACTTCGCCATCGTCACCCCCTGACCCGGCACGGGCTGCGCGGACAGGGGCGAACAGGGGCAAACGGGATGCCTGCCCTCTCGGAACCGCTCACCGGTGCGCGGCTGCGCACACCGCGCGCCGCAGCGGTCGCGGGCATTGTCTTCTCGCTGCTGCTCGGCGTGGCCCTGACGCTCATCGCCCTGGCCTCCCCCGAGCGCCCCGCAACCGTCGGTACTTGGCTGACCGAGTCCTCGCGGCGCGCCGAGCTCACCGTGGCGTTGAAACTGGTGCCGTTTGCCGGGATCGCCTTCCTGTGGTTCATCGGCGTGGTGCGGGACCGGATCGGGCAGCGGGAGGACCGGTTCTTCGCTTCGATCTTCCTCGGCAGCGGCCTCCTGTTCGTCGCGATGCTGTTCGCGGCGGCCGCCGTCGCCGGCGGGCTGGTCGCCGACGAGTCCCTCCGCTCCGGTGCCGCTCCCAGCCCGACCATCCTCGCCCTCGGCCGGCGGGTTGTCGGCCTGCTGCTGCAGGACTACGCGATGCGCATGGCCGCGGTGTTCACCATGAGCACGGCGACGATTGCGCTGCGGACCCGGGTCGCCTCGCGGTGGATCGGCATGCTCGGCGTCGTCGTCGCCGTCGTCTTGCTGGTGAGCGTCGGACTGACGCCGTGGGTGGAGCTGCTGTTCCCGGCCTGGGTGCTGCTTCTCAGCGTCGACATCCTGCGCAGCGGACTGGAGAGGGCATCCGGTGCCGAGCAGCGCAGCGACGCAGCCCTCGGACGCCTATGACGTCCAGCTGAACGATGCATCGGCTTGGAGGCAGGAGCTGCCGCCCGGCGCGACGGTCAGCTCACCGATTCTTCATCTCAGCACCGTGGACCACCGTCGTGGCGCCAGGGACCGCGTTGACTCACAAGATATGCGCGCGTGGGTGGGTTCGTTGACTCATTGAGAAGTGCACGCGTGGCGCGCGCATGCCGGGTCGGGGTTCTGGTCGCCGGTGAGGCCTGATCATGAGATTGACGATGAGTCAGCGCAGGGCGGTGACGAAGGCGATCGCGAGCCGCTATCAGCGGGCGAGCCGGGTGGTGACCACCAGCAAAGCCGCCGCCCGGACCAGGCCCGACGTCCGGGTCACGACCGAACCCGTGTCGACCCGGCAGGCAGCGTCATGAGCGAGCCGCGCGTCAACCGTCCGTTGACAGCGGCCAGTGCTGCTTCTACGCCGATCGTCCCGCTCGGGCGTGGAGCGCCCGCGCGATAGCCGTCAGGAGCACGCTCTGCCGGAGCGGCAGCTTGGTTCGTTTGGCTCCGAGAAGCCGGGCCGGTACGCCGTCCCGAGCGCCAGCGGCAGAAAACCACGGTTGACCTGCCCCACGCGAGTCACCCTCCCCGAGGGCCGCGAGCGTCGCACACGAACGCGCCGCGGAGGATCAGCCGAGACCGGCAAAGCGGCGCACGGTGGCGGCGAAGCGGTCCGGCTCCTGCACCGTCACGGTCAGGCCGGGGTGTCGGAGCAGTCCGAGCGGGTCGAGACCACGCACCGGCCGGGCGAAGCGCAGGCAGACGCCGCGCTCCAGTCCGGTGCCGAAGGTCAGGCCGCGATCCGCGAAGGACAACCGGGCGCCGATCACCCGGTACCAGTGGTACGGGCCGCTGACCTGCACATTCGTGACGTTCGACGGCGTGGTCCGGCAAACCCACGGGCCGAGGCGAGCGACCAGGTTCTGCGGTGCGACGGTGACGTAGGCCGTGGCAGGGGTGATGCCGAGCGCGGCGAGCGGCACCCGGAACCGGTCGTCGAACGTCATCCCGAAGCGCTGCTCATCCGGGCTAGCCGCCATCCCCATGCCGGAACGGTAGCGCCCGGCTGCCGGCGATGATCGGTCGGCAGTCTTCGTGAGCGATTCTGCGATGACCGGGCGCTGGGCTGCCTGGCGATACCTAGCAGCCGGCGCGGCCGACCGTCCGGCGACTAGTGGTCCTGCCGGTTATTACGTCGGTGTTTGCCGCCAGGCGCCGGGGTCGTTGAGGTAGAGGCCGCAGGCGGTGTCGAGGGCGTGTTCGGGGCTGCCGGCAAAGGGTCCGCTGGGCAGGGTGCTGTCCTGGTAGTCGTCGTGGCTGGCGCGATAGATCGCGAAGCCCCAGCGGCTGGCGGAGCCGCCGTAGCGGAGCCGGAATAGCGGCAGCGTCTGGCCGTCGGGAAGGATGCCGTCGATGTAGGCGAACTGGCCGCGGAATCGGATCGTCAGGTCGGTCAGCTGGGGCCAGCGGTCGTGGGCCCGGGCTCGCAGCCGCTGGCCGAGGCTGGTTTTGGTCGACTCCGGCGGGGTGGGCATAGGTTCATCCTGCTCGTTCTCAGGCCGCCAGCCGGGACGGCTCGGCCGGGCGGTGCGCGTCGATCCGGCGCCGCACGCTGGAGGCCGATACCGCCGTCACCAACCCCTCCGCGACCGCTTGCCGGGCGTTCGCCAGCCCCTCGGCCGCCAGCAGCACGATCCTCGCCCGGACCACCTGCGAATACGGCGCCGTGTAGGCCCCTGCCCGGGCCTGCAACAGTGCCCGATCCGACTCCGACAACACGACCACGAACGAGGAACACCGAGACATCACGAGCCTCCGCCGACAGCAGCATCAGGAGGCTCGGCGCATCCCATCGCCGAGACGGGGGCACAACTTACACCGTTGTAATTCGAGCTCGACCACTAGGCAACATAGGTGCGGCCCGGCTCGCTTGACCGCTTGTTCCCATCGAGGGACGTCGCCCCTGGACCCTCGACCTCCCGCCCTGCAGTGTCAGGCCGTCCTGTGTCCTTCAGAGAGGTGTCGTGTCCATCGACAGCGGGCGCGACGATGCGCGGGAACCGCCACCGCAAGGACCATCACAGTGACGTTCGTCGACAACTCGGCGGACGTCCTCGCCAAACCGCTGGCCCCGCTCTCGGCACGCTGATGAGCGGGGACGCCAGACGCCTGCTCAGTGCTGGTTGACCGGGTTGGTGGTGGCTGACCGACTCAGTCGTGGGCGCCGTGCTCATGGGCAGAGTGCCCGGCCGGCTCGAGCTGGAACGTGGAGTGCTCGACGTCGAAGTGCCCACGGATGCAGGCCTGCAACAAGTCGAGGATCTGCGGGGCGTGCCCGTCGGAGAAGCAGCTGTCCTCGACGACGACGTGCGCGGACAGCGCGGGCAAGTCCGACGTGACCACCCAGGCGTGCAGGTCGTGCACGTCCCGCACGTGGGCTGTCCCCAGCAGATGGGTGCGGACGGAGTCGAGGTCGACGTCCTCAGGCGCACCTTCGAGCAGCACGTGCCCCGCTGCCTTGAGCAGTGACCAGGCCGCCCTGAGCAGGAGGCCGACCACCACCAGCGAGGCGAGCGGGTCGGCCCGGTCCCACCCGCTGAGCAGCAGGACGACGCCGGCCACGAAGGTCGCACCGAAGGCGTAGGCGTCGGTGAGCAGATGCTGGAACGCACCCTCGATGTTGAGACTCGTGCGGTCGGCCTTCGCGAGCACCCACGTCGCGGCGACGTTCACGAGGCCCCCGACCGCCGCCACGATCACCAGCGGAAGGCCCGGCACCGCGGGGGGGTCGATGAGCCGGTGGATCGACTCGACGCCGATCAGGATCGCCACCAACAGCAGCGTGATTCCGTTCAGGCTCGCCGAGAGGATCTCGGCGCGGGAATACCCGAAGGTCCACTTGCCCCGTGCCGGCCGTAGCGCCAGTCGGGAGGCCCAGATAGCGCCGATCAGCGCGCCGGCGTCGGTCAGCATGTGGCCCGCGTCGGCCAGCAGCGCGACGGAGCCGACGATCAGCGCCGTTGCCAGTTCGGCGACCAGGAACGCCGTCAGCAGACCGAGTGCAAGCCAGAGGTACCGCCGGTCCGCCTCCCGGGAGACCGGCGCCCCGTGATCGTGGCCGTGCCCGTGTCCGTGTCCATGGCCGCCTGTGGAGCGTCGCCCCGGAAGTCCCTCGTGACCTACGAGCGGCTCCGACCCACCGCATCCGGCGACGGACGTGCTCTCGGCTCGCCACTCTTCGGACGGGCCACGCGACGCTGCTGTGGCCACGACTCCTCCTCAGACGTCTGGCCCGCGACGATACCGGCGGTGGTCAGCACACCCTTACCCTTAAGTGTGTGATCACCCGACCCGGGGACGACCCAGTGTGACTAGCCTCTGACGCCAGCCCGGCCGCACGTGGTCACGTGGTCACGGCGAGAACTGCTCATCCCACGCGTGCAGGTCGCCCGCATCCCGAGCCTGCTCGAGCGGGTCCATCGTTCCCGTCGTCTTCACGGTGCCGAAGACGTCGCTGCGCCATCCGCAGCTACACACGGCCTGTACGGCACCTTCGTCGAGCAGGTGGACCTCGACCTCATGCGCCACGGCGGCTCCTCGTGAAGGACCCGATCAGAGTGCCTGATCGCGGGGACCGGCGGAAGTTCCGCGCCGCGTTCGCGGGACGATCTGTTGCTCGACGACCACGTGTCTGCCGGGAGTTCCACCTTCTGTATAGATATGGGGACACGCCGCGGGCAAGCGTGGCACTGTCAGTGACGCAACCCCTCGGTCAGCCGCGACCTCAACGCGGAAACCGGGTTGCGCCTCCAGACGCCCGTTCCGAGGGGGGAGCGATATGGGTTTGCGGAACAGGACGCCACAGCCGTTCTGGCGGACGACACCGATCCGGTCGACCGACCCGGCCGCGCTATATCAGCACGGCATCGAGTGCGTGGGCAAGCGTGACGGCAAGGGCATGCTCGCGACGGGTTGGGCGCTGTGTCAGGTCGCCGGCCTGCACGAGCACCAGGCCGGGGACTTCCTGACCGACGGGTACCGCATCTGGCGTGAGTCACCCGGCTTCGACCGCGCCCAGGCAGCTGCCTTCCTCGCCGACCTGTTCGGCGCCCTTTGCTCACTCACTCCGCCGCCGGTACCGGCCGACATCTGGTCGGCGTCGTCGCAGGCGGTGATGCCGGCGAGCATCTACTACGGCACCCGCTGCTGGGCCGGCAACGAGTTGCTCGAGGTCGCGGCGGACCAGGAGACCCAGGCCCAGTACGAGCCGCTGGTCTACCGCTCGGCCGCCGAGGCGCCCCACGACTTCGTGCCGAGCCGATCGGTCGAGTTCGCCAAGTCCTACGCCGCCCGGAACGGTCTCACCGAGCCCTGGGTCGTCGGGCTGTCCGGTCAGCGCGAGATGGTGCATGCCGGGGCGTCGGGGGCATCGCCCGGGGCGGCCCTCGGTGGCGTGTCGTCGCCGGAACACCTGAGCGGCCCGAACGCGCTCACCAACTATGCGCCGCCTCCGTCCGGTCCGGCGCCGCTGACCAACTACGCAGCTCCGGAGATCGCTCCGCCGGCGCTGACGAACTACACCGCACCCGCCTCCGGGCCGCAGCAACTCAACGAGTACGCACCGCCTGCACCCCACGGCCCGCTCCGGGACGAGTCGTCGTTCCCGCCGGCGACCCGGCCGGGCACGGGCGGCGAGCCGCCACACGGCTACCAGCCGGACGAGCACGAGGAGCCGGCGTCCGAGCAGTCGACATCCAAGGAATCGACGCCCGAGCAGACGACGCCCGAGCAGACGACGCCCGAGGAATCGACATCCGAGGAGCAGCACCAGCAGCCACCGATGCCCGCCACGGTCGAGTCAGCCCGGCCCACTCCTGCGCCGAGCGCCACGCCCGCACCCACGGGAGCAGCATCGGCGGCGACGACCGAGCAGCCGCGCCCGCGTCCCCGACCAATCCCGGGACCGCAAGCCGGGGTCGGCCTCCCCTCCCCCGCCCGGCCGGTTGCCCGGCAGCCGGCGGCCCCTCCGGCGCAGCCGAAACCCGACGCGCCCGAGCCCGCACAGCCCCAGCCCGCACAGGCTCAGCGTGCGCCCCAGCCGGCCCCGTTGCCGACGTCGGCGCCGGTTCCGGCTTCCGCGACCGCAACTGCTCCGGACGGCCACCGCGACCAGTCGCAGCTGCCGGTGCCCCCGCGGCTCGCGGACCTGCGGTCCAACGTCCTCTCCTGGCTGAGCGAGAGCTACCGGGACGTGCACGTCGGGTCCAACGGGTGGATCACCATCCCGGACATCGGCCCGAGCGTCATCCAGATCGAGACGAGCATTATCCAGGGCGGCCACCTCAAGGCGGAGGTGTTCGCTCCTCTGGTCATCGATGTGCCGCTGAACGCGGAACTGCTGCGGCTCGTGGCGCTCGAAGGCGGACGGTTCCACTTCGGTGTCATGTCTCTGGACGCCGGCGAGGACGGCACCGATGAGAATGCCCTGCTGCAGTTCTCACACAGCCTGCTGGCCGACAACCTGCGGCGCGACGAGCTACTCGCGGTCGTGTGGCTGATAGCTGCCACGGCCGTCGAGCGGAGCCCGCAGTTGCAGCAGCGGTTCGGCGGCGTCCTCTACCGCGACCTCAGCGCCTGAGTCGGGGCAGGCGCCCAGGACGATCAGCCGACCAGCACCGCATCGAGGTCGATGCGTGACCGGCCCCGCAGTACCAGCGTTCCACGATCTCGACCGAGTGGATGCCAGCGGGCGTGCGGTAGGTCCCGGTGACCGCGCGGTGGGGCGGCCGCGCTGGCGTGGGTGTCCACCGTCGCTTGCGGACCCCGTCGACGAGGACGGTGGCGGCACCACGGTCCGGCGCCTTCTCCATGACCAGTGCGACGGACTGACCCGCGGTCCAGTTGCGGGTGATCGTCGCCGTTGCGCCCACGGTCCGGCTGTTGCGGTCAGCGTCGCCGGACCAGCAGGAGCAGACGCTCCGGATCCAGGTCCCGGAGTAGGTGAGCGCAACGGTCTGTCCCTCGTAGGCCCGCCCGTCTTCCTGATAGACGGTGGGGCGCGCGCGAGTGAGCTTGGTGGTGGTGTTGCCGGCGCAGTCGACGCGGTGACCTTCCGCGCGTAGATCTCGAGCGAGCCGCCACCTTGGTCACTGTTGTAGTCGTCCGTGCCTCCTGGTGTCGCCGAGAAGCGACGGCGCTCTCGCCCCACGCGGTTGAGCTGACAGACGCCGCGCACATGATTGCCCGCTCTACTGGAAGGCAAATTCTAAGCGGACCCATCAGCGCGGCGGAGGGGGCTCGGCATGAAAGACGCCATGCAGGCCGGCACGATCACGATCGAAGGGGCCGGAGGCGACGGGATCCCCGCCCACCTGGCGCACCCAATGGAGGAATCGTCGATCGGCAGCGTGGTGGTCATCCACCACATGCCCGGCTATGACGAAGGCTCCAAGGGGATCACCCGCCGATTCGCGACCCTCGGCTACGCCGCGATCTGCCCCAATCTGCACCACCGGGAGGCCCCGGGGGCCGATCCCGATGACGCGGCCGCGGCGTCCCGCGCCGCCGGCGGAGTACCCGACGACCGCTTCCTCGGCGACGTGCAGGGGGCCCTCGACCACCTGCGTGGACGGTCGGGCAGCAACGGAAGGTCGGCACGATCGGCTTCTGCTCGGGTGGTCGGCAGTCGGTACTGGCGCCCTGCCGCCAGCCCGTCGACGCGGCCGTTGACTGCTACGGAGCGTTCGTCGTCGGTACACCGCCGAGGGCCACCCGCTCCAGGTCGTCCGGCTCTACGACGTGCTGGCAGATCTGCGTGCCCCGCTGCTCGGGTCTGTTCGGCAACGAGGACAAGTACCCGTCACCGGAGCACGTCGACGAGCTGGAGAAGCTGTTGACGGAGTACGGCAAGGAGCACGAGTTCCATCGGTACGACGACGCCGGCCACGCCTTCTTCGCGGTGAACCGGCCGAGCTACCGGCCGGCCGCCGCCCTCGACGGCTGGGCGCGGATCCAAGACCTCTACGCCCGGCACCTGAGCAGCTGACGTCTCGGGACACGAGGAGGGGGACCGCCATGTGCACCTACACCACCGAGCAGCGCGCCATCAGCGGCAGCGGTAAAGGACCGACGGGCTGGTTCGGGCTGACGACCGCGACGGTCTACTACGACCACCCGGTGCACGCGCCGGCCGAGCACACCCTGAACATCGACTTCGCCGACCCGTCCCGGGGACCGGCTGCCCGGGTCGCCGTCGAACTGACCGCCGATTCCGCGCTCGCACTCGTCGACGCGATCCACGCCGCGCTCGCCGCCGTACCCCCGGAATTGGCCGGAACCGCGGCGCCGGCCACCGTCAGCCGTTCCGGGTCGCCCTAGGCTGACCGCCATGACGGACGAACCCGCGGTCAGCCGTTTCGGCATTGTCGAGATCGAGGACATGCCTCCCGATCTGCAGGAACGCATCGGCGAGATCGCGGAGAAGTCGGGCTTCGTGCCGAACGTGTTCCGGGCCCTGGCTCGGCGCCCGGCCGAGTTGCGGGCCTTCCTGGACTACCACGACGCGCTGATGAACTCGTCGAACGGGCTGTCCAAGGCGGAGCGGGAGCTCGTGGTTGTCGCCACCTCGGCCGCGAACCGCTGCACCTACTGCGTGGTCGCCCATGGGGCGATTCTCCGGGTCCGCTCGAAAGATCCTGAGCTGGCGGATCTCGTGGCCGGCAACCCCTACGGCGTGGAGCTGCCGGACCGGCAGCGGGCCATCGTCGACCTGGCTCTCCTGCTGGCCACGGACTCGTCCACGCTGACCGAGAGCGACCTCGACGACGCCCGCGCAGCCGGCCTGACCGACGACGAGGTCTGGGACGTCGGTGCGATCACCGCCCTGTTCGCGCTGTCGAACCGCATGGCGCACCTCACCGCACTCCGACCCAATTCCGAGTTCTTCCTGATGGGAAGGGGCGGCTGAAGGCAGACTGAACGGAGGTCATCCGGCGTGCGTCTCCGGGCACGGCGAGAACGGAGCGGAGGAGCAAATCGGTGACGGAGCGTGCTCCGATCGACTCAGGGACATCGTCTCCTCCGACGTGCAGGCTTCGGACTACGAGAGCACCCGCACGCGCTGGCAGCTCGCGATCGAGGCGGCCGGCATCGGCGGCTTCGACTGGAACCTCGTCACCGGCGAATTGTCCTGGGACGACCGGCTCGTCGAGTTGTTCGGCTACGACAAGGCATCGTTCGACCAGTCGTTCGACGCGTTCAGCGCCCGGCTGCACCCGGACGACCTGCCGCGGGTCGAGCACGCGCTGCGCCAGGCGATCGACAGCTGCAGCGACTACGACGCCGAATACCGGATCGTCCGGCCCGACGGTCAGACCCGCTGGATGCAGGCGCGCGGCCGGACGCTCCGCAACGAGGGCGGCACGGCGGTCCGGCTGCTCGGCGCGGCCTACGACACCACGGCGGTACAGCAGGGCGACGCCCGGGTCGCGCGGGTGCTGGAGTCGATGTCAGCAGCCTTCTGCCTGGTCGACCGCTCGTGGTGCTTCAGCTACGTCAACGCGGAGGCCGAGCGGTTCCTGGGCGTGAATCGGGACGGACTGCTCGGCCAGGACATGTGGCAGATGTTCCCGGCCATGCTGGGGACCGACTTCGAGCGGCATTACCGCAGGGCCATGGACCGGAACGAGCCCGCCGCCTTCGAGGCCTACTACCCCGCGCCGCTGAACGTCGCGTTCCGTGTCGGAGGTGACGCTCGACGTCGGCGCGACCGTCCTGCTCTACACCGACGGGCTGGTGGAGCGGCGCGGTCAGTCCCTGGACGAAGGGCTTGCGCTGCTGCGGGGACGATGCGGCGATCGCCGCGGTCCGGCTGCTGCATCGGCCCTAGCTTCGACACCTAGCTGATATGGAGGTACCTCCTGTCAAGGGGCACGGGAAATCTGCCGCCCGAGTTGCTTTCGAAGTGGGCGTTGTGATCATTCTTTTGGTTCCCGCTCGCGTCCTGGGTTGCCGTGGAGCGCAGCCGCGGTCAAGGGTGCTGTTTCCCTTGACCGGGCTGAGCACCGCGGCAGGATCGCGGCGCGCGGGAACCAGACGGAGGTGGGTGGGGGGCCGGCCGGCAGGCGGCGACGTGCGTGTCGTGGCGACGCGCGGTCAGACTGATATTCGCGGGTTGGTTACCGCAGGACGGGCTGTTC
>DATITC010000186.1:0-19003 GCA_035468175.1 Frankiaceae bacterium | reverse complement strand
CACGGGGATGAGCGCTCCGGCGAGCAGCGGCCCCGCGATCTGCCCGAGGTTCATCACCGTGGCGTTCAGCGCGTTCGCCGCCGGGAGCATCCACAGCGGCACGAGCCGGGCCACCGACGCGCTGCGCGCCGGGCTGTTCATGCCGAAACAGGCCTGTTGCAGGGCCAGCAGAACCAGGATGACCGGGATCGATGCGGAGGCCATCGCGGCCTGGGCCCAGAGCAGGAACGACGTCACGGCGAGCCCGCCGTTGGTGATCAGCAGCAGCTTCCGTCGGTCGACGACGTCGGCGATCGCGCCGCCCCAGAGCGCGAACACGATCAGCGGGACCAGCGCCACCAACCCGGAGAGGCCGACGTAGCCGGAGGAGCCGGTGAGGTCGTAGATCTGCTTCGGGACCGCCACCGCGGTCAACTGACTGCCGACGGAGGTGACGATCGTCGACGACCACAATCGGCGGTAGGGGCGGATCGACAGCGGCGTCGTGTCGAGGACGAAACGACGAAACCCGATCGGTGCCGCCGTGCGCCTCGGTGGGGACGACATCGACGCGCGCACTCCTGTTCTCTGGGACCGTGTGGGCCAACGCGTCCGGTCCGTCAATCATGCCGAGCAGGCAAGAACATCAGCGAATCA
The DNA here is from genome assembly GCA_035468175.1 of Frankiaceae bacterium. Lineage (GTDB taxonomy): Bacteria > Actinomycetota > Actinomycetes > Frankiales > Frankiaceae > JAVEDQ01. Next base: position 18,367 of record DATITC010000186.1, on the reverse strand, counting down.
GAGGAGTCGACCGGTGCTCGAGGCGATCGTGTTCGACATGGACGGCGTGATCGTCGAGTCCGAGCAGGTGTGGGACGAGGTGCGTCAGGTCTACGTCGAGGAGAACGGCGGTCGCTGGAGCGAGACGGCGAGCCGGGACCAGATGGGGATGAGCACGCCCGAGTGGTCGACCTACCTGGTCGAGCAGCTCGGGGTGCCCGGGCCGCCGGAGAAGGTCGCCGAGGAGGTGATCGACCGGGTCGCGGAACAGCTGGGCGACGAGCCGCCGCTGATCGACGGGGCCGTGCACGCGGTGCGGACCGTCGCCAGGCGCTACCCGGTGGGCGTGGCCAGCAGCAGCCCGCCCCGGCTCATCGCCGCCGTGCTCGCCGCCGCCGGCATCGCCGACCTGTTCGCCGTCACGGTGTCCAGCGAGGAGGTACCGCGCGGCAAGCCGGCCCCGGACGTGTACCTGGAGGTGTGCCGGCGGATGGGCGTCGACCCGGCTCGTGCGGCGGCGATCGAGGACTCGTCCAACGGGCTGCGCGCCGCGGTGGCCGCGGGGATGATCGTGCTCGCCGTGCCGAACCGCGAGTACCGGCCGGCGGACGATGCGCTGCAGGCGGCGACTAGGGTGCTCGAGGACATCAGCGCCGTCCCGGAGCAGCTGGCGCAGCTCGGCTAACCGCGGCTGCCGAGCCGGTCCAGCAGGATGTGCAGCGATTCGTCCACCCGGCCCTTGCGCTTCTCCAACGTCCGGGACGCCCCGACGTAACCGCCACCGGCGACGGCCAGCCCGACCGGCAGTCCGCCCACGATGAGCTCGGGTGCGCTCGTCGGGATTCCGACCAGCGACACGGCCGCCCCCGCCGCCGCGGGCAGGGCGACCAGGCCGCTCAGCAGCCGCGACCGCAGCCCGCCGAGGTCTGCGGTGAGCCGCACCAGGCTCGTCCCCGGTTTCCCGGGCGTGAGGTCGAGCCGTAGCCGGCCGACCTCGTCGAGCAGCAGCGTCCCGCGGACGTCGAAGCGGCGGCGCATGTCGGCGAGCAGCCCCGAGCGGGGCAGCCACTCGGCACCGGCGGCGCCGTAGGAGCGGCCGGCAGTGAACCACTGCCGCCGCAGCTGACCGTCGAGCGCCTGCCGCACGGCTGACGGTTCCAGGGGGACCACGCGTTCGACCGTGACGACCGGCGACAGTCGGCCGCCGGGGTCGACGACCGGTGGCGGGGGTGTGGCGGCCAGCTCGCCGCGCCGCCACTCGGCGAGCGCCTGCTCGGTCGCGCCGGGTGAGACCCCGGCTTCGTGGAGGACTAGGCGGGCTTCATCGACATCGAGGTCGGACTCATGGATCGGGACGACCGAGTCGAGCTCCGAGGCCCGCCGCACCACAGCCGCAAGCTCGTCGGCCGACATCGCGGCTGACGGTCGGGTCGCGTAAGGACGACGGTCCACGGGTCTCACGATAGGCCGTTCACGGTATGGCGTTCACGGTAGAGCCGTCAGGACAGGCGCCGAAGCTCCTCCGGAGAGAGGGCGAGGTCGGCGGCTTCGGCGGAAGCGCGGATGGTCTCGGGGCGGCTCGAGCCCGGGATCGGCAGTACGTGCGGGCCCAGCGCGAGCATCCAGGCGAGGGTCACCTGCTGCGGGGTCACCCCGTGGACCTCGGCGACCTCGGCGAAGGGGGCGTGCTGGCTGCCGAGCTCGGCCGCGGAGGACATGCCGCCGAGTGGGCTCCACGGCAGGAAGGCGATGCCGTGCTCGCCGCAGTAGCGCAGCTCGTCCAGGCTCCACCGGTACGCCGGGGCGAACTGGTTCTGCACCGCGGCGAGACGTCCACCGAGGATGCCGTTCGCCTGCTCGATCTGCGCGATCGACGCGTTGCTGATGCCGACGAAGCCCACCTTGCCCTCGTCGGCGAGATCGCGCAGCGCGCCGATGGAGTCCGCGTACGGCACCGACGGGTCCGGCCGGTGGTACTGGTACAGATCGATCCGCTCGACGCCGAGCGCGACCAGTGACTGCTCGCAGGCCCGCCTCAGGAACTCGGGGCTCCCGTCGAGGCCCCAGCCGTCCCCGGCGGTGCGGGTGTGCCCGCCCTTCGTGGCGACGAGCACCTCGCTGGTGTCGCCGCCGAAGGAGGCGAGGGCGGCCGCGACCAGCCGTTCGCCGTGTCCGAACTCGGCGGAACTCGGCGCGTAGGCGTCGGCGGTGTCGATCAGCGTGATCCCGGCGTCGAGGGCGGCATGCACCACCCGGTGCGCGTCGCGTTCGTCCGGCGAGTGCGGTTGCGACAGGGGCATCTCCCCCAGCCCTATCGCACTGACCTTCGTGTCCCCGATCTGCCGCAGCTGCATGGCGGACACCTACCCTCCTCCAGTTGTCCGTCTCATTCCGGTGCAGACTGCTGCCCATGGGCGCGTACGAGACGGTCTACCGACAGAGCCTCGAGGACCCGGAGGGCTTCTGGGGGGAGCAGGCGAAGCTGATCGACTGGTACCGCCCGGCGGACCAGGTGCTCGACAACAGCGAGGAACCGTTCACCCGCTGGTTCGTCGGCGGCGAGCTGAACACCTGCCACAACTGTCTGGACCGGCACGTCGACGCGGGGCACGGCGCGCGGACCGCGCTCATCTATGACAGCCCGGTCACCGACACGGTCCAGTCGTTCACCTACGCCGAGCTGCTCGACGAGGTGTCCCGGCTGGCGGGTGCGCTGGCCGGTCTCGGAGTAGGCAAGGGCGACCGCGTCGTCCTCTACCTGCCGATGGTCCCGGAGGCGGTCATGGGCATGCTCGCCTGCGCCCGGCTCGGCGCGGTGCACTCCGTCGTCTTCGGGGGCTTTGCGGCGAATCAGCTGGCGAAGCGTATCGATGACGCGCAGCCGAAGGTCGTCCTGTCCGCGTCCTGCGGGGTCGAGGCGGCCCGGGTGATCGAGTATAAGCCGCTGCTCGACAAGGCCCTCGGACTGTCGACGCACCGGGTCGACGCGTGCGTGATCCTCGCGCGGCCGCAGGCGCACGCGACCCTGGTAGAGGGCCGCGACCACGACTGGGCCACGCTGGTGGCCGACGCCGCCCCCGCCGACTGCGTACCGGTGGCCGCGACCGACCCGCTGTACATCCTTTACACGTCCGGCACCACCGGACGGCCGAAGGGGATCGTCCGGGACAACGGCGGCCACGCCGTGGCGCTGCGCTGGACGATGACAAACCACTACGACCTGACGCCGGACGACGTCTTCTTCACCGCCTCCGACATCGGCTGGGTCGTCGGCCACTCCTACATCGTCTACGGGCCGCTGCTGCTCGGCTGCACCACGATCGTCTACGAGGGGAAGCCGGTCGGCACGCCGGACGCCGGCGCGTTCTGGCGGGTCTGCGAGCAGCACGGCGTGAAGGCGCTGTTCTGCGCGCCGACGGCGTTGCGGGCGGTCCGCGGCAAGGACCCGTCGGGTGACCTGATCCGTTCCCGCGACCTCTCCCGGTTCGTGACGCTGTTCCAGGCGGGGGAGCGGCTCGACCCGGACACCTACCACTGGGCCACCGAGGTGCTGAACCGCCCGGTGATCGACCACTGGTGGCAGACCGAGACCGGATGGGCCATCGCCGGCAACCCGCGAGGCCTGGAACCGATGCCGCCGAAGCCCGGGTCGGCGACCGTGCCGATGCCCGGCTACGACCTCCAGGTCCTCGACGACGCCGGCCGGCCCGTGCCGAACGGGACGATCGGCACCCTCGCCACCAAGCTGCCGCTGCCGCCCGGCACGCTGCCGCGCCTGTGGCAGGACGACCGACGGTTCGTCGACAGCTACATGAGCTCGTTCCCCGGCTACTACACGACTCACGACGGCGGGCTGATCGACGAGGACGGCTACGTGTTCGTCATGGGCCGGACCGACGACGTCATGAACGTCGCCGGGCACCGCCTCTCCACCGGCTCGATCGAGGAGGTCCTGGCGAACCACCCGGACGTCGCCGAAGCCGCCGCCTTCGGCGTCGCCGACCCGATGAAGGGCCAGATCCCGCTGGCGGTCGTCGTGCTCGCCGGTGGGGTGGACCGCGATCACGACGAGCTGCGCGCCGAGTTGCGGCAGTCGATCCGGGACGAGATCGGCGCCATCGCGACCCCGCGGGACGTGCGGATCGTGCCGCGGCTGCCCAAGACCCGCTCGGGCAAGATCCTTCGGGCGCCGATGCGTTCCATCGTCGACGGGGTCGATTTCGAGGCTCCCGCGACCATCGAGGATCCCGCGGCACTGGAGGAAATGCGGGAGGCACTCGGCGGGAACGGGTCGACCGGCGGCGGATCGGAGGAGACCGGGTCGGAGGAGACCGGGTCGGCGCGCCTATAGCGTCGACTCACGTGAGCGCCACACTCGTCGCGAAGGATCTTGCCGCCGGCCACGGTGCGCGCGCCTTGTTCGCCGGGCTCGACCTCGTCGTCGCTCCTGGCGATGTCATCGGTCTGGTCGGCGCCAACGGGGCGGGCAAATCGACGCTGCTGCGCATGTTGGCCGGACTCGACCGGCCGGAAGAGGGATCGGTCGCGCTCAACCCGCCGTCGGCGTCCGTCGGCTACCTGCCGCAGGAACCGGACCGCCGCTCCGACGAGACGGTTCGGACCTTCCTCAGCCGGCGTACCGGCGTCGGACCGGCCGAGGCGACGATGGACGCGGCGGCCGAGGCTCTCGCCGCCGGGGAGCCGGGGGCGGACGACCGGTACGGCGTGGCCCTCGAGCGCTGGCTCGACCTCGGCGGCGCCGACCTGGCGGAACGGGCCCAGCAGGTAGCGGCTGACCTCGGCCTCGCGATCGACCTGGACGCGCCGATGGCCAGTCTGTCCGGCGGGCAGGCGGCTCGGGCCGGCCTCGCGTCGCTGCTGCTTTCCCGGTACGACGTCTTCCTACTGGACGAGCCGACCAACGACCTCGACCTCGACGGGCTCCGCCGGCTCGAGCAGTTCGTCGCCGGCCTGCGCGCCGGGGTGGTCGTCGTCAGCCACGACCGGGAGTTCCTGGCCCGGACGGTGAACTCCGTCGTGGAGATCGATCTCGCCCAGCAGCAGGTGCGGGTCTTCGGCGGGACGTACACGTCCTATCTCGAGGAGCGCGAGGTCGCCCGCCGGCACGCGCGCGAGGCGTACGAGCAGTACGCGGGCACGCGGTCGTCGTTGGAGGAACGGGGCCGGACGCAGCGGGCGTGGATGGAGAAGGGCGTCCGGAACGCCCGCCGGAAGAAGACCGACAACGACAAGCTGGTCGCCAACTTCCGCGGCGAGACAAGCGAGAAGCAGGCGGCGAAGGCGGCGCAGACCGACCGGATGATCGAGCGGCTCGAAACGGTCGAGGAGCCTCGCAAGGAGTGGCAGCTCCGGATGACCATCGCGTCGGCGCCGCGGGCCGGGGCCGTGGTGGCGACGCTGCGGGGAGCGGTCGTGCGCCGCGGCAGCTTCACGCTCGGGCCGGTCGACCTGCAGATCGACTGGGCCGATCGGGTGGCGCTCATGGGCGCGAACGGCAGCGGCAAGACGACGCTGCTCGCGGCGTTGCTCGGCCGGGTGCCGCTGGACGAGGGGTCCGGCTCGCTCGGGCCCGGCGTCGTCGTCGGCGAGGTGGATCAAGCCCGGCAGCAGTTCGTCGGTGAACGACCGTTCTCCGACGCTTTCCGGGATGCCGCGCCGGACCTGCCTCCCGCCGAGATCCGGACCCTGCTCGCCAAATTCGGCCTCGGGGCCGAGCACGTGCTCCGCCCGGCCGGCTCGTTGTCGCCGGGGGAGCGCACCCGCGCGGCCCTGGCCCTGCTGCAGGCCCGCGGCGTCAACCTGCTCGTGCTCGACGAGCCGACGAACCACCTCGACCTGCCGGCGATCGAGCAGCTGGAATCGGCCCTCGACTCCTACCCGGGCACGCTGCTCCTGGTCACGCACGACCGGCGCATGCTGGACGCGGTGCACACCAACCGGCGACTTCAGGTCGACGGCGGCAAGGTCCTCGAGGTCTGACCGGGCCCGAGCTGAACCTGCCTCAGCCGTCGCTGGCCCAGCGACCGTCGAGATAGGCGAGAACCGCTGGATCCGTACTGCGCAGCCGGTCGACCTCCTCGCCACCCGAACAGGTCCGTAGCGAGATCTCGACCGTGTCGCCGGACCGGGACAGCACCCGCCAGATCGCGCCGGAGTCGGTCCAGCGCTGCAACACGGCGACGACGTCCGACCCGCTCAACGCGCCTCCTCCACCAGCGGCCCCGGTGATAGCTTCCCGCTCGTGAGCGAGCAGGTCGACCTCCTCGACGCGGTGCTGGGCAAAACGGGTGCGCTCATCGCCCACCTCCCGCCGGACGCCGGGTCCCGGCCGACGCCGTGCGCCGACTACGACGTCGCGGGGCTGGTCGACCACCTCGACGAATGGATCGGCACCTTCGCCACGAGTGCGACCGGGTCCCCGCCGTCCGAAGTTCTGGATTCGGCGCCACTGGAGTCAGCGTCACTGGAGTCAGGGCCACCGGAGCAGGACGCCCCGTGGCCCGCCCCGCAGGCCGAGCGCTTCCGGTCCGATGCGGACCGTGCTGTCGCGGCGTTCCGGGCCGGTGCCGAAGACCGGTCGTTGACGTTGACGTCGGGTCCGGTCCCGGGGTCGATGGTGCTCGGCATGATGCTGATGGAGTACGTCGGCCACGGGTGGGACCTCGCCGTGGCCACCGGTCAGCCGGTCCCGTTCGACGACGCCGAAGCCGAGGCCGCGCTCACCGTGGGCCGGCAGATGCTCAGCCCGCAGTACCGCGGCCCGGACAAGCCGTTCGGCCACCAGGTCCCGGTCCCGGACGACGCGCCCGCGGTCGATCGCCTCATCGGCTTCCTGGGCCGCGATCCGCAGGCCCGTCCGCAGGCCCGTCCATGAGCCCGGACGTCTGGCCGGACGGCCCCTGGGTCGACTGTTCGTGGTGTGACGGAACGATTCAGCTGAGCCGCTTCGGCATCACCGAGGAGGAGCCGGGCGCGCAGGTCGCCGTCTGCGGCTCCTGCCACAAGAGGGTCTTCATGAACCCCCCGGTGCATCCGACCGGAGGGTGAACCCATAGCTCTGGACGGTCTAACCCCGAACGGCCCAGCTCCGAACGGTCCGGACCCGCGGGTGCTCATGGCGCTGATGTTCTGGCCTCGCGGCGGTTCGGCGCAGGTCGTGCGTTACCTCGCTCCGGCACTCGGTCTGGTCGGCTGGCCGGTCCGGCTGGTCACCGGCTCGCGCGGTGGGCTCGGCGCGTCCGGCGATGCGGAGACCTTCTTCCAAGGTCAGGACGTCGTGCGGGTCGACTACACCGCCGCGCTCGCCCTCACCGAGCAGGGACTCGACCCGTTGGACCACCCGGTGCCGCTGCACCCGTCGTTCGAGGACCGTCCCGGTGCGCCGGACCGGGTGTTCGCCGCCGTGGACGACGCCCGGTACGAACGGCAGGTTGTGTCCTGGGCAGGGGCGTTGGCGCAGGGCATGACGGACAGCGTCGAGGTTCTGCACCTGCATCACCTGACGCCGATCGCGGAGGCCGCGGCGCGCCTGCCGGTCGCGCTCCCGGTCGTCGCTCACCTGCACGGCACCGAGATGCTCATGCTCGAAGCGATCCGCCGCGGCAACCCGCTGCGCTGGCCGTTCGCCGACGCCTGGGACCGTCGGCTCTCGGGCTGGGCGACGGCTGCCGAGCGGCTCGTCGTCGTCTCCCCGCGGGACCGGGAACGCGCAGCCGACCTGTTCGGGATCGACCCGGAGCGGGTCGCCATCGTCCCGCACGGCGTCGACACGACCCTCTTCCGCCCGCGCCGGCTGGACCGGGAGACCCGGCTCGCCCACTTCCGGCGGTGGCTCGTTGACGAGCCCCGCGGCTGGGACGAGAGCAGCGTTGAGGGCAGCATCCGCTACTCGGGCGCGGACCTCGCGCCGCTCGCCGACCCGGACCTGCCGGTGCTGCTCTTCGTCGGGCGGTTCACGGAGCCGAAGCGGCTGCCGCTGCTGATCCGGGCCTACGGCCGGGCTCGGCGCGAGCACGGGGTGCGGGCCCCGCTGGTGCTCTGGGGCGGGCATCCGGGGGAGTGGGAGGGGGAGCACCCGGCGACCCTCGCGGTCCGCGACCGGATCGATGGGGTGTTCTTCCTCGGCTGGCGTGGCCACGACGAGCTCCCGCTGGGACTGGCCTGCGCCGATGTCCTCGTTTCACCGTCGGTCGGGGAGGCTTTCGGGCAGGTATTTCTCGAGGCGATGGCGGTCGGGCTGCCCGTCGTGGCCGCAGCGGACGGCGGCCCGCTGTCGTTCGTCGAGGACGGCGGGGAGCGGCGCAACGGCTGGCTGGTCGAGCCCGACGACGAGGATTCGCTGGTCGCCGCCCTCGTCGCGGTCGCCACCGATGCGGCCGAACGCCGGCTGCGGGGGACGAACGGGTTGGACCTCGTCCGCACGACCTATTCCTGGCGGGCCGCAGCGATGCGGATCGCGGCGATCTATGCGGAGGTGACTGATGGTCTTCCGTCCATCCGGTGAGCAGCTGGAGCTCCGGTCCGGTTCGGCGGTTGCGGTCGTCGCCGAAGTGGGGGGTGGACTCCGCAGCTATGACGTGGGCGGACGCCCGGTCCTCGACGGTTACCCGGAGCACGAGATGGCGTCGGCCGGACGCGGACAGGTGCTGCTCCCGTGGCCGAACCGCGTCGACGGCGGAGCGTGGAGCTGGCGCGGTGATCAGCAACAGCTGGCGCTCACCGAGGTGTCCAAACGCAACGCCATGCACGGGCTCGTCCGGTGGGCCGGTTGGCGGCTGGAGCGGGTGAGCGAGTCCGAAGCGGTCGCCCGCCACGTCCTGCACCCGCAGACGGGATTCCCGTTCCGACTTGCTGCCGAGTTGCGCTACCGGCTGACCGACGACGGACTGCGGGTCGAGGCCCGTGTCGAGAACCGGACGGACGAGGACGTCCCGCTCGGCCTCGGGTTCCACCCGTATCTCAGCACCGTCAGCGCCTCGGTCGACGACTGCTCGCTGCAGGTGCCCGCGGCGACGCGCATCGAGGTGAACGACCGGGGCATTCCGGTCGGAACGCAGCCGGTCGCCGGCTCGGACTACGACTACCGCGCCGGCCGGCTGATCGGGGACGCGGTCCTGGACACGCCGTACACCGACCTTGCACCGGAGAACGGTGTCACCAGCGTCGGGCTCGACGGGCCGGACGGGCGGACCACGTTGTGGATGGACGAGACCTTCGGCTATCTGCAGGTGTTCACGGGCGACACCGTGCCGCAGCCGGAGCGCCGCCGTCGAGGCCTTGCCGTCGAGCCGATGACCTGCCCAGCCAACGCCCTGGTCACCGGCGAAGGACTGCGCGTGCTCGCCGCCGGCGAGATGCTGACCGGTAGCTGGGGGATCCGGCCGGAGTGAGGCTGTGGTCCCGAGCTCAGTCGTCGACGCCGAGCCGCGCGACCCGTTCGGCGATCTCGGCCAGCTCGACGCGCTGCCGGTCGGCCAGCTCGTTGAGCATCTCGAGCGCCCCGTCGGCAGTCACGTCGTAGCGCTGCATGAGCCGACCCTGGGCCTGGCCCAGCGTGGCGCCGGAGACGACGTCGGCCCGAAGCGCCGCGGCGGTCGCCTCCGAGCGCTCGGCGGCAGCCCGGGCCGCGCCCCGGGCGTCCGCGGCTTGCTGGCGGGCGGCGGTCGCCTTCTCCCGCTCGGAGGCGGCGCGCCGCCGGTCGTCGAAGCTGTCAGCTCGGTCACCGGCGGCCGAATCCCGATCGCCCGCGGACAGGAAGCGGTCGGCGAAGCCGGCATCGACCCCGCCCGTCGTCGTCGAGGTGGTCCGGTCCCGACCGGAGGCGCGGACGTCGCGGCCGATGGCCTTCACGTCCCGCGTGGCGGCGACCTCGTCGAGCATCTGCGCCAACGCGTCCCGCTCCTCGGCGATCTTGTCGCGCTCGTCGGCGAATTCGTTCGGGTCCCGGTCGGCTGAGCTGCTCATCGATGCCTCCCGCCTTGCCACTTCCTGCTCGGCCTCGTCGAGCCGCGCAGCCCAGACGTCGGGCAGTTCGCCGTTGCTCATCGATGCAGGATACGAGGCTAGCGACCCCTCCGGCGAATCGGCCTGTGTGTCAGCCGACGAGCAACGCCCCGGAGCCGGCGGTGGCCGTTGCCAAGGCAGCCCGGGCCTGCTCGGCGTAGGCCTTTGCCGCGCGGGTGTCGAGGCCGTCCCTCTCCACCATGGCCAGGGCTTCGTCGAGCAGATCGAGCGCTTCGCCGGCGAGGTCGACGGCGCCTCGGCCGTCGTCGCGCCGGAGCAGATGCTTCAAGGTCTCGGCGAGGTCGGTCAGCGTGACGTGATCGGTCGATGGCGCCCAGTACCGGCCGAACGCGTCGCGGTGGTGACGGTTGCCCCGGATCCGACGGACGGCATCGACGACCGGGGCGCTGCCACTCACGGCCCCAAGCAGGTCGCTGAGGCGCACGACCGCGGCGACCAGACCGGGTTCGCCGGGGAACGTCGAGAGCCAGTCGAGGACCTTCTCCGGCCCACCCAGCTGACGACTCAGCCGCCCCAGAAGTTGCACCGTGTGGTTCGGCAGAGCCGGTTCGCAGGTGTAGATCCTCGCGACCTGGAGGGCGAGCTCGGCCTCCTCCCCGCTGTCCAGGTGCCCGGCACAGAACGCTTCCACAGCGTCCCGGTGCAGTCGCAGATCTGTCATCGCCCGCTCCTTCCGCTCACGCGGGTGCCGGCAGTGTGCACCTCGGGACGACATTCGGCTACGGGTCAGCGCATTCAAGGTCAGTGCTTTCTCGAGGTCAGTGCTTTCGCGGGTCAGTGCTTTCACGGGTCGGCGTGTGTCGATCGGGTACGCGCCGGACATGAGCGAACACCCCGACGTCCCAGGCCTGCAGCCCGACCCCGAATCCGCGGAAGCGGTGGGCGATGTCGGTCCGATCAAGGGCGGCCCCGGCGGCTCCGAGCACGACATGGGCGGCAACATCGGATCGGCCGACGAGGCCGTCGAGCCGGCCGCGAGCCTGCCCGACCGGCCCGAGCTGAACACCTGACCGGCTCAGCGCACCGCGGCGGCGCTCGGGGCCCGGGTCACCGGCATCCCCCGGACGGCCGCGATGCGGGCAAGGACGGCGGCGTCGACGAGTGCCGCTCCACCCGGGTCGTTGTTGGTGTAGACGTACACGTCGTGATCGGGACCGAACGCGTCCTCCAGGCGCCGCACCCAGGTGGCCAGGGCCCGGCGGCCGTACCGTGGCCACGGTTCGGCTCGCCCCGCGTGCAGGCGCAGGTAGCCCCAGTCGGCAGTGCGCCACAGGGGGCTGCGCGGGCGGCTGTCCCGGTCCGCCCAGACCAGCGCCGCACCGGCGTCCTGCAGCACTCCGCGCACCTCGTCGCTCTCCCAACTGGGGTGGCGCAGTTCGACCGCGACCCGCACCACGGCCGGAAAGCAGGCGAGCGTGTCGGCCAGCGCCGTCGGGTCGGCCTGCAGGGTGGGCGGCAGCTGGACCAGGACCGGTCCGAGCTTGGTACCCAGCCCGGCAGCGCGGTCCATCAGCCGGGCGACCGGCTCTGCCGGGTCCCGCAGGCGGCGGACGTGGGTCAGGTAGCGGCTCGCCTTGACCGCGAACTCGTAGTCGGGCGGCGTCCGGTCCGCCCAGCCGGTGAACGTGTCTCGTTCCGGGAGCCGGTAGAAGGGTGCGTTCAATTCGACGCTCGCGAACACCTCGGCGTGCCGCTCCAGCCAGCGGCGTTGCGGCAGGCCAGGCGGGTAGAGATGGCCCCGCCAGTGCGCGTACTGCCAGCCCGAAGTGCCCACCGCCCAGCGCGCCATCCGCGCAGAGTGCCAGACTGACTGGCGATGAGCGGACCCGCACACGTCGTCTGGGACGACGAATTCCTGCGCTACGACCCGGGCGAGGGTCATCCGATGCGCCCGGCGCGCCTCGATGTGACCATGTCGCTGGCCCGCGCCCTGGGTGTGCTTTCGCGACCTGACCTGGTGGTCGCTGGTGCCGACCCCGTCGACAACCGCCTGCTGCTGCGGGTGCACGCCGCCGACTACGTCAAGGCCGTCCGCCGGGCGCTGCCGGACGAGCGCTATGACCTCGGCACGCTGGACGATCCGGTCTGGCGGGTGATGCACGAGGCGGCGGCGGCGATCGCCGGTGGGAGCGTCGCGGCGGCCGAAGCGGTGCGCAGCGGCCGGGCGCTGCACGGGGTCAACATCGCTGGCGGGCTGCACCACGCGCATCGGGCTAAAGCGGCCGGCTTCTGTGTCTACAACGACGCGGCGATCGCGGTGCAGGCCCTGCTCGACGACGGGGTGCGCCGCGTCGCCTACGTCGACGTCGACGCCCACCACGGGGACGGGGTGCAGGAGGCGTTCTACGGCGACCCGCGGGTGATGACCATTTCGCTGCACCAGAGCGGGACCACTCTTTTCCCGGGCACCGGGTTCCCGAGCGAGATCGGCGTCGGGGACGCCGAGGGCACCGCGGTGAACGTGGCCCTGCCCGGCTTCACCGGCGACGCCGGCTGGCTGCGCGCGTTCAGCGGGGTGGTACCGGTTCTTCTCGAGGCGTTCGAGCCGGAGATCCTGGTGACGCAGTGCGGCTGCGACGGGCACCGGGCCGATCCGCTGACCGACCTCCGGCTCACCGTGGACGGTCAACGAGCCACCTACATGTTGTTGCACGACCTCGCGCACGAGTTGTGCGGCGGCCGGTGGATCGCGCTCGGCGGAGGCGGCTACGCCCTGGCGGACGTCGTTCCGCGGGCCTGGACGCACCTGCTCGCGGTCGCTACGGGTGACGCGCTGGCCACCGCCACCTCGATCCCGATGAGCTGGCGCACCGAGATCCGGTACCGGTTCGGCATCCTCGGTCCCGAGGCGATGACTGACCGGCGGGACGAGCCGATTCCGAGCGACGCCATGCCGGATTACGTGCCGTGGGACGCCGGTGACGGAGACGGCGACGACCCGCTGGACGTCGCGATCTCCGCGACCCGGCGCGAGATCCTGCCGCTCCACGGACTCGATCCTCAGCGGGACCGATGATGGGCCCGACCGATGCTGGCGGAGTCGATGCTGGCGGACCCGATGCTGGCGGACCCGGTGCTGGCGGGATCGTTGCCGGGGCGGAACCGATGACCGGCTACCCGAGCCATTGGGAGGCTGACGTCCTGCTTTCCGACGGCGGGACCGGCCACCTGCGGCCGATCCGGCCGGAAGACGCGGACGCGCTGGTCGCGATGCACGCCCGGCTGTCGCCCGAGACGATCTACATGCGATTCTTCGCGCCGTATCCGGTGGTCCTGCCCCGGGACCTGGAGCGCTTCACCCACGTCGACCACGACCGGCGGGTCGCGTTCATCCTTCAGGTGGACGACGCCCTGGTGGCGGTCGGCCGGTACGAAGGGGTCGTGGGTAGCGACACCGCCGAGGTGGCGTTCATCGTCCAGGACGACCACCAGGGACGCGGCATCGGGTCCGTGCTGCTCGAGCATCTCGCCGCCGCCGGGCAGGAGCGGGGAATCCGGCGTTTCGAGGCCGACGTCCTGAGCGGAAACCGGGCGATGCTCGGCGTCTTTCTCGAGGCGGGCTACACCGTGAGCCGCCAGTACGAGAGCGGAACGGTTCAGGTCGCCTTCGACATCGCTCCCACCGAACGCAGCGTCGAGGTGATGCGCGCGCGGGAGCACCGCGCGGAAGCCCGTTCGATCGGGCGTCTGTTGCGGCCGCGCGGGGTGGCGGTGGTCGGCGCGTCGCGGGATCCGGCGAAGCCTGGTGGTGTCGTGATCGGCAACCTGCTCGCCGGCGGCTTCGAGGGGACCGTCGCGCCTATCCACCGAAAGGCGAAGCGGATCCGCGACCTCGAGGCCTACCGCCGGGTCCAGGACGCGCCGGGCCCGATCGACCTCGCTGTCGTCTGCACCCCACCGGCGACGCTGCCCGAGGTGGTTGAGGACTGCGCCACGGCCGGGGTGCACGGGCTGATGGTGCTGACCGACATGGGAAGCGCGGACGCCGACCGCGAACTCGCCGCCCGCGTGCGGAAGGCGGGCATGCGGCTCATCGGACCCGCCGGGCTCGGGGTGCTGCGGCCCGCCGGGCACCTCAACGCGTCGTTGGTGCCCCGGCAGGCGGCGCCCGGGAGCCTCGGGTTCTTCGCCCAGTCCGACGCCTTGGGCATCGCGCTGCTCGACGAGGTGGGCCGGCGGGGGCTCGGTATCTCCTCGTTCGTGTCGGCCGGTGCCCGGGCCGACGTCAGCGGCAACGACCTCCTGCAGTACTGGGAGGACGACCCGGATACGGCCGTCGTCCTGCTCTATCTCGAGACCTTCGGTAACCCGCGAAAGTTCGGGCGGCTCGCCCGTCGCCTCGGGCGGGTGAAGCCCGTGGTCGCGGTGACGACGGGCGTCGCACCCGTGACCGACGCGCTGCTCGCCCAAGCCGGCGTCGTGCGCGCGACGACGGTGGCGGACATGCTGGACTCGGCTGCGCTGCTGGACTCCCAGCCGCTGCCCGAGGGTGACCGCGTCGGCGTCGTCTCGAACAGCAGGTCGCTGGCGCGCCTCGTCCTGCGGTCCCTGCCCGGCGTCGGGCTGACGGCCGGACACGTGGAGATCGTCCCCGTGGACAGCGGCGCCGAGCAGTACCGCCCCGCGCTGCAGGGAGCCGTCGCGAATGCCGATGCGCTCATCGCGGTGTTCGTGCCGCCCCTCGGCATCGGCGCCGCCGAAGTCGGCGCGGTCGTCGCGGAGACGGCGGCGAGTAGCGGACGCCCGATCGCGGCGACGTTCCTGGGCCAGGAGGGCCTCGTGCCGGAGCTCGGCACCGTGCCGTCCTACTCCACCCCGGAGTCCGCGGTGCAGGCGATGGGTCGGGTGCGCGAGCACGCGCGCTGGCGCAGCCGACCGCCAGGCACCGAGATCGTCTTCGCGGATGTGGATCTGGAGAAGGCCCGCACACTGACGGACATCAGCACCTCGAACGGCCCCGCCTCCGGGGGCGCGGGCGGCATGTCCGGTGACGTCACCAGGGAGGGCTGCGAGCCGCTCGACGTCAGCGCCCTGCTCACCGCGTACGGCATCCAGGTCGTTCCGGCCTACCCGGCGGCCGACGCCGACGAGGCTGTGGAGATGGCCTCGCGCATCGGGTGGCCGGTCGTGCTGAAGACCACCGATCCCGCCTACCGGCACCGCTCCGACCTCGGCGCGGTCCGGCTCGACCTCGCCAACGCCGATCAGCTCCGCGCCGCCTGGGAGGCGGTCACCGAGCAACTCCGCGCGCACGCCGACGCCCGCAAATCCACCGGGGTCCCCGGGGCCCTGGTGGTCCAGAAGATGGCCCCGCCAGGGGTGCCGGTGGTGATCGGCGCGGTCGAGGAGCCCCATTTCGGTCCGCTCGTCTCCTTCGCCGTGGGAGGCATCGCCAGCGAACTGCTCGGCGACACCGTCTGGCGGCTGGTGCCCCTGATGGACGCCGATGCCGAGGAGATGGTGCGGGCTCCACGGGCGGCTCCCATGCTGTCCGGTTATCGAGGCGCCGAGCCCGCCGACCTCGCCGGGGTGCAGGAACTCCTGCTGCGGGTTGCGCGTCTGAAGGACGACCTACCCGAGGTGTCCGCGGTGGAACTGAACCCGGTGCTGGTCACGCCGAGCGGTCTGCACGTGCTCGGCGCCGCCGCCGAGGTCGGGCCGCCGGTGACGCGGCTGGACTACGGACCGCGGAGGATGCTGTAACGGGCGCACCTCGGAATCGACCCCGGCCTCGAACTCGGCCTCGAACTCGGCCTCGGCAGGGTGGCGTGGCGGCCGGGAACCGGGACACCGCTGCCGCAGCGGTCGAGGTCCTCCGGGCTGGTGGTGCCGCGGTCGACGCCGCCGTTGCGGCCGGGTTCGCAGCGGCCGTGGCCGAACCCGGTCTCTCGAGCCTCGGCGGGGGCGGCTTCCTGCTTGACGCCCCCGCCGACGGCGCACCGACCCTGATCGACTTCTTCGTCGACGTGCCGGGCAGGGGGCGACCGGCCACGACGGCCCCACCAACGATGACGCCGATCACCGTCCGCTTCAGTGGTGCGGATCAGATCTTCTCGGCCGGATGGGGCTCGGTCGCCGTCCCCGGCTGTCTTGCCGGCTACCTCCAGATCCAGAAACAGCGAGGATGTCTGCCGCTCGCCGAGGTCGTGGCTCCTGCCCATCGGTTGGCGCGCGAGGGCGTTCGGCTCGACGCGGCGCAAGCCGACGTGCTTGTGCTGCTGCACGACATCCTCACCCTCACCGCTGAGGGCCGCGCCATCTTTAAGCCTGGCGGCGAGCTGGTGGCTGTCGGGGACCGACTCCGGAACCCCGCCTTCGCGGACTTCCTCGAAGTGCTCGCTCGAGATGGCGCGGTCGACCTTGCGGGAATCGCAGACGACCTCGACCGCGCAATGCGGGACGGCGGCGCCGTGACCCGCGAGGACCTGGTCGGCTACAAGGTGCGGGAGCGTCAGCCACTCACCCTGCATTACCGCGGTGGCGACATCTTCTCGAATCCGCCGCCGTCTTTCGGCGCCAGTCTGGTGCTCGAGGGCCTCGCGGGCCTGGCGGGGCAACCACGTCTCGACGCGTCGCCGAACGCGTACGAGCGTTACGCCCGGCGGCTCGTGGCGATGGCCGACCGGCACGTCGTCGGTCCACGTTCGGTCCGCGGAACGACCCACGTCAGCGTGGTCGACGGCGACGGGAACGTCGCCGCGATGACCACGTCCAACGGGAGTTGCTCGGGCACCTTCATCCCCGGCACCGGCATTCAGCTCAACAACATGTTGGGTGAGACCGACCTGCACCCGGAAGGAGTCGAGGCCGGGATCCCCGGCGAGCGGGTCGGCTCGATGATGATGCCGACCGTGGTGCGCGGGCCAGACGGGGCCGTCGTCGGTGTCGGTAGCGGCGGCAGCGAACGGATCCCGAGCGCGCTCGCCCGGGTGCTGACCGGTGTGCTCGACCACCGGCTGCCGCTGGACGAGGTCGTTCACGCTTCCCGGCTGCACTGGGACCGCTCGATTCTGCAGGTCGAGCCCGGCCTGTCGCCCGAGGTCCTCGGCCATCTCCGCCGCTCTTGGCGCGTGAACGAGTGGAGTCGACGCGACCTCTACTTCGGCGGTGCGCACGCCGTGGCCCGGTGGGCCGACGGCTCCGTCGAAGCCGTGGGCGACCCGCGGCGAGGGGGCACCGGCGTCGTCGTCGATCTCTGACTCGTCACTATCCTGACAAGGGTGATCCCGCCCGTCATCGATACCGCGTGGCTGCAGGAGCACGGCAAATGGGTCGTCCTCGCCGACGTCCGCTGGTACCTGGACGGCCGGTCGGGGCTCGACGCCTACGCTGCCGGCCACCTTCCCGGCGCGGTGTTCGTCGACCTCGATCGTTGGCTCGCGGCGCCTGCCGAGCCGACTCTCGGTCGTCACCCCCTTCCCACCCCGGAAGTCTTCGCCGAGGGCATGGCCCTGCTCGGCATCGCGGACGACGACGTTGTGGTCGCCTATGACGACCAGGGCGGCGTCATTGCCGCACGACTCGTCTGGATGTTGCGGAGTACCGGCCATGAAGCCGCGCTGCTCGACGGGGGTATCGACGCCTACGCCGGGCCGCTCGAAACGGTGGTGCCGGTGCGGGAGCGCGCTGAGTTCAGCGTCCGCCCGTGGCCGGACGATCGGCTTGCCAGCATCGACGAGGCGAGCGGCCCGGGCGAGGCGAGCAACGCCGCCGACTCCGGCAACTCCGTCGGCGCTGCCGCACCTGTTGTCCTCGACGCTCGGGACGCTGATCGGTACCGCGGTGACGTCGAGCCCGTTGACCCGCGGGCCGGACACATCCCTGGCGCGCTGAACCTGCCCTGCCGGGAGAACCTCGACGAGACCGGCCGCTTCCTCGCGATCGAGAGTCTTCGCGAGCGGTTCGCTGCGGCGGGCGTCGACCGATCGACCGACGTCATCTCGTACTGCGGCTCCGGCGTCACCGCATGTCACAACTTGATCGCGCTCGAGCACGCCGGATTCGGGATCGGTCGCCTGTATCCAGGCTCCTGGTCGCAGTACAGCTCGACGGACGAGCGCGAGGCAGCGGTCTGCGACGCACCAGCTTGACCCCAGCGCCGATCTGGTCACGCTCGGAGCTTGTCCCATCAGAACGGGCAGTCGGTGGTGTCGTCGCCGTCGGCTGGTGGGTTCCAGGGGTCGGTGCGGGGGCCGGGGAGGCCGGCTGGTTTGGGCTGGTGGCGTTGGGTTCGGGCGCGTTCGCGGGCGTGGGCTTTGGCGAGGTGTTGGCTGAGGATGGGGTCGTCGTAGTGGTCTTCGACGGGGTCGACGTAGGTCCGTCCGGTGGGGGCGGTCCAGGGGAC
>DATITC010000185.1:0-28333 GCA_035468175.1 Frankiaceae bacterium | reverse complement strand
CAACAAAGTACCCCGCTTCGTCCACCTCAATAGGCAGCTGGGGGAGGGGACGCGCTGCTGGCCCAAAGATGGGTCGGCCGTGGTCGAGGACGTCGAAGACGGACTGGTGGCAGGGGCACAGCAGGTGGTGGGTCTGCTGCTCGTAGAGCGACACCGGGCAGCCCGCGTGCGTGCAGATCTTCGAGTACGCGATGTGGTTGTCGTACGTCCAGTCCTCGCGGCCCGGCTTCGGGTTCAGCACCTGGTCCGAGCGCAGCCGGATGAGGAGGACGGTCGAGTCAGCCTTGGTCTGGATGTCCGGCTTTTCGTACTCGTCGGTGCTGCCTTCTTTCAGCTTCCCTGGGAAGACGGTCAGCAGGCCACCGCCGGCCAGGTCACCGAGGCGCACCGGGATCCCGTCCTGGGTGACCAGACGCTTCGGCGGCTCGCCGGGCGTGGTCTTCCAGGCCGTTTCCTTGAGGTCGGTGTGGCTGCGACCGACCAGCTTTCCGAAGTTGAGGATCGGCACGACGGCGATGAGCCCGAGCGCTCCACCGGCCGCGAGCAGGGTGCGGCGCAGGAGCGGACGCTTGCCGAAGCCGAATTCCTCCAAGCCCTTGACGAAGGTGGCCTCGGTGGCCTCGACCTCCTCCGGCTTGGAGAAGTGCGGCTCACGTTCCTGGACGGCTTCCTCGTCCGGCATGAGGCGCTTGGCCCAATGGACGAGGCCGATCCCCAGCCCAGACATGGCCAGCGCCAGCGAGACGCCGAGTACCGGCGTGTAGTACTGCTTGTGCGAGTTCCCGGCGAAGTTCATGATCACGAACACGAACGTGCTGATGATCGAGACCAGAAACCAGGTAAAGATCACCAGCTCCGAGCGGCGCTCTCGCCGCCGATCGACATCCTCCGGGCGGGGGCCCTGGAAGTCGACGTCGTCCGCGACGCCGCTGCGGCCCACCATCGACTCGCCGGCCGGCCCTCGGGCGTGTTCCCCGCGGCTCGAGTCGGTCTGCTGGAAGTCAGCGTCGCTGATGGCGCGCTGACCGCCGCCCACGCCTGCGTCGACCCGCTCGCTCGTGCCACCGCGGTCGTCCGGGCCTTGGTCGAGGTCGTCGCTGCCGCGGCTGTGACCCTCCTGGTCCACTCGAGCGCCGCCGGTCTTGGCGTTGCGGAGTCGACCGATGACGCTCCCGGTGGCCTGGGCCGCCGTTTCGCCCTGGTGTCCGGTGACGCGGCGCGTGTTCGGGTCGGACCCGCCGGTCGACCCGCCGGCCGGCTGGTCCGGCGATCCCTCGGGAAGATGATCGTCGCGTCGCTTGCCGGTCATGTGATCCTCGATCCGATCCACAGGGTGGCGACAACCAGACCGCCGATGCCGACCAGCCAGGCCACGAGCCCTTCAGGGACGGGTCCGTAGTGCCCGATGGGGTTACCGCCCGGGTCGTTCGGGGTCTTGAGGAACTCGACGTACTTCGCGATCGAGTTCACCTGGTGGTCGTTGAGCTGAGCAGGTGAGAAGACCGGCATCGACTCGGGGCCGGTACGCATCGCCTCGCCGACCTGCACGGGCGTCGCGTTCATGAGGCTCGGCCCGTGCTTGCCGTAAGTGAGCGCTCCACCCTGGCCGGCGGCCTGGTGGCACTGCGCGCAGTTCGTGCGGAACAGCTCGCCGCCGTAGGCGAGGTCACCGTCGGCGAGGTTCACCGTAGGCACCTTCGGACCCGGGGCCAACGAGTCGACGTAGGCGCCGAGCTGATTGATCTGGGTCTGGTTGTAGAGGGGGGTCTTCCGCTCTGCCTGGGCGCCCGGGGCCGCGAGTGGCATCCGGCCGGTTCCGACCTGGAAGTCGACGGCGGCCGAGCCGACGCCGACCAGGCTCGGTGCCTGGTTACCGCCCTGTGCGTCCAGGCCGTGGCAGGACGAACACCCGACGAGGAAGAGGGCTCGACCCTCGCGCACGGCGAGGTTCGGGTCCTCGGCCTCGGCGGCCGAGCTCTTGGGAGCGAAAGCGGCCCAGAGCGCCGCGAGGGCGATCAGGGCGAGGAGAAGGAGAAAGGCCGTGGGCAGGCGTCGCGGTCGGGCCGACCGGATTGCTGTCATGTCGCTCACTGGAGGATGTAGATGGTCGCGTAGAGGGCGATCCATACGACGTCGACGAAGTGCCAGTAGTAGGAGACGACGATCGCTGAGGTCGCTTGCTCGGGGGTGAACGGTCCGTACGTCGTGCGGATGAGCAACAGGATGAATGCCACCAGACCACCGGACACGTGCATGCCGTGGAAGCCGGTGGTCAGGTAATACACCGAGCCGTAGGCGTGCGAGGAGAGCGTGAACTCGTTCTCCATGAAGTACTCGTAGCCCTGCCCCATGATGAAGATCAGGCCCATGAAGAACGTGAGGACGAACCAGCGGCGCAGGCCGTGGACGTCCCCCCGCTCCGCCGAGAAGACCCCGAGCTGGCAGGTCACGCTGGAGAGCACCAGGATCGTCGTGAAGATCAGCGAGAAGCCCACGTGCAGGTGGACGGGACCGACACCGTTGACACCATGGACGGGCGGCCAGTCCGCGGACGGGGTCACCGCTCGGATCGTGAAGTACATCGCGAACAGCGCCGCGAAGAACATCAGCTCGGACGACAGCCAGACGATGGTGCCGACGGACACCATCGAGGGCCGGGTCAGGGAACCGTGAGGGGGTGCGTTCTCCAGCACCGGGGCTGCGCTTGCCACAGGGCGCATTCTGGCAGAAGTTCGGACGAGCGAGGGCGACCGGGTGCCATCCTTCACAGCCGAGTCTGTGGGGATGCCCACGAACTAGGCTGGTAGCTGTGCTGGTTGCTCACTCGTTCGTGCCGCCCCCGCCCGATCTGGGGCGGCTGCTGTTCGACTGGTCGCCAGAACTGGTCCCGCTGATCGGTGTCGCTATCGGCGCGGCCCTCTACCTGGCCGGTGTCCTCCGCCTGCGGCGACGCGGGGACGCCTGGCCGATCGGACGCACCGCGGCCTGGCTGGCCGGGCTGTTCGTCATCGCCTATGCGACCTGCGGCGGCGTCGCGCTCTACGACCACGCACTGTTCTCGGCCCATGCCGTCCAGCACATGCTGCTCGCCACCGTCGCGCCGATCCCGCTGGCGCTCGGCGCCCCGGTGACGCTCGCCCTGCGCGCGCTGCCGAAACGGCCACGCCGCGAACTGCTCTGGCTGCTGCACACCCCGGTCGCGAAGGTTCTGGCGTTCCCGCTGGTCGGTTTCGTGGTGCTGATCGTCACCATGTACGGCCTGTACTTCAGCTCGCTGTACGACGTCTCGCTACGCAACAACTTCGTGCACGACCTGATCCACGTGCACTTCCTGCTGGCCGGCTGCCTGTTCTTCTGGCCGATCATCGGCATCGATCCGCTACCGGGCCGGCTCCCGCACTGGGGGCGGCTGATGCTGCTTTTCCTGACGTTCCCGCTGCACGCGCTGCTGGCTCTGGCGATCATGAACTACAGCGAGGTCTTCGCCTCGGGCTACTACGCCAGCCACCCGCGCTCGTGGGGCACCAGCCTGCTGACCGATCAGCACAACGGCGGCGGTCTCATGTGGGCGGCCGGTGAGCTGGTCGGTGCGATGGTCTTCGTGGCGCTGTTCGTCCAGTGGTCCCGCGCAGACGAGCGGCAGGCCCGCCGGGAGGACCGGCAAGCCGACCGCACCGAAGGCTCGGGTGGCGACGAGCTCGCGGCCTACAACGCCTACCTGGCCAGGCTCGCCGGACAGCCGGCCCGTCCCGCAGCCTCGCGGACTGTTGCTGCTCCGGCCGCTCCGGCCGCTCCGGCTGCTTCGACGCAGGTTGACGACGAGCAGGTACCGGCGCCACCAGGGGGTGCCCGGCGGTGACCCCACCCGGCTCGCCGGTCGCCAAGGCTCCGGGCCGGTTCGCCCGGCTGTTCGGGCGACGCCTCCGGGCCGGGTCGGTCGAGGTGATCGACGACGGCACGCTCGTGCCTCTCGGCCGCGCTTTCGAGGTCGAGCGGGGCGATGCAGCCGTGCTGGACGAGATCGCTGCCTCAGGGCGGGACCTCGCCCGGCCGGTCCTGCTGCGGCACGTCTTCCGGGTCCTGGGCGGCGACCGTCGGGATGACGACGGCCTGGCCGGCGAGGGCCGGGACGGCGCCGACGTCGACGCGCTGCTCGGCGGGCTCGAGGTGGAGGGATACGCCGTCGCCCGACCCGACGCGGACACCCTGACGGCGTCTTCGACCGTCCTGCTGACGCCGCTGTCCGCGGCCCAGGCACGCGCCCGGATGACCGGACTCACCACCCGGCACCCGGTCGACTACCTGGGCTGGGAGGCATTCGCTCCGTCCGACTGAGGGGCTCCGGGTGGCCGCGCCCGGACGCGCCCGCGACCCGCGTGCCGGGGCCGGTCGCGAGGGCCTTCTCGGGTAGCCTCCGATCGATCCCTCGGAGGTAACCGCGCCGCATGAGCACCGTCCTCGTTTACAGCGACGACCCGCGCGTCCGTGAACGCGTGCTACTCGCCGTCGGCCGTCGGCCGGACCCGGAGATGGAGCCCATCGACTGGGTCGAGGCCGGGGACGCCGGCACCGTCACGCGCCTGGTGGACGCGGGCGGCATCGACGTCTGCGTCCTGGACGGCGAAGCTGCGCCGACCGGCGGCATGGGCATCAGCCGGTCGCTGAAGAACGAGGTCCCGAATTGCCCGTTGATGCTGCTGCTCGTGGCTCGACGGGATGACCGGTGGCTCGCGCGCTGGTCGCTGGCCGACGCCGCCCTCAAGCACCCGGCCGATCCCGTCGACCTCGCCGACGCCGTCGTCCGCTTGATCAAACTGAGCAAGGACCGCTCACCGGTCGTCGCGTCCGGCAGCCGGCCCCGCCGCCGCTGATCGGGAGGCCGCTATGGACGCCTCCTGGCCGAACCTGCTCTCCGCCTTGCTGTCGGGCGCCGGCCTGAGCCGTGAGAACTCCGCCTGGGCGATGGCGGAAATCATGGATGGCGCAGCAAGCCCCGCCCAGGTCGCCGCCTTTGCCGTGGCGCTCCGGGCCAAGGGCGAGACGCCGGACGAGGTAGCCGGATTGGTCGAGTCGATGCTCGCCCGCGCGGTCCGCCTCCCGGTACCGGACGAGCTCAGGTCGCGCGCCGTCGACACCTGCGGCACCGGAGGGGACCGCGCCCACACGGTGAACATCTCCACCCTGTCCGCACTCGTTGTCGCCGGGGCCGGCGTGCCCGTGATCAAGCACGGCAACCGGGCGGCGTCCTCGAAGACCGGCTCCGCCGACCTGCTCGAGGAGCTGGGGATCCGGGTGGACCTGGACGCCCGGCAGGTCGCCGACTGCGTCGAGCAGGCGGGCATCGGCTTCTGCTTTGCCCCGCGGTTCCACCCGGCGCTTCGGCACACCGCCGTCGCCCGCCGGGAGATCGGCGTGCCCACGGTGTTCAACGTGCTCGGTCCGCTCACCAACCCGGCCCAGCCGGGGGCGCAGGCGGTCGGCGTCGCCGATGCGCGGATGGCGCCCGTGCTGGCCGGCGTGCTCGCCACCCGAGATGTCTCGGCGCTCGTGCTCCGCGGCGACGACGGCCTTGACGAACTCACGACAACCACCACGTCCCACGTCTGGGAGGTGCGGAACGGTCAGGTGCGGGAGGAAGTCGTCGACCCGCAGACCTTCGGGGTCCCGCGCTCGGCACCGGGCGCCCTGCGGGGCGGGGACGCCGCCGCCAACGCCGACATCGCTCGACGCGTCCTCGGCGGGGAAATGGGCGCCGTGCGCGACGCGGTGCTGCTGAACGCTGCCGCAGCCCTCGTCGCCGCCGATTCGAACCCCGCGGGGGATGCGCTGAGCGAGAGGCTGGCGGCGGCCTTCGTCCGGGCGGCCGACGCGCTCGACTCGGGGCGGGCCGCGGCGTCGCTGGCGCACTGGGTCGAGGTCAGCGGAGCCGCAACCGTAGCGCGGTGAGTTCCGTGGGCCGGGGCCGGGGCCGGGTCCTGTTGGTCGCTGCTCTGTTCACGCTCGCCGCGGTCGGCGGTGCCGTGCCACCGGACCGGACACGGGCCGCAGCTGCCGCGTCGGCTGCACCCGCGTCGGCCTCCCCCGCCTCGACTGCACCGGTTTCGACCCCACCGACACCTCCGACCTTCGGGTCGGAGTCGACCTACTGCACCCTGGACGATCCCGCGATCACCGAGTCAAGCGGTCTTGCCGTCAGCACGCTGGACGCCGCCCGGCTGTGGACCCACAACGACTCCGGTGACCGGGCCCGGATCTTCGCGCTCGCGGCGCCCAAGAACGGCACGTGTGCGACAGCCGGAATCCTCAACCTGCGCGGGGTGGACGCTTTCGACGCTGAGGACCTGGCCCCGGGGCCGAACCACACGCTCTGGCTCGGCGACATCGGTGACAACATCGGTCAGCGGAAAAGGATCGTCGTCGACCGGGTGACCGAGCCCGCGCAGGTCACGGGCGAGACGTCGGTCGATGCACAGCGCTTCCGCTTCGCCTACCCCGACGAACCGCATGACGCGGAGGCACTGCTCGTCTCGCCGCGCACCGGTCAGATGGTGGTCGTGACCAAGGGCTCCACCAGCAAGCCCCGGATCTACGCGGCCGAAGGCCGACCGGCGGCCACCACCGCCCCGGCGCCGGCCGACGTCCGCCGACTCGTGAGTGGCGGGGAGCTGAACGCCCCAGAATCGGGGGGCACCTTCGAGGCGATCACCGGGGGAGCGGTCTCACCGGACGGTCGGGTGATCGTGCTGCGCACCTATCTCGACGCGTACATCTACACCGTGCCCGGAGACGATCTGGTCGCCGCCCTGCGTTCGACGCCGCGGCAGATCCACCTCCCGGTCCAGCCGCAGGGTGAATCGGTGGCCTTCGCCGCGGACGGCCAGTCGATCCTGCTGTCGACGGAGGGTGCCGGGACAGCCATTCTCCGGCTGCCCCGGGAGTCCGAGCGCTCGAACGTCGGTCGGTTCATCGGTGGGAAGAGCAACGTCCGTCCGGTCCTGGTCGTCGGCCTCCTGGCGCTGCTCGCACTCCTGCTGACCGTGGCCCTCCGGCGGCGGCGCCTCAGCACCTGACGTCGGAAGGGCCTGCCTCGAACGGCTCGGTCGACGACGCGGTCTGGCCCTTCCGGGGCGACTGGTGGGCCCACCTGGTGAGCGACGTTTCCTACCTCGAACTGCACGCCTTCGCCGACCAGCTCGGCACCCCGCGGCGTGGCTTCCAAGGTGATCACTACGACGTCCCGGCGCGGGTGCGCGAGCAGGCCGTCGCGCTTGGCGCCCAACCGGTGTCGAGCCGGGAGCTGGTCCGCAGGCTCCGGGCAGCTGGGCTGCGCTGCGCCCCGACGCGGGACGCGTCGTCTAGTCCGCGTCCTCCACGCCGATGCTGAACGCCGCGTCCAGGTCGAGCTGGCTGTACGTCCGGAAGGCGATGAGCGTCTCGGTGCGTACGACTCCGGGCAGTTTGGTCAGCCGGTCGGCGATCACCTCGGCCAGCTGGTCCTGTCGTCGGACCCGGACCATGGCCACGAGGTCGATGTCCCCCGTGACCGAATAGACCTCGGTGACCCCGTCGAGTTCCGCGATCTGCTGCGCGAGTTCGGGGATCTGGTCCACCGATGCGGTGATGAGCACGACTGCGGTGACCACGGGACGCTCCTCGTCGAGGACGGATCGGGACTGCGCGAACGGAACGCAAGCGAACCTAGCCGCTTACCCCGCCGCGAGCTCGCGGCGAGCGGGTCGACTCTGAGGCCGGAGCCCCCGCCGGTCCTCCAGGGAGCTGAGGCGCTGACGGCCGCTCTCGGGCAGATCGAGGAGCCGACGGAACCGGCCGGCGCCGAAGGCGGGGGAGTGCCAGGAGCCGTCCAGCTCCACGAGCCGGACCCCGGGGCGATTCAGCCAGCGCAGGATGCACTCGGTCTCCTCCGCGGTGGTGGCCGGCAACGGACCTGGTCCCGGTTCCACGGTCTCGGCGGTCGCGACCAGGGCGGCAAGATACGGCCGCACCGCCGCTCCCCGCGGCGCGACCCCGGACGCCACCAGGCGACCGTGCCGGATCACCGAGAGCTCCCACCCGCCGGAACCGTCCGGCGCTGCCGCGACGAGCTGCGCGATCGAGGTCAGCGCGGTCAGCCGTTGCAGCCGGGCTGCGGTTCGGACGAATGCCGTCAAGCGGTCCCGATGCGCCGCCGCTTCCTCGTACCGGCCGGCTTCGGCGAGGCTGGCCATCCGGCTTCGCAAGCGGGCGACGACGGTCTCGGGGTCCCGTAGCCAGGCCGTGCGAGCGGCCTCGACATGGACCGCGTACTCCTCCGGCGACTGGCGTCCTTCGCAGGGCGCGCCGCACCGCCCGAGCTCGGCGAGCACGCAAGCCGGCGACCGGGACCGTACCGACAGCCGACCCGTGCACTGCCGCAGCGGGAAGGCCTCGTGGATGGCGGCGGTCGCGAGTTCCGCGGTGCGCCGGGAACCGAGCGGTCCGAGATACACCGCCCCGTCGTCCCGCACCTGACGGACCTGGGAGATGCGCGGGAACGGCTCGACCGTGAGCTTGAGGTAGATCGACCGTTCCGGGAACCGCGAGCGTCGGTTGTAGCGGGGTTTGTGTTCGGCGATGAGGCGCAGCTCGCGGACCTCGGCCTCCAACGCGTGGGCGCACGGCACGGCATCGACCGACTCGGCGATGCCGACCATCTCGGCCATGCGGGTGCGCGGTTCGCTCGCCGTGAAGTACGACCGGACCCGGGTGCGCAGGTTGCGGGAGGTCCCCACGTAGAGGACCCGGCCCTCCGCATCCCGGAACAGGTAGACGCCTGGACTCGAGGGCAGCGAGTCCGCCAGATGCCGTTTGCGGCGCACGGCCGGCGGTACGAGCGCGCTGAACGCCTGGAGTTCCTCGAGGGTCGACACGCCGAGGTTGCCCAGCCGTTCGAATAGGCCGTGCAGGACGTCCACGGTGGCCCGTGCATCGGCCAGAGCCCGGTGACACGGTGGCTCGGTCGCTCGGAACAACCGCGCCAGCGTCGAGAGCTTGCAGTTCGGTGCCTCGTCCCGGGTGAGGGTCCGGCGGGCGAGCCGGGCCGTGTCCAACGACTCCGCCGCCGGCCATGCGATCCCGGTGCGCTCGCACGCGGCCCTGAGGAAACCGAGGTCGAAAGGAGCGTTGTGGGCGACCAGGACGGCACCCCGGGCGAACTCGAGGAATGCCGGTAGGGCCGCTTCGAGCCGGGGCGCTGTAGCGACCATCGCGTCGGTGATGCCGGTGAGCACCGCGATGAACGCCGGGATCGAGGTGCTCGGCCGGACGAGTGTCTGCATCTCGCCCAGCACCTCGCCGCCCCGCACCTTGACCGCCCCGATCTCGGTGATCTCGCAGGAGGCGGGCGAACCGCCGGTGGTCTCGAGGTCCACCACCACGAAGGTCAGCTCCCGCAGTGGTCGAGCGGTGAACTCGAGCAGATCGTCGAAAGCGCCCTGGGTCGGACTGGCGGCGGTCGGACTGGCGGCGGTCGGACTCGCGGCGGTCGGATCAACGGAGCTGCGGGATCGGGACGGGTGGGGTCGGAACGGGCGGGTCGGCGCGGCGGGAACTGCGGGCATGGGCGCAACGTAGGAGGGCCCTCCGACATTTTCGGGCAGGCGCGCCCGGTCCGATCCCCGGTACGTTGCGGCGCATGGCGAGCGTCTTCACGAAGATCATTGATGGGGAACTTCCCGGCCGGTTCGTCTACTCCGATGACCACGTCGTCGCGTTCCTGACGATCGCGCCGCTGCGTCCGGGGCACACGCTGGTGGTTCCCCGGCGCGAGGTCGCGTCGTGGCTCGACCTGTCCGAACAGGAGCTGCAGGCCCTCTGGTCCGCCTGCCGAACCGTTGGTCAGGCCATCGACACGGCGTTCTCGCCGGGCCGTGTCGCCGCCCTCCTGCTCGGGCTCGAGGTGCCCCACGTGCACGTGCACCTGGTGCCGATCAACTCCGAGGCGGAGGTCCGTTTCGACCGGGTCGACCCGAACCCCGACCCGGCGGATCTCGACGCCGCCCAGCGCCGGATCACCGACGCGTTGCCGGCGTGACCCTCCCGTGACGTCCCGGCGGCACGGTGCCGGTGCCGTCCCCCGCCACGTTCAGGAGCCGGAGTCGGGGTGGGAGTCCGGTCGAGACGGAGGAGCCATGGCTGCGTCGAACGGGTCCGGCGACCCTGACTTCCCCGTCGATCCAGCCTCTTCCGTCGATCCTGCCTTTCCCGTCGACGCGTCCGGGGACGGCGATGTCGTCGGCCCGAGCGGTGACCCCGGCACGGCCGCCGTGGTTCTCCCGCCGACCGTGCGGATCCGCGCGATCGCTCTCGCGGCCGCGGCGCTCAACGCCGCCCCGCCGGATCAGGTGCCGGCCGGGCTTCGGGCGGTCCGTCGATTCACCCCCTCGAAGCAGGTGCGGCTCGGCGGTGCTGCGATCGCTCTGGCGTTGGAGTCGGACGAGGCGTTCCGCGCGCTCGTCGCCGACCACCTCACGGCGGCCGAGCCCGAACTGGTCACTGCGCTCTCGGAGGGCTCCGTCCCACCGGCTGGGTCTCCGGTGGAGCTCGCTGCGATCGCGTACCTCGCGCGCACCCCGTCCTGGACGCAGCTGATCCGGGGGGCCGAACGGGAAGCCGCCGAGGCCGCCGCGGCGGGTGACGTCAGCGAGCTCCAGCGGCTGAAGAACGAACTGGCGCACCTGCGGACGAGCAGCCGGGACGAAGCCGCCCGGCTTCGGGTCGAGCTCGCCGAGACGCGCACGGAGCTCGACGAGACCCGTCGTCGCCTGCGCTCTGCCGAGGCGGCCGGGTCGCGGACTGCGGCCGAGCTCGCCGCGGCCCGGGATGCGGCGAACAAGGTCGCCGACGCTGCTGCGGCGGCGTCCGCGCAGACCGCTCGGGAGGCCGAGGCCGAACAGCGCCGGCTCCGGCAGCGACTGTCCGAGGCGGAGACGGCCCTGACCTCGGCCCGCCGTTCCGCCCGCGAATCGCGCGGCGCCGACACGGTGCGTCTCCGGGTCCTGCTGGACACCGTCCTGTCCGCCACGGCCGGCCTACGCCGTGAGCTCGACCTGCCGCTCGTGGTGGAGCGGCCGGCCGACACGGTCGCCACGACTGCGGAAGTGGTGGCAAACGACCCGTTGGCAGCTGTCTTCGCCGCCCGGGGGCAGCGGCGGGACGATCCCGCCCTGGTGGACGCCGTGCTCGCCGCACCCGGTCTGCACCTGCTCGTCGACGGCTACAACGTGACCAAAACCGGCTACCCGGACACGACGCTGGAGGCGCAGCGCAAGCGACTGCTGACCGGTCTGGGCGCCCTGGCCGCCCGATTCCCGGGTGCGGAGTTCACCTGCGTGTTCGATGGCACGGCCGCGACGACGCGTCCTACCGGGGTTCCGGTGCCCCGAGGCGTGCGGGTGCTGTTCAGCGCCGTCGGGGAGTTGGCGGACGAGCTGCTCATCCGGCTCGTCCGCTCCGAGCCGGAGGGCAGGCCCGTCGCGGTCGTCACCAACGACGGCGAGATCGTCACCTCGGTCGTCGCGGCAGGGGCGCGGACCCTCCCGAGCGAGGCGCTTCTCGCCCGGCTCGACCGCGCGTGATGGACCCTCGCGGATTTTGTCGGACGTGTCTCCTAACGTCCGCCGCGATCCCGGAGAACTCCGGGACCGCCGGGCGCCGCGTCGTCCGGTCAGCGAGAGGAGACGCCCGTGCTCATCGACTGTGACACCTGTGTCGGACGTGGCCACGCCTGCGGCGGTTGCGTGCTGAGTGTGATGTTAGAGGCCCCGCCCGAGGGCGTGGAGCTGGACGCCGACGAGCGGCATGCCCTCGCGGTGCTCGCCGACGGCGGGCTCCTGCCGCCGCTTCGGCTGGTGACCGCCGAGCCGACCCGGCAGGCGCCGCCGGGTCGTCGAGCCGCAGGATGACCGACGGCCGCCCGTACCATCCCGGCGTGGCGGATCCGACGCTGTTCCGGCGTGCTCAGAGGCGCGGCGATGAGCGCTGACGCCCGGGTCGCGGTCGGGCTCACCGCCGGGGTCCTGCTCATCCTGCTGCTCGTTGGTGGGGTGCGGATGGCACCGCGGCTGCCGGCTTACGTCCGGGATGCGCGGGGTGCTCCGCCGGCCCCCGGCGACTTCTCCGACGAGGAGTGCCGGAGGGGGAGCGCGCTCCGACGGCGACTGCGACCGCTGACCTACGCCCGCATGCTTTTGGGCCTCGGCCTCGCGATCGCGATGGGGGCGACGGAATTGGGTGCTGACCTGGTCGAGACCGTCGCGCGCCCGTTCGGAGGCGGCTGGTTGTGGGAGGCCCCCCTGGGCGTGCTGGCTCTGTTGGTACTCAGCTCGCTCATCGGGTTGCCGTGCGACGTGGCCGGCGAGCGGGTGCTGCGCGCCGCTGGCCTGTCCGTGCAGTCCTGGCCGTCGTGGGCGTCGGACCGAGCCAAAGGGCTACTGCTCGCCGGGGCCGTCTCCGTCCTGCTCGCGCTCGGCGGCTACGGCCTCATCCGCGCGCTGCCGAATCTCTGGTGGATCGTGGCGGCGCTACTCGCTGCGGCGCTCACCGTCCTGCTGTCGTTCGTGTTCCCGGTCTTGGTGGAGCCGATCTTTTCGCGCTTCCGCTCCTTGCCAGAGGGAGACCTGCGGAACGAACTACTGGCCATGGCGCGCCACGACGGGGTTCCGGTCCGAGATGTCCTCGTGGCCGATGCGAGCCGGCGCACGACGGCGCTGAATGCCTACGTCTCCGGATTCGGTCGGACGCGGCGGATCGTCGTCTTCGACACGCTGCTCGTCGCAGCCTCGGCGGAGGAAGTCCGCCTCGTCGTCGCGCACGAGCTCGGTCATGCCGCCGAGCGCGACGTCCTCCGCGGGACGGCGCTGGGTGCGGTCGGCGCGGCCCTGGGGACGCTGCTGGTCGCGCTCGCACTGAGCAGTGCTTCATTGCTCGATGCGGTCGGCGGCACAGCTCCCGGTGATCCGCGGACGCTCGGGCTCGTCCTGCTGGTCGGCAGCCTGCTCGGGCTCGTCACCGGTCCGCTGTCCAACGCTGCCAGCCGACGCATCGAAACGAGGGCCGATCTGCACTCGCTGGAGCTCACGCATGATCCGGTCGCGTTCGTGGCGAGCGAGCGACGGCTCGCGCTGACTAACGTGGCCGACCTGACCCCGTCCCGGCTCGCCTACCTGCTGTTCGCGTCGCATCCGGCGGTGCCGGAGCGGATCGCCACGGCCCGCCGGTGGGCGGAGCAGCATGGCCTCGCCGCACCTGGGCCGCTCATCGGCGGGGGAGCGGTACCGGTGGGAGGACGCGCCGAGCGGTGAAGGTCCTCGTCGTCACCAACGATTTCCCGCCGCGGCCCGGCGGCATCCAGGCGTTCGTGCACTCGCTCGCGTCGCGGCTGGATCCGGATGACGTGGTCGTCTACGCGTCGAACTGGTCGGGAGCCGCAGACTTCGACGCCGCGCAGGCGTTTCCGGTGGTGCGTCACCCGACCTCGCTGATGCTGCCAACACCCGCGGTCCAGCGGCGTGCCGCCGCCCTGGCGCGGGAGCACGACTGCGACAGCGTCTGGTTCGGGGCCGCCGCACCGCTGGCGCTGCTGGCCGCTCCGTTGCTCCGGGCCGACGGACCGATCCGGCGGGCGGTGGGCAGCACACACGGCCACGAGGTCGGATGGGCGATGCTGCCCGTCGCACGCCAACTGCTGCACCGCATCGGCAGCACTACCGACGTGGTCACCTACCTCGGCGACTACACCCGCCGCCGACTCGCTCCAGCTCTCGGCCCCTCCGCCACACTCGCCCAGTTGCCGAGTGGCGTCGACTCGGCGCTCTTCCATCCCGGCTGCGGGGGTGACGACATCCGGAAACGGCACGGCCTGCAGGACCGGCCGGTCGTCGTGTGTGTGAGTCGGCTGGTACCGCGCAAGGGCCAGGACGTGCTGATCCGAGCGATGCCGGCACTGCGCCGACGGTTCCCCGACCTGGCTCTGCTCCTGGTCGGCGGCGGTCCCTACCGGGACGCCCTGGCGCGGCTCGCGCGCGAGCACGGAGTCGAACGCGATGTCGTGCTGACCGGGTCGGTGCCGTGGGAGGAACTGCCGGCGCACTACGACGCCGGCAACGTCTTCTCCATGCCCTGCCGCACCCGCCGACGGGGGCTGGAGGTGGAGGGACTCGGCATCGTCTTCCTCGAGGCGAACGCCACCGGCCTGCCGGTCGTGGCGGGCAACAGCGGCGGGTCGCCGGACGCCGTCCGCGAGGGGGAGACCGGCCTCGTCGTCGACGGCACCGACGTCGGCGCGGTGACGAACGCACTCGTGCCGCTGCTCGAGGACGAAGAGCTACGGCGTCGCATGGGAGCGGCCGGCCGGGCCTGGGTCGAGCAGCGGTGGCGGTGGGACGTGCTGGCCGGTCGGCTACGCGGAATCCTCGACGGCACCGCCGAGCAGCCGCCGGAGCTCACGTGAGTCCGACCAGGACCGTGGGATGAACACGCCCGTCGCCCCGAAGTCGGCGGCCGCCTCAATCAGCTGTAGAGCGCCTCGATGTCGGAGGAGAATTCCTTGGCCACGACGTTGCGCTTCAGCTTGAGGGTGGGGGTCATCTGACCGCCCTCCTCGGTGAAGTCGACCTTCAGGATGCGGAACTTCCGGATGGCCTCGGCCCGGCTGACCGCATTGTTCGCCTCGTCGACGGCCTTCTGGACCTCGTTGCGGAGGTCCTTGTCGTCGACCAGGTCCTCGATCTGCGCCGATTCGGGCTTCCCGTTCTCCTTCTTCCACTGCGGGAAGGCTTCCGGGTCGATGGTGACCAGGCAGCCGATGAACGGCTTGTTGTCGCCGACGACCAGGCACTGTGAAACCAGCGGGTGGCCGCGGAGCCGGTCCTCGAGCACGGCCGGGGCGACGTTCTTGCCGCCGGCGGTGACGATCAGCTCCTTCTTACGTCCGGTGATCTTCAGGTAGCCGTCGTCGTCCAGCTCGCCGATGTCGCCGGTGTGCAAGTAGCCGTCGTCCTCGAGGACCTCGCTCGTCGCCTTCTCGTTGTGCCAGTAGCCCTTGAAGATGTTGTCGCCACGCAACAGGATCTCGCCGTCCTCGGCGATCTTGACAGTACCGCCGGGAATCGGCCGGCCGACGGTTCCGATCTTGATCGCGTCCGGGAGGTTGCAGGTCGCGCCGGCAGTGGTCTCGGTGAGGCCATAGCCCTCCAGCACCGTCACGCCGACGCCGCGGAAGAAGTGGCCGAGCCGGGCGCCGAGCGGCGCGCCACCGCTCACGGCGTAGTCGACCTTGCCGCCGAGCAGGCCACGCAGCTTGGAGTAGACGAGCTTGTCGAAGACCGCGTGGGTCACCCGGAGGTGCGGCGGGACCGACCCGCGTTGCAGGGCCTCGCTGTAGGCGACCGCCGTTTTCTCAGCAGCGTTGAAGATCTTGACCTTGGCGCCGCCCTCCTCGCGGGTCTTGGCGACGGCGCCGTTGTAGACCTTCTCGAAGATCCGCGGCACCGAGAGGATGAAGGTCGGCTGGAAGACCGCGAGGTCAGCGAGCAGGTTCTTCACGTCCGCCGAGTGACCCAGGGTCACGCGGTTGATCACGCAGCCGACCTGGATGATCCGGGCGAACACGTGCGCGAGCGGGATGAACAGCAGCGTGGTCGCGTCGTCGCGGAACAGGTGCCCGAGGCCCTCAGTGGTCGCCGTGGCGTCGAAGACGAAGTTGCCGTGGGTGAGCTGGCACCCCTTGGGCCGGCCGGTGGTGCCGCTGGTGTAGATGACGGTGGCGAGGCTGGAGTTGTCGAGGCTCCTGCGACGCTCCTCGATGTCGTCGTCGGAGACGGCCTTGCCGGCGCCGATCAGCTCGTCGATGCCGCCGGCCTCGATGACGTACAGCTCCTTCAAGGCATCGAGGTCGCCCCGGACCTGCTCGACGACGCCCTTGTGCAGCGGCGTCTCGACGATGACCGCGACAGCGCCGGAGTCGCCGAGGATCCAGGCGACCTGCTCAGGGCTCGAGGTCTCGTAGATCGGCACCGTGACGGCGCCGGCGGTCCAGATCGCGTAGTCGGCGAGCGTCCACTCGAACCGCGTCTTGCTCAGCAGCCCCACCCGGTCGCCGGGCTGCACTCCCCGCGCCACGAGGCCCTTGGCCAGGCTGCGGACCTGATCGGCGAAGTCGGCCGTGGTGACCGGCTTCCAGTCATCGCCGCTCTTACGGAGGAACGCCACCGTCTCCGGGTACTGCGCGGCATTGTCGAAGACGGCATCCGTCAGGTTCGCCTCCTTCTCGACGTGGACCTGAGTGGGAACGCTGAACTCGCGCACGTACGACTCCTCGCCTAGAGCGGGCTTCCGCCTATCTGAAACCAAAGAAGACGTTAACAGTGCCGAACGGGCGGCCTCCGGACGACCCGTTCAGCTGGCACGATCGAGCCGTGCCCACGGTTGACCTCATGGACGAGACGTTCGTCGTCGCCTCACCCCAGGACGTGGCCGCCGCGTTGCACGAGCCCGCACTCTGGAGCTCCTGGTGGCCCGACCTGGACCTGGTCGTGGAGAAGGACCGCGGGGTCGCCGGCTTGCAGTTCTCGATCAGTGGCGCGCTCGTCGGGAGCGGTGAGCTGTGGCTCGAGGAGTTCGGGGACGGTGTCGTAGTTCACGTGTTCCTCCGCGCCGACCCCACCCGCGACGGCAGCGCCACCGAAGCGACGACCTTGCCGATCCGGGCGGTGTGGCGCGAAGCCCGTAAGCGGGCTTGGCAGACGAAGCGGGGCATGGGTCTGCTCAAGGATCGGCTCGAGAAGCAACGACCGGCCGGGGAGCCGCGGTCGGACCTGGCCCGCCCGATCCCGACCATCAGCTGAGGTTCGGTCCGGGCGGAGCGCGGCTTTCGCCCGCTCGGTGTACTGGACGATCGAACGTCCGCTCCGATAGCTGCACCGTGGATCTGCACCGCTGTCCTGGCTGCTCGGCCGCAGTGCGTCCCGAGGCGCAGTGGTGCAGCCTCTGCTACCTGGACCTCCGCCCGAAGCGGTGCAGCGCTCCGGCGGCCGGGCCATCCGGGCCATCCGGCGCACTGCCCATAGGCACGGTGCCCGGGCAGCGCAGCGCCGTCGACGTCCAGCTCGCCGCGCCCGCGCCGGTGGGCTGGCCCTGCACGACGTGCGGCAACGTCGTCCCGATCCACCTCGACGCCTGCAGTTCCTGCGGCGCCTCGTTCCTGGCCCGGTTGCAGAGCGAGGGACGTCACCGTTCGGACTCCGGCACCGGGACAATGTCCGGGTTGACCCGGCTGTCGCGCTCCGCCCGCCTCGGCGTCGGCGTGCTGCTCGGGCTGGTCCTCGCCCTGCTCGTCCCGGCGCTGATGGCACTGCTGGGCTGAGCGAGGAGTTCGGATAACCTCTGCGCACGCCGGTCGGTCGCCCCCGCCAACGCCCGTTCGGCTCCCGCAGGGCAGTTGCCGGACGACGGTGTCCGCCGCAGCGACGAACGGAGGCACTCCTTGGCCGACCACGCCCATGAGTCGATCGTCATCCAGGGCGATCCTGCGACGGTCATGGCGGTCATCGCCGATTTCAGTGCCTACCCGCAGTGGGCCGGTCCGGTGAAGCGGACCGAGGTGCTCGAACCGGGTGACGACGGACGAGCCCGCAAGGTCAAGATCGATGTCGAGCTGTTGGGTCTGTCCGACAGCTACGTCAACGAATACGCGTGGGACGGCGACACCTACGTCAGCTGGACCATGCTCGAGGGGCGTTCGCAGAAGTCCCAGGTCGGGTCGTACACGCTCGAGCCGAGCGGCAAGGACACCACGGTCACCTATGACCTCACGGTCGAGCTGGCGATCCCGGTACCCGGACTCATCCGTCGCCGGATCCAGAGCAAGGTCGTGGACGCCGCGTTGAAGGACCTCAAGAAGCGCGTCGAAGGCTGAGTTCGCCGCATGCGGGTCCTGCTCTTCACCGGTAAGGGCGGCGTCGGAAAGACGACAGCCGCCGCTGCTACCGCGGCTGTCACGGCGGCGCAGGGGCTGAAGACGCTGGTCATCTCCACCGACCCGGCACACTCCCTCGCCGACGCCCTCGGCGTCCCGCTCGGCAGCGAGCCGACCGAAGTCGAACCCGGGCTGTCCGGCCAGCAGGTCGACGCCCAGAAGCGGTTCGAACGCACCTGGCGGGACATCCAGGGCTATCTGCTCGATGCCCTCGAGAAGGTCGGGGTCGACCCGCTCGAGGCGGAGGAGCTCACCGTGCTCCCCGGAGCGGAAGAGGTGCTGGCGCTGCTCGCGGTGCGGGAGCAGATCGATTCGGGCCGTTACGACGTGGTGATCGTGGACTGTGCGCCGACCGCCGAGACGCTGCGGCTGCTCTCGCTCCCCGACGCGCTGTCCTGGTACTTGCGGCGGATCTGGCCGGTCGAGCGACGCGTCGTCCGGTCGCTGCGTCCCGTGCTCAACCGGGTCAGTTCGGTCCCGATGCCGACCGATGTCGTGTTCGACGCCGTGGAACGGCTGCACGCCGAGCTGACGGCGGTGCGCGAGGTGCTGGCCGACGCGGAGCGGACCACCGTCCGCCTCGTGCTCACGCCGGAGGCCGTCGTCGTCGCGGAGGCCCGCCGCACGATGACCACGCTCTCCCTGTACGGCTACCGCGTCGACGCGGTGGTCGCGAACCGGATCATCCCGCCGGGCGACCCGTGGCGGGACCGCTGGGCCGAGGCCCAGGAGCGCCAGCTCACCGAGGTCGCTGAATCGTTCGCGCCGCTGCCCGTGCTGCGGATCCCGTACCAGGGGGCCGAGCCGGTTGGGCTGGAGGCGTTGACCGAGGTCGGTCGGGCGGTCTACGGCGACCTGGATCCCGTCGGTCTGCCGGCGCAGGGCGACCCGATGGACGTCGCCCGCACAGCGGAGGGGTTCACCCTCGCGATCCCGCTGCCGTTCGCCGAGAAGGAGCAGGTCGACCTCAGCCGTCGAGGCGACGAACTCGTGGTGACGGTGGCCTCCCGGCGCCGGCTGCTCACATTGCCGTCCGCCCTGCGGCGCTGCGACGTCACCGGCGCACGCTTCGTCGACGGGCGCCTGCTCGTCGAGTTCGTCCCCGATCCCGCGGTCTGGATGAGTCATGACAGCTGAAAACCCGACCGGCGACCAGGAGCCGGGCGCCGGCCCCACGAGCGGAACGCACGGCTCGGGCGAGCATGGCTCGGCCCAGCATGGGTCGCTGTCCGAAGAGGCCCTCAAACTCGCCGAGACGCTGCAGACCTGGCTGAGCACCGGAGCTGCGACAACGGGAGTCGGCACGTCCAGCGAATGCAAGGTCTGCCCGCTCTGCCAGCTCATCGGCGTGGTGAACGGCATGCGCCCGGAGGTGCTCGGTCATCTGAGCGAGGCGGGCTTCGCGCTGATGGCGGCGTTCAAGGCGGCGACGGAGTCGTCAGAGCGGGCCTGGACGGGTACGAACCGCCCGCCGGTGCAGCACATCAAGGTCACCTAGTACCGCAGCGGCAGCCGCGTCCGCTCGCAGGCGACACCGGCTGCTCAACCGCGTCATCCCAGGTGTCGGCGCTAGCCTCGCCGGATAGGTCTGCACGCAGGTCTATCGCAGCGTGACGGTCTGTTCCCGCACCCCTGCACCGTCTGCACCGCTGCACCTCTGCACCGTCCCGCACCGTTGTTCGAACCGTCCGGAGGCACGCATACATGGGTCTCGCGATCGGGATCGACGTCGGGGGGACCAAGATCCTCGCCGGTGTCGTCGACGACGACGGGCACCTGTCCGCGACCACGGGCCGTCCGACGCCGAGCACCGACCCGGAGGCGGTGGCCGACGCCATCGCCGAGATCGTCGACGAACTCCGGGGCAAGGTCGGAAGCGGAGTCGGGAGCGGAGCCGACACCGGCGACGGTGACGGAGCGGACACCGGAGCCGGGATCGAGACGGTCGGCATCGGCGCCGCGGGCTTCGTCGACCGGGACCGTTCGACGCTGCTGTTCGCACCCAACCTCGCCTGGCGGGACGAGCCCCTGCGGGACAAGGTCGCCAAACGGGTCGAGCTGCCGGTGGTGGTCGAGAACGACGCCAACGCGACGGCCTGGGGCGAGTTCCGCTTCGGCGCCGGGCGGGAGCGGAGCGACCTCATCTGCCTCACGATCGGCACCGGCATCGGCGGCGGAATCGTGCTGGGCGAAGCGCTCTACCGCGGCAGCTTCGGTATCGGCGGGGAGGTCGGCCACATCCGGGTCGTCCCGAACGGGCGGCGCTGCGGCTGTGGGAACCGGGGCTGTTGGGAGCAGTACTGCAGCGGCCGGGCACTCGTCCGCGAAGCCCAGGAGATCGCGCGGGTCGACCCCCGGTACGGGGGAAGGCTGCGGGAGCTCGGCGGCGGCGAGCCCTCGGGGATCGACGGCCAGCACGTGACCACCGCAGCCGAGGAGGGCGATCCGGCAGCTCTCGAGTGCTACGGCGTGATCGGCCGCTGGCTCGGGCAGGGGCTTGCTGACCTGGCCGCCGTCCTGGATCCGAGCACGTTCGTCATCGGCGGCGGGGTCTCGGAGGCGGGCGACCTCCTCCTCGAGCCGGCCCGCGCCGCGTTCGGCCAACGCCTGACGGGCCACGGACACCGTTCGGTCGCGGACGTCCTGGTCGCCGAACTCGGTGCGCAGGCCGGTTTGATCGGCGCCGCCGACCTCTCCCGCCAGCCCGACTCGCCGCCGACCCAGCTGTGACCGTGACCGCCAGCGGCGTGACCGCGCGCCACGACACGGAGGCGGGCGCCCCGCCGGTCCGGACGGGACTGGGTGCCCGGGCCCTGGTCCTGCTGGTCCTCGCGGCGCTGGTGGTCCGAGTCGTCTACTGCCTGCTGGTGCTGCGGCACTACACCCCGATGTCGGATGCCTCCGACTACTACAAGATCGCCGTGTCGGTGTCGCAGGGGCATGGGATCTCCACGACGTTCCCCTACGGATACGAGCACGCCACCGCCTTCCGGCCGCCGCTGTTCCCGGCCCTGCTCGGTGCCGTCTTCTGGGTCACCGGCCCGAGCCTCGGCGTGGCCCAAGCCGTGAACGTCACCTTGGGTTGCGCCGTCGTCGCCCTGCTCGCCGTGTTGACCACCCGCTTCGCCGGTCGGCGCGCCGGCCTGATCGCGGGCGGCCTCGCCGCCGTCTATCCGCCGCTGCTCGCCAACGACGGGCCGCCGCTCACCGAGTCGCTCGCCCTGACCCTGCTGCTGGCCGGGCTGCTGGCGCTCGGGAAGCGGCGGGTGCTGGTCGCCGGGATCGCGGTCGGCCTGCTGGTGCTCACCCGGC
Source organism: Frankiaceae bacterium (assembly GCA_035468175.1). GTDB lineage: Bacteria > Actinomycetota > Actinomycetes > Frankiales > Frankiaceae > JAVEDQ01. Next base: position 7,011 of record DATITC010000185.1, on the reverse strand, counting down.
CGAGTGCGCAGTTGCTGGTGCCGGTCATCGGGCTGTGGCTGCTGCTGACGGTGGGCTGGCGGCGGACAGCGGTGTTCGCGGTGGTCGTCGGCGTGATCGTCCTGCCTTGGGTGGCCCGCAACGAGGTCGTGTTCGGCAAGCCGGTGCTGGTGACCTCGAACGGGTTCAACCTCTCCGCCGCCTGGTCGGACATCGCGCTTGCCCAGGACAAGCCGGCCGATCCGGTCTTCGACCCGCGCTTCGCCTTCCTGCACACCGGTTCCGCGCTGCACAACGAAGCGGACCTCGACGCGAAATTCCGAGCCGAAGGCATTCGCGGCCTCCGCACCCACGTCGACGAGATCCCGAGCGTGCTGTGGCGGAACACCCGGCTCCTGCTCGACCTGCACGTCGGCCGGGAGAACGGCGCCGAACGCTACGACGGGCGCAACCTGACCCTGCGCCACGACGCGCTCCCGGCGGTGTGGGCGGTCATGCTGCTCGGGGTCGTCGGGCTGGTCCGGCTGCGGCGCAACCGTGACGGAGTGCTGCTGCTGCTGTACGGCGGCTACTTCCTGCTGGTCAGCATCGCCGCGGTGTCCCCGCCACGGCTGCGGGCCCCGCTCGACGTGCTCTTCCTGCTCGGGACGGCGACGGTGATCGCGGGGCTCCTCGACCGGCGCGCCGCCCGGCGACGCCTCGCTGCGGTCGAGGGGCCGCCGTCCGACGCGCCCTCCTCCGAGGCAGCGGAACCCGGTTCGCGGGGCGCTGTGCACTCGAGCTTTGGCGTCGAAGGATGACGAAGACCGATCCGCAGGCGACCGTTCCGGCGTCCGACGACGATCGAGGACCGTCCGACGACGACCGAGGACCGTCCGACGACGACCGGGGATTGGCCGACGAACGCGGACTGGGGTGGCCCCGCTCGTCCGGGCTCCGGCTGCCGGTGCTGCTGGCCTTCCTCGTCGGCGGCTCCACTCTGCAACTCCTCCGGACGCCGGGCATCCCCGCGTGGCGGTCCCTGCAGGCCGAAGACGGCGGCATCTTCTACACGGACGCGCTGAACGACCCGCTCATCCGGACGATCGGCCGGGCCTACGAGGGTTACCTGCACGTCGTGCCCCGGCTGATCGCGGCGCTCGCGTCGCTGTTCCCGGTCCAGGATGCGGCGGTCGTCATCAACGTCGGAGCCGCGCTCGTCGTCTCGTTGCTCGCCGCCTACTTCTGGTTCGCCGCCCGCGACCTGCTCCCGTCGGCGTGGGGCCGCGCGCTGGTGGTGCTGCTGATCCTGCTCCTGCCCTCGGCGGGCTGGGAGGTCAACGCGAGCATCAACAACCTGCACTGGTATCTCGACTTCACCTGCTTCTGGGTCTTCCTCGCCCGACCCCGCAGCCGTGGCGCCGTCGCGGCGGGTGTGCTGGTGGCGGCAGCAACCGCCCTGAGCGATCCGCTCTCGGCGCTGCTGCTGCCGCTGGCCGGGTACCGGGTCCTGCAGGCGCTGCGGCAGCGCGACGGCATCCCACGGTCGGTGCTTCTCGCCCCTGCGGCCTTCGCGGTGGGCTTGGGCCTGCAGGCGCTCTACGGAGTGACCGAGAAGGTCCCGCGCGCTTTCGTCGAGGTCGACCCGCGGGATGTCCCCGGCGTCTACGGGCTGCGCGTCGTGGGCTCGCTGCTGGTCGGTGACCGGTACCTGGAAGGGCTGTTCCTGCGCCATCAACACTTCGCCACGGTTTGCCTGCTCCTGGCGATCGTCGCTGCGGCAGGAGCCATCGTTGCCGCCCGTGGGCGCCGGGTGACCGTGGCGGTCGTGCTCGCCTACTCAGCGGTCTTCCTCGCGGTGCCGCTGCTCATCCGTGGGACGTCGATCTACCTCGACCGCGCCAACTTCACGCTGAACGGCTCCCGCTACATGCTGGTCCCGGCACTGCTGCTGGCCGCCGGGCTGCTGATCGCCCTGTTCCGAAAGCGGGTCGCGCCGAGCCGCTGGACGTTCGCGGGGCGGGTGCTAGTCACGCTCTTGGCGGCCGTCGTCCTCACCGCGAACTTCCGGCTGCATTCCAGCCGTAGCCCCGGCCCGGAGTGGGCGGCCGCCCTCGCAGCGGCGCAGTCCCGCTGCCTGGACGGCGGCGGCGACCAGCCGGGTAGCAAGACGTCAGCCCGCAACCCGTGGGCCACCACCGTCGGGCCGGGCCAGGTCGGGATTCAGACCGCTCCCGGCTACCCGACGCATTCGGAGTGGAACGTCATCGTGGACTGCAGGCGGCTGTCCCGGGGCGTCACTGCGGCTCGGTGACATCCGTGACCGTCGCGCCGAGCGCAGCGACGACGTCGTCGGCTGACACCGCGACTGCGACGCCGTGCGCACCGGCGCCGAGGGTCACGGTTCGACCGGCCAGCCGAGCGTCTGCGACCACCGGCCAAGCGGTGGTGGAGCCGAACGGCGTGATCGTTCCACGTTCGTAGCCGGTGGCCTCCCGGGCGGCGGCCGCGTCCGGCATCGACAGCCGCGAGACGCCGAGCAGCGTCCGGAGCTTCGGCCAGGAGATGCTGCGGTCGCCGGGTACCAGAACGAACAGGTAGTCCGCCTCGGCCCGCCGCACGACGAGCGTCTTCACGACGTCGGCCGGTGTCACCCCGCGGGCCTCGGCCGCCTCGGCAAGGCTGCCGACCGGCCCGTGCCGAAGCACGCGCACGTCGAGACCAGCGTTCTCCATCGCGGTCAGCGCACGCTCTTCGCTCATGCGACGAGTGTGGCGCCGACGACGGGGACGCGGACAATCGCGGTATGCACGCCGTCGATCCCGAGCGCTTCGAAGAACTCGTGACGGAAGCGCTCGACGGACTGCCTCCGGACCTGGGCCACGCGATGCGCAACGTCGCCGTGGTGGTCGGAGACGACGGTCCGCCGGGGCTGCTCGGGCTCTACGAAGGCATCCCGCTGCCGGAGCGCGGCGAGGGCTACAGCGGCGTGCTGCCGGACCGGATCACCATCTACCGGCGGGCGATCTGCGCCATCTGCTCGAACGACGCCGAGGTGGTCAACCAGGTGAGAATCACCGTGGTCCACGAAGTCGGGCATCACTTCGGGCTAGGTGATGACCGCCTCCGTGAACTCGGGTGGTGACTCCGATCAGGACAGCGAAGCCTTCAGGGTGATGTCGACGCCGGTGAGCGCCTTGCTGACCGGGCAGCCGGCCTTGGCCTGCTCGGCCGCCTTGACGAAGCCGGCCTCGTCGAGGCCGTCGACCTCGCCGTCCACCGTGATCGTGATGCCGGTGAGGCGGAAGCCGCCGTTCTCCTTGTCCGGGCCGAGCGACACCTCGGCCTTGACCTCGAGGCTCTGCGGCGTGCCGCCGGCCTCGGCGATCACGTTCGACAGCTGCATCGCGAAGCAGGCCGAGTGGGCAGCGGCGATGAGCTCTTCCGGGCTCGTCGTGCCGCCGGCGTCCTCGGCGGCGCGCTTGGGGAACGACACCTCGTAGGTACCGACCTTCGAGCTGGACAGCTCGACCTGGCCGGAACCCTCCTGCAGCGAGCCGTTCCAGGCGGTGCGAGCGGTGCGTGTGGGCATGAAATGTCCTCCGGAGTCGAATGCGGATGGCCGGCGTGTGTCCGGCAACCTCTCATCTCCGTGCCCAGGTGCACAGTGACCACTCGCCGACCACTCGCCGCGGTCAGCTCCGGCGGAAGACGCTCACCGCGTAGCCGCCGTCGCCCGGCCAGGGGTCGCCGTCCCACGTGCTGGAGCGGACCACCGGTTCGAGGCCCGCCGCGGAGCACCAGCCGTCGAACTCGCCGAGGTCGATCAGTGCCGCGGAGCGGGGGAGATGCGCCCGGTCCAGCCCGAAGCCGGTGACGAGGAACCCGCCGGGCCGCAGCTGTGCGGCCATCGCCCGGACCGCGGCCGCTTCGGTGGCCGGAGCGACCAGGGGAACGACGTTGCCGGCGCAGACGACCAGGTCGAAGGGCGGCTCGTCGTCGAGGTGCAGGCTCGCGAGGTCCGCACGGATCCACCGTAGGTCCGGGGCCGCCCGCTCCGCCTCCGCCAGCATCGTCGGGTCCACGTCGGTCCCGACGCAGGCGTAGCCGTGGCGGGCGAGTTCGATCGCGACCCGGCCGGTGCCGCAGCCGGCGTCCAGCACCCGGGAGCCCGGAGGGACGAGGGCGGAACAGAACCGTGCCTCGCCGTGCAGGTCCTGACCCGTGGCGGCCAGCGCAGCGAAGCGGGCCGCGTACTCGGCGCCGCCGCCCTGCGGCCACCGGGTCACGGGTGCAGCACGTCGTCGAGGAAGTCGATGGCTTGCGGGTAGGCGTCGAGCCGATTGGCGAGCCGGGCGAGCCCGTGCCCCTCGTCGGCGTAGACCAGCAGCTCACACGGCACGTCTCGCGCGCGCAACCCGGCCACCAGCTGCTCCGCCTCCGACAGCGGCACCCGCGGGTCGTTCGCTCCGTGGATCACGAACAGCGGAGCCCGGATGGCGTCGACCCGGCCCAACGGCGAGGCGGAGGCGAGGAAGTCGCGGTCGTGCTCCAGGCTGCCGTACTCCCGCTCTCGGGCTGCTCGCCGGTAGTCCGACGTGTTCTCCAAGAAGCTGACCAGATCCGAGATGCCGACGATGTCGACGCCGGCCGCCCACCGCTCGGGCTGGAACGCGACCCCGGCCAGGACCATGTAGCCGCCGTACGACCCGCCCCACAGCGCGGCTCGATCGGCGTCGAGTCCGACGGTCGGCAGCCAGTCCGCGATCGCACCCAGGTCGGCCACCGAGTCCAGCCGCTTCGTCGTGTCGTCCAGGCCGTAGTACCGCTTGCCGTAGCCGGTGGAGCCACGGACGTTCGGTACACAGACGGCGTATCCGCGGCCGGCGAGCGCTTGGACAATCGGCGAGAACAGCGTCTGGGACTGTCCCTCGGGTCCGCCGTGGATCACCAGCACCACCGGCGGCGGTGCCGTCGTCCCGTTCGGTCGGTACAGCAGCACCGGGACGTCGACACCGTCGAAGCTCGACACCCGGTGCCGCTCGGGCCGGACCACGTCGCCGACGGGTGGAGCGCCGGGGCTCGTCGTGAGCCGGTTGAGGTCGCCGGAGCCGACCTCGTAGCGCCACACGTCGCCGGGCACGCCGGGGGAGCTCGCCGTGAACATGATCACCTCGCCGTCGAAGGCGACCACCGGGTCCGGCAGCACGTGGCTGAACGCGATCACCGCGTCGTCGTCCGGCAGGGGAAGCGCGCCGATCGGGTCGAGCTCGAACCCCTGGTCGGCGGGCTCGATCCGGAAGAGCTCGGCGCGGCTCGCCTCGTCCACGTTGCCGACCACCAGCAGGGTCGAGCCGTCGCCGCTGGTCCAGCCCTCGATGTCGTGCTCGCGTTCGAGCATCGTCGTCGCGGTGCCGCTGGCGACCTCGACGGTGATCAGTGCGAGGGTGCCGCGTCCTACGTTGGTGCTCACCAGCAGCGTCTCGTCGTTGATCCACGCTGGCGCCCCGACCACGGCTGCCTCGTCCGGATGCGGCAGGACCAGCTTCTGCTCGCCGCCGTCGACCCGGAACAGCAGCAGGTCGTTGTCCATCGGTCGGGAACCGGCCCGCAGCACGGACAACCAGGTCCCGCCGGGGGAGAAGCCGGACGCCGCCATGCACCAGCCACCCTCGGCGTAGAGGCACCGCTGCTCGCCCGAGGTGAGGTCGTGAAGCCAGACGTCGAAGTCGACGCCGGTGCGGCGGTTGCTCACGAACGCGACGAAGCGCCCGTCGGCGCTCACCCCGGCGAAGCCATGCACGTGCCCCGGGTCGTCGGTCAGGCGATGCAGCTTGCCGGGGTCGGCGAGCGGGGGCGCATCGAGATCGAGCAGCGAGAGTTGGTGCCGCTCGTCCCCACCGGTGTCGGTCGAGAGGACCGCGCGCTGCGACCCGGCGACGTAGCGCGCGGTGGCCACCGGGCCGGCGAGGTCGGTCAGCTGCCGGAGCACACGGGCGTCCCATTCGTAGAGCTGCGCCGTCCCGGTGAGATCGCTGCGGATCAGCAGGCGCGCCTCTCCGTCGTGGCCGCGGCGGTCGTCGAGCACCGACGCGGATCGGGCCTGCAGCAGAGAGCTCAGGTCGGGGGCGTCGGGAGGCGGGGGCACAGTTCCATCTTGACCCGTGACAACCTGATGACGCTGGCAACCGAGTGACACAGGCAACCGGGTGACCCAGAAGGACCCATGAAACAGGAGGACGCATGACGCAGGTGATGCCGGGAGCGGAGCCGTGGGAGGCCGAGGGGTCAGAGCCGGGGTCGGGGTCGACCGCCGACGTCGGAGTCCTCGTCCTGCACGGGTTCACCGGCAACCCGCAGTCGATGCGGCCCCTCGCCGAGGCGCTCGCGGCCGCCGGGTTCGCCGTGTCGCTGCCGCTGCTTCCTGGGCACGGCACTCAGGTCGAGGACATGCTCCCCACCCGGTGGGCCGACTGGTCGACGGCGGCGGAGGACGCGTACCAGCGGCTGGCCGCCCGATGCCGCGCGGTCGTCGTCGCCGGCCTGTCGATGGGCGGCACGCTCACCGCCTGGCTCGGCACCCGGCATCCGGAGATCGCCGGACTGGTGTTGGTCAACCCGCTGATCGACGGCTCCGCACCCGGGGTGGCCGGACTTGTCGACCAGCTGCGCGCCGCCGGCGTCGAGTTGGTGCCCGGAATCGGGTCAGACATCGCCCTGGAGGGCACGGTCGAGTCGGCGTACCCGATGACGCCGGTGCAACCGCTGCTCGACCTGCACGCCGCGTTGGGACCGTTGGTCGCCGACCTGGGCACCATCCGCTGCCCGGTGCTGATCTTCAACAGCCCGCAGGACCACGTGGTCGAACCGGTCTCCTCGGACACGCTGGCTGCGGCGGTCGGCGGTGCCGTCGAGCGGGTCACGCTCGAGCGCTCGTTCCATGTCGCCACGCTCGACCACGACGCTCGGCTGATCGAGGAGCGGGCGGTCGAGTTCGTGCGGCGGGTGACCCAGGACTGATCCGCCGGAGTGTCAGCCGGTCACTTCGGCGAC
>DATITC010000184.1:0-5499 GCA_035468175.1 Frankiaceae bacterium | reverse complement strand
CTTGACCCGGAGGAGGCGCTGCGCGGCGGTTTCCGTCAGATGTTGAAGTTCGACATCATCGGCCCGGCCTTCGGGATCAGCGTCTTCCTGCTGCTCTACTACATCGCCGTCGGCTTCTTCGTCGTCTACTACGCGACGGTGTTCGGCTACTCCGAGCAGCGGGCCAACGGGCTGGCGAACTGGTACTGGGCGAGCAACGCGATCGCCCTGGTCGTCGCCGGCATCCTGTCCGACAAGGTCCGGGTCCGGAAGCCGTTCATGCTGATCGGCACGTTGATCAGCCTCGTCGGCACGGCGTTGTTCGCCCTCGCGGCGACGAAGCCGGACACGGGCTACTACACCTTCGCCGTCTACATCATCCTGATCTCGGTCGGCGGCGGTATCGCCTACTGCAACTGGATGGCGGCGTTCACCGAGACCGTGGAGCATCACAACCCCGCGGCCACCGCGACCGGCCTCGCGATCTGGGGCTGGATCATCCGGGCAGTCATCACCGGGGCTCTCGCGCTGCTCATCGTCGTCGTCCCGGCGACCGGCAAGCTCGTCGACGCTTCGCCGCGAGCCGATGCGATCAAGGCGGCGCACCCGGCCGAGTTCGGGGTGCTGACCTCCCTGGATTACAAGACGGTCGGTGCGCTCGGTGCGAACCCGAACGACCCCGTCGCCCTGCCGATGGCGCTCGGTGAGGTGGCGACCCAGCAGAAGGACACAGCTGCCAGCGGGGTCCGCACACCCGACCCAGCCGTCCAGGCGGCGGCGGCCCGTCGGCTTCCGCAGCTGCAAACCGCCAACGCGATCGACCCGGCGCTCCTGGTGAAGCTCGCCGGCGGCGACCTCAGTGGGGCTCCGACCGCCATCGGGCAGATCTCGCAGAAGCTCGGCATCAGTCCCGCCGAAGCGACCGCGCGGTTGACCGAGCTGGCGAAGCCGGACGTCAAGGCGGACCTCACCACCGTCACACCCGCCGGTAACGCGCTGACCAATGCGAACGCCGTGGTCGGCGCCGAGGACGTGAAGTTCCTCAGCACCCTCGCCAAGCCGAAGCAGAAGAGCAACCCGGAACAGTGGCAGACGTGGTGGTGGATCACGTTCGCAGGCCAGATCGTGTTCCTGCCGTTCGTCTTCCTGCTGGTCGGTCGTTGGAGCCCGAAGCGGGCGAAGCAGGACGAGGACGAGCACGAGCAGTTGGTGCAGTCCGAGCTCGCCAAGCTCAGCGGCCAGACGGCCGGGGGCACGACGCCCGGAGCGTCCAGGGTGTAGCACCGCAGCATGACAAAGGGCTGGCTCTCACCGGAAACGGTGGGGGCCAGCCCTCTTGCTGTGCTGTGACGACGTGCGATGGTGCGACGACAGGTGGTGGTGGTGCGACGACTGGTTGTGCGGGAACCGAGGGATCGGGGCGGTTCCCGGACGGCAGCCGTCGGCCGAGGTCGCTACCAGGACCCCGGAGCTCCTTTGCTGGAGCGGTGGCGCTCAGGCCTGGTCGCGCGGGGCCGGGATGCCGGCGAGCAGCGCCCGCACCTCGGTCTCCCGGTAGCGGCGATGGCCGCCCAACGTGCGGATGGAGGTCAGCTTGCCGGACTTCGCCCACCGCGTGACCGTCTTGGGGTCAACGCGGAACATGGTGGCGACCTCGGCAGGCGTGAGCAGCGGTTCGCTCTCGGGGGTGCGTGATGTCATGGTGCGATCCCTTTCGGACTCGGCCAGCAAGCTGGGAGCGCTAGCGTCCTCCTTGATAGCGTGCCCTTGTCCCGCTCTGTCCGAAATGGCCCACTCGGATCATTGTGACTAGTCCCGGTTGTGTGTCCGGTGTCAGATCATTTGGTCGGTTCGGTCTCTACGGATAGCGTGAGATACGTCCTCAGCTGGCCGTTTCGAGCGATTGCAGCGGTCGCCACCGGGCTAGGACGTCCTCGTAGGCCTGCATCGCCTCCGGGCCTCGTCCGTCGGTCAGAGCCGCGAGCGCCGTCGCGATATCGGCGACCGAGCTGTCGTCCCGCAAGGCGTCGTCGTCGAGCAGCTCCACCAGTCCGCCGTAGTCCAGCTCCACGCGCGAATGCGGGTGAAACTCCTCCAGCCATCGGCCAAGCTGCTCGAGGCCGGCGACCGTTGGAGCGTCCGGCAGCTGCCGACGCAGGACCGACAACGCCCGGGCGACCCGACGGCGCGCCCCACTCATCGCGGTGACGTAGCGCAGCGACCGAGGGCCCTTGCCGGTGACCAGCACCCGGTCGGACGGGTCGAAGGCAACGAACCACGGCAGCGGCACGAGGTAGGTGCAACTGACCACGTGCATCTTCAGATCCGGCGACTTGCGACGGAGTTGATCGAGCTCGGACTCGACCTCGTCGGCGAGGGCCGCCGGCAGAAAGGCGTCGGCGATCGGTCGGGCGAGGCTCTCCCGGAACTCGCCCGCCGCGACCAACGCGCGCAACCGGGTCTGCAAAGGACAGACGTACGTCAGCCCGTCCACCTGTTCCATCAACACCGGGCCGTCCGGCAGCTCCAGCGTCGGCCGTACCGCAGCGGCGATAGCGACGACCCGCTCGGCTCGTTCCGCCGCGCGCCGATCGGGCGGCGGGTCCTGCTCCCCCCGCAGCCGGGAGAAGTACTCGCGCTGCTCGTCTGAAAAGGCGACCAGGGGCTCGAAGACCCGCAGGTACGCAGCGGGACTTCCGAGGGACGCGGCCACGGGTCGATCGTGCCACTTCCGCCTGCTCCGGCGCAGTGCGCGCTCACCAGGTTGGCGTGCGTCATGCTGGGGACCAGCACGATGGGGCGGGTAGCACGAGAGGCGGACCGAGACCGATGGGTGTCTTCTCCCGGAGTGCGGACCTGCACGGGCTGGGTGGTGCGGCCCACGAGCAGGTCGTCCACTGCTCCGACCCGTCGAGCGGGCTCCGCGCGATCGTCGCCATCCACTCCACCGCGCTCGGTCCGGCGCTCGGGGGGACCCGCTTCCGCGAGTATGCCGACGAGGACGCCGCGCTCGATGACGTCCTTCGGCTGTCCCGGGCGATGACGTACAAGAACGCCTGTGCCGGACTCGACCACGGCGGCGGCAAGGCCGTGATCCTGGGGAACCCCGCGACAGACAAGACAGAGCAGTTGCTCCGGGCCTACGGGCGCTTCCTCGCCTCTCTCGGTGGCCGCTACGTGACAGCCTGCGACGTCGGCACGTACGTCGCGGACATGGACGTCATCGCCCGCGAGTGCCCTCGAGGGAGTCACTGGGTCACCGGCCGGTCTCCCGAGGACGGCGGGGCCGGCGACAGCGGCGTACTCACTGCGTTCGGGGTCTTCCAAGGCATGCGCGCCGCGGCCGCACACGTGTGGGGCGAACCGACGCTGCGCGGCCGCCGGGTAGGGGTGAGCGGCGTCGGCAAGGTCGGCCGCCGCTTGGTCGGGCATCTGCTGGCCGACGGAGCGACCGTGCTCGCGGCCGACGTGATGCCCGCCGCGGCTGACGCCCTGCACGCCGAGCACCCCCAGGTCGCCATCGTTTCGCCGGACGAGCTACTGACCGCGGAGCTCGACGTCTTCTCCCCGTGTGCGCTCGGTGGGGCCCTGACCGAGGACGGCGTCGGATCGCTGTCCGCCCGCATCGTGTGCGGTGGCGCGAACAACCAGCTGGCGACCCCCCGAGCGGCCGAGCTGCTGGACGAGGCGGGTGTGCTCTACGTGCCCGACTTCGTGGTGAATGCCGGTGGGGTCATCCAGGTGGCAGAGGAGGCGCACGGGTTCAACGAGGAGCGCGCTCGCCGGCACGCGGCTCGCATTTTCGACACCACCCTGGCGGTCCTGCAGCGCGCCGATACCGAAGGGGTGCTGCCCGACGTGGCCGCCGAACGCCTGGCCGAGCAACGGATCGCCGACGTCGGCCGGCTGCGCGGGTTGTGGCTGCCGGGCAGCTGACGCCGCGGCGCGGCTGCTCTCGGCGTGCGCCCCGTTTTCGACCAGCACCGCTTTCCCCCCGTGCGCCCGTTCTCGCCCACTGCCCGTTCTCGGCCACTGCCCGTTCTCGCCCACTGCCCGTTCTCGCCCACAGTCGATCGACGATCAGCGGTGGGCGCGGAACGCGCCAATTTCGGCCGCCCAGGGCCCGAAAACGCTCCCGTCGACGCCCACGGGCGATCACATCCGCTGGTGAGCTCGCCCGAATGCCCGCCACACTCGCCGGGCCACAGCGTCCGGGTCCGCACGAATGTCCTGCCAGGTGATGCGGACGAACTCATAGCCCAGGTCCCGAAGTCGGTCCTCCCTGAGCTTCTCGGCTCGCAGGACGCTCGGGTCGTCGTACTTGCTCAGCCCGTCCGCCTCACCGATGGTTCGATGCTCCTCCCACAGGAAGTCGAGGCGGTAGGTGTACTCGCCGACCTGGAGCGGCACCTGAAGGCGCGGAGCCGGGACGCTGCATTCTTGCAGGCGAACCCGCACCAGCGATTCCAGGGGCGATTCGCTGAGCGGGTCCGCGAAGAAGACCGCACGGCCGGCGGATAGCGCCCCCGGCCAGGTCTGGCAATCCAGGTACGCCTGGTGCAGGTCGTCCAGCGAGCACAGCTTCAGCCGGAGAGCGCTGTCCGCCAGCACGACACCCTCCGCCATGGGCAGAGCGCGAGCGAGATCGACGACCGTCCGCGCTGCAGCCGTCACGGGAAGTAATCCGCCGTGGTGCAGGTGCGCTTCCGGGAGTGCCGCGCGATGCAGCTGGTAGCGACTGGTGCCCGGCACTCGCGCCGACCGCGCCAGCGTTGCGGTCAACGTCGGGACTTCCGGCTTCCACGGGTCGAGTGGCTCGAGTTCGTGCACACGCGCAGCGCTGCCGTGGCTCAAGACCGCTCCGGGTGGCCCGTGGTGCAACGCCGTCTGGGCCAGCGTCAGGTGCCGGATTCGATCGTCGGCCCCTTGCCAAAAGTCGTGGTCGACGAACACGCCCCGCGACAGCCGCCGCAGCCGGCCGGTCCGGACCCAAGCACGGACCTCGTCGGCACACGCGCCCAGTGCGGTCGCTTGCGCGTAGGTGAACGCTGCATCGAGCGGGAGGGCGTCCGTCGCCATGAGGGCAGCTTGCTGGGTGTGGGGCAGTCGCATCGGCCGTCATCCACAGGTGACCCGTGCCGGCGGACGGCGAAGTGGATCTGCCGTGGGCGGGGACGGACGCGAATTCGGGGCCCCGGGAGCCCGCATCCCGCACCGTTCTCGCCCACCGGCGATCACCCAGCCACCGTTCCCGCCCACCGGAGATCACCCAGCCGCGGTTCTCGCCCACCGGAGATCACCGGGCGACAGTCGATCTGCCATGGGCGCGGACGGACGCGAATTCGGGGCCCCGGGAGCCCGCATCCCGCGCCGATCCCGCCCACCGGAGATCACCGGGCGAAGGCCTGCCCGCCTTCAACGAAGCTGCCACGCTGGAGCCGGTTTTGCGCAACATCCTGGAAAAGAAGATCGATGGTCTGGATAAGGAAGTCGTCATCGTGGAAAGCAACTCCACGGACG
>DATITC010000183.1:0-18878 GCA_035468175.1 Frankiaceae bacterium | reverse complement strand
TCGGTGGCGGTCACGAGCACCGAGATCGGCGACGAGCTGACCCGACGTCGTGCCGGCTACGGGCGCGGTGCCCGGATGAAGTTCGAGCGCGACGAGGTCGAGATCCTCGGCGGCGTTCGGCACGGCCGGACCCAGGGCGGCCCGGTCAGTATCGTCGTTCGGAACTCCGAATGGCCGAAGTGGTCCGAGGTGATGAGCCCCGACCCGGTGGCCGCCGACATGCTCGCTGGGCTGGCCCGGAACGCTCCACTGACCCGACCGCGGCCGGGCCACGCCGACCTGGTCGGCATGCAGAAGTACGGCTTCGACGATGCCCGGCCAATCCTCGAACGCGCCAGCGCGCGGGAGACCGCGGCTCGCGTCGCACTCGGAACCGTCGCCCGTCAGTTCCTGCGTCAGGCGTACGGCGTCGAAATCCTGAGCCACGTCGTGGCCATCGGTGCCGTCTCCGTCGATGAGGAGGCACCGCTGCCAGAGCCCGCCGATCTCGCCGCGATCGACGAGGACCCGACCCGGTGCGCGGACCCGGATACCGGCGCGGCCATGGTGGCCGAGATCGACGCCGCCCGTCGCGACGGGGACACTCTCGGCGGTGTCGTGGAGGTCCTCGCCTACGGGCTGCCGCCAGGTCTCGGCAGCCACGTGCACTGGGACCGTCGTCTCGACTCCCGGCTCGCCGGTGCCCTGATGGGGATCCAGGCCATCAAGGGTGTTGAGGTCGGCGACGGGTTCCGCACCGCGGCCCGTCGCGGCTCGCTCGCGCACGACGAGATCGTTCGGGACGATGCCGGCGTCGTCCGCCGGGTCACCGGACGCTCCGGAGGCACCGAGGGCGGCATGACGACCGGTGAGGTGCTGCGCGTGCGCGCGGCGATGAAGCCCATTTCCACGGTGCCGCGGGCCCTGCGCACCGTCGACACCTCGACGGGCGAGCCGGCCGTCGCGATCAACCAGCGTTCCGACGTCTGTGCCGTCCCGGCGGCCGGGGTCGTGGCCGAGGCGATGGTTGCCCTGGTCCTCGCCGACGCCGCCCTGGAGAAGTTCGGTGGCGATTCGGTCGACGAGACCCGTCGGAACTACGAGGCGTACGTGAAGGCCGCCGCCGAGATCACGGAGGTGCGCTGATGGTGCTGCCCCGAGCGACTGACGCCGGCTTCACCTGGGAAGACCTGCAGGCGCTCCCCGACGACGGCAACCGCTACGAACTGATGGAAGGAGTGTTGAGCGTTGTCCCGCCGCCGGATGGACGGCATCAGCTGTGTGCCTACCAGTTGACCAGGCTTCTCTTTGATGCCCGGCCGCCCGAGCTCGTCGTACGGATCGCGCCCTTCGACTACACACCAGAGCCCGGTACGTCGCTCGAGCCCGACGTGCTCGTCGCCCGTCGCGAGGACATGCAGAACGACCGGCTGCGTGCCACCCCCCAACTTGTCGTGGAGGTCGCCTCCCCACGCACCCGGCGCCACGACCGCGGCGACAAGCTGCTGGCCTACCAGGAGTTCGGCGTCCCGTACTACTGGCTGGTCGATCCGGCGGTGCCATCGCTCACCGCGCTGCACCTGGTCGACGGTCAATACGTCGAGGTGGCCACTGCCACCGGCGAGACTCCGTACACGACGGACAAGCCCTTCCCGGTCACCGTCATCCCGGCCCGCTTGCTGGACGAATAGGTTGCCGCCGCTGCTCGTCCTGGTCGGACCACCCGGCTCGGGCAAGACGACGGTCGGTCGGCTCGTCGCCGAGTCGCTCGCGGCGCCCTTCCTGGACACCGACCACCTCATCGAGAACCAGGCCGGTAAGGCGGTCGCCGACATCTTCATCGAGGACGGCGAGGAACGCTTCCGCGAACTCGAGCAAGCCGCTGTCACGGAGGCGCTCTCCGAGCATGCCGGAGTATTGGCGCTCGGCGGCGGAGCGGTGCTGAACCCGAGCACTCGGGAGGCGCTGCAATCCGCGCCTGTGCTGGCCCTCGCGGTCGGGTTGACCGACGCGGTGGCTAGGGTCGGCCTCGCGCGCGACCGTCCGTTGCTGCTCGATTCCCCGCGAGCCCGGATCGCCGCGATGCTTCGGGACCGGGCCCCCCTTTACAACGAGGTAGCGCGCCGCACCGTGGACACCTCCGGCCGTACGCCGGACGACATCGCCGCCGAGGTAGTCCGGTGGCTGCAGCAGGAAAGGGCCGGCGCATGAGCAGCGACAACGGACTTACCAGCGTCAGCGCTGGCAGCGCTGGCAGCGCTGGCCCGGTCACCCGGATCGAGGTGCGCCCGGGCGGCGACGCTCCCTACGGCGTACTTGTCGGAGAGGGACTGCTCGACGAGATCGCTGGGAGCCTGACCGGGGCTACGCGGGTCGCCCTGATCCACCCCCGAGCGCTCCGCACGCCCGCCGACGCGATGCGCGACGAGCTGCTGGCCGCCCGCTCCGGCATCTCGGGCTCTGACATCGAAGTGCATGCCCTCGAAGTGCCGGACGCGGAGGACGCGAAGACCCTTCAGGTCGCCGCGTACGCCTGGAACGTTCTCGGCTCGGTGGGGTTCACGCGCAACGACCTGGTGATCGGATTCGGTGGGGGAGCGGTCACCGACCTCGCCGGCTTCGTCGCGGCCACCTGGCTGCGCGGCGTGCGGGTGGTGCAGGTGCCGACGACCCTGCTCGCCATGGTCGACGCGGCGGTCGGCGGTAAGACCGGCATCAACACTGACGCCGGCAAGAACCTCGTCGGGGCGTTCCACCAGCCGTCGGCCGTCGTCTGCGACCTCGCCACGCTGGCCACCCTGCCGCCGAACGACTTTGCCGCCGGTCTCGCCGAAGTGGCGAAGGCCGGTTTCATAGCCGACCCGGCGATCCTCGATCTGCTCGAGGATGACCCGTCGGGTCACCGTCATCTGCGCGAGCTCATCGAACGGTCGATCCAGGTGAAGGCCGACGTGGTCAGCGGGGATCCCAAGGAGGCCGGGCGGCGCGAGATCCTCAACTACGGCCACACGCTCGGACACGCCGTGGAAAAGGTCGAGCGGTACAACTGGCGGCACGGGGCCGCGGTGTCCGTCGGCCTCACCTACGCCGCTGCCCTGTCCCGACTCGCGACCGGCCTCGACGACGCCACCGCGGACCGCCACCGCACCGTGCTGTCGGCCATCGGGCTGCCGGTGAACTACGCGCCGGAGCGCTGGCCGGCACTGCTCGACGCCATGCGCATCGACAAGAAGGCACGGGGCAACCGGCTGCGTTTCGTCACGCTCTCCGGGCTGGCTCGGCCCATGATGCTCGAAGATCCCGACCCGGGCCTGCTCACCGCCGCGTATTCGGAGCTGGCACCGTGAGCACTGTTGGCATCGGTTTCACGCGATCAGCGCCCGCTTCGGCGAAGGCGGCCGTCTGGGTGCTGTCCGGGGTCAACCTCGGCCGGCTCGGCCTCCGGGAACCGGACGTGTACGGCAACGCGACCTACGACGACCTCGAGAACGATGTCCGCGCCCTCGCGGCCGATCTCGGTGTCACGGTGGACGTCCGACAGACCGACGACGAAACCGAGATGATCCACTGGCTGCACGACGCCGCCGACGCTGGCGTCGCCGTGGTCCTGAATCCCGGCGCCTGGAGCCACTACTCCTACGCCGTCCGGGATGCCTGCGCGGCGCTAGCCGGGCCGCTGATCGAGGTGCACCTCTCGCAGACGGCTAAGCGCGAGGAGTTCCGGCACACGTCGGTCATCTCGGCGGTGGCGGACGGAACGATCACCGGGCTGGGCTTCGAGTCCTACCGGCTCGGGCTCCGAGCGGCGGCCAGGTTGCTCGCTGACACGTCGAGGGCGCCGTCCCCGTAGACTCGGCCGACGTGCCCACCACTAACGACCTCAAGAACGGCGTCACGCTCGACCTCGAAGGTCAGTTGTGGAACGTCGTCGAGTTCCAGCACGTCAAGCCCGGCAAGGGTGGGGCGTTCGTCCGGACGACGCTGAAGAACATCAGCTCCGGCAAGGTCGTCGACAAGACGTTCAACGCCGGCACCAAGGTCGAGTTCGCCACCGTCGACAAGCGGGAGATGACCTACCTGTACCGGGAGGGCGACGAGTTCGTCTTCATGGACACCGAGTCGTTCGACCAGATCAGCATCCCGGAGAACATCGTCGGCGGCGCAGCTGACTACATGCTCGAGAACACCAACGCCACCGTCGCGCTGCACGAGAGCAACCCGCTCTACGTCGAGTTGCCCGCGTCGGTCGAGTTGGTCATCAGCTACACCGAGCCGGGCCTGCAGGGCGATCGCTCGAGTGGTGGGACGAAGCCGGCGACGGTCGAAACCGGTGCGGCGATCCAGGTGCCGCTGTTCCTGACCGTCGGCGAGAAGGTCAAGGTCGATACTCGCGACGGTCGGTATCTCGGCCGGGTCAACTGATCCGCCGCATCCTCCGCCAGCCGCTCCGACTCCTGATCCGCCGACGTCCGTGAGCCCGTCGACACCGCGACACCGGTCGTCCGGGCGCCGGGGCGGGCCTGACGCCCCGCTCTCCGCCCGCGCCAAGGCCCGTAAGCGCGCGCTCGACGTGCTGTACGAGACCGATCTCCGCGGCACCGATGCGATCGCGACGCTCGCAGAGCGTCTCGCGCAGTCGGATCCTCCGGTGCCGGAGTACACCGTCGACCTGGTCGAGGGAGTCACCGCACACCGCGCCGAACTCGACGCGCTGATCTCGACGTCCTCTCAGGACTGGACGATTGAGCGGATGCCCCCGGTGGACCGCAACCTGCTACGCATCGGCGGTTTCGAGCTGCTCTACCGCGACGACGTGCCGGACGCGGTGGCCATCAACGAAGCGGTCGAGCTGGCGGCACGGTTGTCGACCGACGAGTCGGCAACGTTCATCAACGGGGTGCTGGCCCGGATGCTCGAGCGCAGGCCGGGGCTATCGCAATAGGCACTCGGTCCAAAACGGCGGGGATTGCCGATCCCGCCGTTTTGCACCGGCGCTCCGGACGTGCAGGATAACCATCGTGGGAAGGCGAGGGGGACCCGGCATTCGATCACGGAAGACACTGGCGGCCGGTAGCGGCCTCCTGCTCAGCGCGGTACTGATCCTGCTCGGGGCGTGCGGCTCGTCGTCGCCCCCCGGCGCATCGTCGGGTCGGTCCAGGACGCCGGCACCCGGCACGTCCACACCAGCTGCCCCCGGCGCCGGGACGCCGGGCTCCGCCGAGGTCACGGTCGCGTTCACCGGCGACCTCCTGCTGCACGCGCCGGTCTACCAGCAGGCGGCGGTCGACGGCCGTTCCAGCGGCCGGTCCTATGACTTCCGACCGATGTTCGCGCGGGTCAAGCCCCTGCTGTCGGCTCCCGACCTGGCCATCTGCCATCAGGAGACGCCCCTGTTGCCGACCGACGCCGGGGTCAGCGGTTATCCGGTCTTCCACACCCCGCCGGAGATCGCTGCGGACGCCAAGGACGCCGGCTTTGACGGCTGCTCGACGGCGTCGAACCACTCCTTCGACGGCGCTGCGTCCGGGGTCGCGTCGACGCTCACCGCCCTGGACCGGGTGCATCTCGCCCACGTCGGTACCGCACGGTCGGCGCAGGAACGCGCCAAGCCGGAGACCCACGACGTCCGGGGCGTTCAGGTCGCGCTGCTCGACTACACCTACGGCCTCAACGGGGAGCGGCTGCCGTCGTCGCAGCCGTACCTGGTGAACCTCATCAACGTCCCGGCGATCCTGCACGACGCCGCAGCCGCCCGCGCCGCGGGAGCAAAGATCGTTGTCGTGCAGATGCACTGGGGAACCGAGAACCAATCGGCTCCGACGGCCGAGCAACGCGCCCAAGCGCGCCAACTGCTCGCCTCCCCGGACATCGACGCCATCGTCGGCGGGCACGTCCACGTACCCCAGCCGGTGGAGCGGATCGCCGGCAAGTACGTGGTCTACGGCGTCGGGAACTTCCTCTCGAACCAGTCGCCGGCGTGCTGCCCACCGGCTTCGCAGGACGGTGTGATCGTCACCCTGCACCTGACCGACGCGCACGGCCCATGGGCGGTCAGCCGGGTGAGCTTCACCCCGACCTACGTGGACCGCGCAAACGGCTACGTCATCCTGCCGGTCGCTGGCACGATGGCGGACCGTTCGCTGCGGCCCGACCTTCGCAAGCAGCTGGCCGACTCGTGGCGGCGTACCACCACGACGATGCTGTCTGCGCACCCGCCGGGGGTGGCGCCAGATCAGAAGCCGCCGGGCCTCTGATCCGGCGGGTACAGATCAGACGTCAGAGTCGACGTCAGATCAGACGGTCTCGACGGCCCGTCGCGCGTCGGGGGACAGCACGCCCCACGTGATCAGCTGCTCGGTGAGTGACGTCGGAGTCGCGTCGTAGATGACGGCGAGCGAGCGCAGGTCCTCATGCCGGATCGAGAGCACGCGACCGTTGTAGTCGCCGCGCTGGCTCTGGATGGTCGCCGCGTAGCGGGCCAGGGGAGCGCCCTGCTCGCGGGGGACCGTGGCGAGCCGCTCGAGGTCGATGACGATGCGGGGGGACTGCTCGACCGCGATCACGGCTTCCCGCTCCGGCAGCAGCTCGTTGACGGGGACGCTGTAGAACTCAGCGAGCTCCGAGAGACGCTGCACCGTCACGGCGCGGTCGCCGCGCTCGTAGGAGCCGACCACGACCGCCTTCCAGCGACCCTGCGACTTCTCCTCGACCCCGTGCAACGAGAGGCCTTGCTGCGTCCGAATGGCTCGCAGACGTGCACCGAGCGCCTTCGCGTAGTCGGAGGACATCCGTCTGCTCCACTTCCCCTTGTAGCCCGGACCGCGCTGCCGTGGGCTCGTTCTGCCTGGCGTTTCGCCACGAACCCCGACGGTTCCTGGCTACCTACTGTAATCCTGCTCGTGACTAACCTGTCACCCTTCGACACGAATGTGGCGGTTGGGAGTGATCAACCCTTGCCGGACGGCAACTGCTCGAAAACTAGGGTCCAGGCTTACCGCGGTCAAGCAATTCGTACGCGTGTCGGACGCAATGTACGCGTGTCGGCTAGTGGGAGACCCGTCGCGGCGCTCCGATGAGAGGGGCCACGTGGGCTGGCCGACACCCCCTTTCGGCAGGGGTTCGAGGCGGGCACAGGCTGGTAGCGTCAGCCCGACCACTCCTTTAAGGATCCGTCCCGTGAGGCGGAGAAGGAGGGAATGAAGTGGTGCAATCATCCGCCGGGGATGCCGCGCTCCCGATGCGGGCTCCCGGGTCGCCGTTCGACGGGGTTCCTACCGTCGACGCCACGGTGACATTGACGAACAGCGATGACGCTGCGTCACCGCGAGGCCGTTCCGGTTCGTCCGACGCCGACCTCCGTCAGGTCTTGAGCGCCGCCGACCTCGGCCGCACCCTCACCCGCATCGCCCACCAGATCCTCGAACGGACCGACGGCGCCCGCGACGTCGTGCTGCTCGGCATTCCCACTCGGGGGGTGCTGCTCGCCCAGCGGCTCGCGCAGCGCATCCACGAGTTCGAGGGCCGGGAGGTGCCGGTCGGCTCCCTCGACCCGACGATGTACCGCGACGACCTGCGGCTCCGCGGCGTCCGCCCGCTCGAGACCACCGACGTGCCCGCCGAGATCGACGGCACCGTGGTGGTGCTCGTCGACGACGTCCTCTACTCCGGCCGCACCGTGCGGGCCGCGCTGGACGCCCTGAACGACTTCGGACGCCCGCGCTCGGTCCAGCTGGCCGTGCTCATCGACCGCGGCCACCGGGAGCTGCCGATCCGAGCCGACTACGTCGGCAAGAACCTCCCGACGTCACGGCAGGAATCGGTTCAGGTGCTGCTGGCCGAGGCGGACGGCCGCGACGGCGTCCTGCTGGCCGAGACCGGTGATGAGCACCGCGGGTACGCGGCGCTGGCCGCCGGCTCGAAACGCGCCCGGCCACCCGCCACGAGTTCGCCCGCGGCGGGAACCGGCCCGGCAGAGGGGAGTGCCTGATGATGCGACACCTGCTGTCGGCCGGCGACCTCAGCCGGGACGAGGCACTGCTGGTCCTCGACACCGCGGAACAGATGGCGCTGGTCGCCGACCGTCCGATCAAGAAGCTGCCGACGCTGCGCGGCAAGACCGTGGTCAACCTGTTCTTCGAGGACTCGACCCGTACCCGCACCTCGTTCGAGGTCGCCGCGAAGCGGCTCTCCGCCGACGTCATCAACTTCTCGGCCAAGGGTTCGAGCGTCAGCAAGGGCGAAAGCCTCAAGGACACCGCGCTGACGCTCGAGGCTATGGGCGCCGATGGGATCGTCATCAGACACTCGGCCAGCGGAGCCCCGCACCGGCTCGCGGCATGGGTGCGGGGGAGCGTCCTCAACGCCGGCGACGGCACGCACGAACACCCCACTCAGGCCCTGCTCGACGCGTTCACGATGCGGCAGCGGCTCGGCCGCCTGGACGGGCTGCATGTCGGCATCGTCGGCGACGTGCTGCACAGCCGGGTCGCGCGGTCGAACGTGCTCCTGCTGGCGACGCTCGGCGCCTCGGTGACGCTGGTCGCCCCACCGACCCTGCTGCCGGTCGGGGTCGACGCCTGGCCGGCCGAGGTCTCCTACGACCTCGACGCGGTCCTGCCCAAGTGCGACGTCGTGATGATGCTGCGGGTCCAGCGGGAGCGGATGAACGCGGCGTTCTTCCCGACGGTGCGCGAGTACAGCCGCCGATACGGCTTGGACGCGGAACGGATGGCGGTACTGCCCGAGCACGCGGTGGTCATGCACCCGGGGCCGATGGTCCGCGGGATGGAGATCGCTTCCGAGGTGGCCGACTCGCTGCGCAGCACCATCGTCGATCAGGTCGCGAACGGAGTGAGTGTGCGGATGGCCGTCCTGTACCTGCTGCTCGGCGGTCCCCGACCGGTGGATCCGCCGACCGGGATCGAGGTGGCGGCGTGAGCGTCTCCTCCTTCTCGCCCGCCTCGTCCGGTGCGCTGAGCACGGTCTCGACGCTGTCCGGCCGCTACCTGCTCCGTGGCGTGTCGCTGCTGGGCGCGCCGCCGACCGATGTGTTGCTGGAGGCCGGTCGGATCGCCGAGATCGGGCGGCTGGACGCCGCCGGCGCTGAGGTGCTCGACGCCACCGGTCTGATCGCTCTGCCGGGTCTGGTCGACCTGCACACCCACCTGCGCGAGCCGGGGCGGGAGGACGCCGAGACCGTCGAGTCCGGTACCCGGGCGGCCGCCCTCGGCGGCTTCACGGCGGTGCACGCCATGGCGAACACGGAACCGGTCGCCGACACCGCCGGCGTCGTCGAGCAGGTCTGGCGGCTCGGCCGCGAGGCGGGGCACTGCGACGTCGCCCCGGTCGGGGCCGTGACGGTGGGCCTCGCCGGTCAGCGGCTGGCCGAGCTGGGCGCGATGGCGGACTCCGCCGCCCGCGTGCGGGTCTTCTCCGACGACGGCCACTGCGTCTCCGACCCGCTGCTGATGCGGCGGGCGCTGGAGTATGTGAAGGCGTTCGACGGCGTCGTCGCCCAGCACGCCGAGGAACCGCGCCTCACCGAAGGTGCCCAGATGAACGAGGGGACCGAGTCGGCGCGACTCGGCCTCACCGGATGGCCGGCGGTGGCCGAGGAAGCGGTCATCGCCCGGGACGTCCTGCTCGCCGGCCACGTCGGGTCGAGGCTGCACGTCTGCCACGTCTCGACCGCCGGATCGGTCGAGATCCTTCGCTGGGCCAAGGCGAAGGGCTGGCAGGTCACCGCCGAGGTCACCCCGCACCACCTGCTGCTCACGGACGCGCTGGTCGGCGGCTACGACCCGGTCTTCAAGGTCAACCCGCCGCTGCGCACCGCCGCCGATGTCGAGGCGCTCCGGGCTGGCCTGGCCGACGGGACGATCGACTGCGTCGCCACCGATCACGCCCCCCATGCGCTGGAGGACAAGGAAGCCGAGTGGGCCGCGGCCCGACCCGGGATGCTCGGGCTGCAGACCGCCTTGTCGGTCGCGGTCGAGGCGATGTGTGGGCGGGTCGACGACGATCGGCTGTGGCCGCTGCTGGCCGAGCGGATGTCGGCGGCTCCGGCGCGTATCGGCCGGCTCGCCGACCACGGTCGCACCCTGGCAGTCGGCTCACCCGCGACGCTCACGCTCGTCGACCCGGCCGCCACCTGGACGGTCGATGCGGCCGGCCTCGCCTCCCGCAGCCGCAACACTCCCTACGCCGGGCGGTCTCTGCCCACGCGGGTGCTGGCCACGTTCCTGCGTGGCCGCCCGACGGTCCTGGACGGGCAGATCGCATGACGGTCCCGACCGTTGCGTCGCCCGGACCGACGCTCCTGCTCGCCCCTGCCCGTCCGCCGGACCGGCTCGGCGAACACCTGCTGTTCACGGTGGTCGTCGTCCTGGTCATCGCGCTGGGCTATCTCGCGATGTGGCGCGGGTGGCGCCGCCGGGCCCGGCGGGTCCAGAGCCTGCCGCCGTTGCCGGAACTCGCCTCGCCGCGTCCCGAGCCGTTGCCGGATCCGCTCGTCCCGCCGATGCCCGGCGTCTACATCGGCAGCGTCGGTGCAGGCGGCTGGCAGGACCGCATCGCCGGCCGTGGCCTCGGCCGGCGCGCGGGCGGGGACTTGGTCGTCACCGATCAGGGCGTCGACCTCGCTGGCCTGTGGCTGCCGCGGACCGCGCTCGCCGGGGTTCGGATCGGCCCGGGGCTCGCCAACAAGGTCGTCCCCGGACCGGGCATGGTCATCGTCGGCTGGGACTGGGACGGGACCCCTTGCGAGTCCGCCTTCCGTGGCCAGGCGTCCCGCTATCCCGAGATCGTCACCGCTGTCGAGTCCCTTCTCACCGGGGCCCCCTGTTGATCGGAACCCCCATGTTGACTGGAGATGACGCTTGAGTCGCACCACCCCGAGCCGGACCCCGATCAGCCGGATCTCCAGAAGCAGCCCAGCCGTCCTGATGCTCGAGGACGGCCGCACGTTCCGCGGCGAGTCGTTCGGCGCCACGTCGGACGACCTCGGCCGACCGGCCGAGACCTTCGGCGAAGCCGTGTTCGCCACCGGGATGACCGGCTATCAGGAGACGCTGACCGACCCGTCGTACGCCGGTCAGATCGTCGTGCAGACCGCTCCGCACATCGGCAACACCGGCGTGAACGACGAGGACCCGGAGAGCCGGGCGATGTGGGTCGCGGGCTATGTCGTCCGCGACCCGAGCCGTATCCCCAGCAACTGGCGGTCCCGGCGGACGCTGGAGGACGAGCTGCGGGCCCAGGGGATCGTCGGCATGTCCGGCATCGACACCCGGGCCCTGACCCGGCATCTGCGGGAGCGGGGCGCAATGCGGGGAGCGATCGCCCCCGCGCCCGCCGACGGGGCAGGCGAAGCCGCGCTGCTGCAGCGGATCCTCGACAGCCCCGGGATGGTCGGGGCCAACCTCGCGCCCACGGTGAGTACGCAGGAGCCGTACACCGTCTCGCCGGCGTCGTTCGGGGTGAGCGAAGTGCGCCTGCGGGTCAGTGCGCTGGACCTCGGGATCAAGTCCCGTACCCCCGCCCGGATGGCCGCCCGCGGCATCGAGGTCACGGTCTTCCCGGCCACCGCGTCCGGCGACGACCTGCTCGCCGACGGCCCGGACGGGGTCTTCCTGTCCAACGGTCCCGGGGATCCGGCGACCACCAGCTACGCCGTCGAGGCAGCCCAGAAGGTGCTGCAGTCCGAGACACCGCTGTTCGGCATCTGTTTCGGCAATCAGATCCTCGGTCGCGCCCTCGGCTTCGGCACCTACAAGCTGGTCTACGGCCACCGCGGCATCAACCAGCCAGTGCAGGACCGCGCGACCGGCCGGGTCGCTGTCACCAGCCACAACCACGGCTTCGCGGTCGACGCCCCGCTGGACGGCCGCACCGACACCCCCTACGGACGGGTCGAGGTCAGCCACGTGGCACTGAACGACAACGTGGTCGAGGGCCTGCGGCTGCTCGACCTGCCCGCGTTCTCGGTGCAGTACCACCCGGAGGCCGCGCCCGGCCCGCACGACGCCGACTCGCTGTTCGACTCGTTCGTGGACCTCATGCAGCACCCCGGGAAGAAGGGAAACGCCTGATGCCGCGTCGAGACGACATCGAAAGCGTCCTCGTGATCGGCTCCGGGCCGATCATCATCGGCCAGGCGAGCGAGTTCGACTACTCGGGCACGCAGGCCTGCCGCGTGCTCCGCGACGAGGGTCTCCGGGTCATCCTGGTGAACTCGAACCCCGCGACGATCATGACCGACCCGGAGATCGCGGACGCCACCTACATCGAACCGATCACCGTCGACGTGGTCCGTCGGGTGATCGAGCTCGAGCAGCCGGATGCCCTGCTCGCCACCCTCGGCGGGCAGACCGCGCTCAACACGGCCATGGCGCTGCACGACGCAGGGATCCTCGACAAGTACGGGGTCCGGTTGCTCGGCGCGGACATCGCGGCGATCAAGAAGGGTGAGGACCGCGAGGTCTTCAAGTCGCTCGTCGACGCACTGCCGCCGGAGCTCGGCGCCGAGTCGGCGCGGAGCGCGGTCTGCAACACCCTTGACGAGTGCTTCGCGGCGGCCGACGAGCTCGGCTACCCGATGGTGGTCCGGCCGTCCTACACGCTGGGCGGGCGCGGCGGCGGTTTCGCCTACGACGCCGATGACCTGCGCCAGATCGCCGGCTCCGGCCTCGCGGCCAGCCCGTACTCCCAGGTCCTGCTGGAGGAGAGCATCCTCGGCTGGAAGGAGTTCGAGCTCGAGCTGATGCGTGACCGGCTCGACAACGTGGTCGTCGTCTGCTCGATCGAGAACGTCGACGCGATGGGCGTGCACACCGGGGACAGCGTCACCGTCGCCCCGGCGATGACGCTCACCGACCGCGAGTACCAGCGGATGCGCGACGTGGCCATCGCGATCATGCGTGCGGTCGGCGTCGACGCCGGCGGCTGCAACATCCAGTTCGCGGTCGAGCCGACCACCGGCCGGCTCATCGTCATCGAGATGAACCCTCGGGTGTCGCGCTCGTCGGCGCTTGCGTCGAAGGCGACCGGCTTCCCCATCGCGAAGATCTCGGCCAAGCTCGCGCTGGGCTACACGCTGGACGAGATCGCCAACGACATCACCCGCTCCACCCCGGCGGCCTTCGAGCCGACGCTCGACTACGTCGTCGTGAAGGTGCCCCGGTTCGCCTTCGAGAAGTTTCCCGGTGCCGACACCCGGCTGACCACGACGATGAAGAGCGTCGGTGAGGCGATGGCGATCGGCGGCAACTTCGCCGAGGCGCTGCAGAAGGCGATGCGGTCGTTGGAGTCCGGTTCGGCCGGCTTCTGGACCAAGCCGGACCGGACGCTGCCGCACGCGGATCTCGACCCGCTCGAGGCGGTCGCGATCCCGCACGACGGGCGCCTCTACAACGTCGAGCGCGCGCTGCGGGCCGGCTACACCGTCGAGCAGGTCTACGAGGCCAGCGGCATTGATCCCTGGTTCGTCGACCAGGTCCTCGGCATCCTCGAACTGCGCCGCGAGGTGGAGCAGGTCGTCGCCGACGACGGCATCGACAGCGCGAAGTCGCTCGCGATCCTCGCCCACGCCAAGCGGCAGGGCTTCTCCGACCTGCAGCTGTCCAAGGTTCTCGAGGTCGCCGAGGACGTTCTGCGGCACCTGCGGCAGGCGGCGGGAATCCGACCGGTCTACAAGACCGTCGACACCTGCGCCGCCGAGTTCGCCGCGTTCACGCCCTACCACTACTCCTCCTACGGCGAGGAGACCGAGGTCGAGCCCCGGGAGAAGCCGGCGGTCATCGTCCTCGGGTCCGGCCCGAACCGCATCGGCCAGGGCATCGAGTTCGACTACGCGTGCTGTCACGCCGCCTTCGCGCTCTCCGACGCGGGCTTCGAGACGATCATGGTCAACTGCAACCCGGAGACGGTGTCGACCGACTACGACACCTCCGACCGGCTCTACTTCGAGCCGCTCACGGTCGAGGACGTCCTCGAAGTCGTCGCCGCGGAGCAGGCCGCCGGGCCGTTGGTGGGCGTCATCGTGCAGCTCGGCGGTCAAACGCCGCTCGGCCTGGCCGCTCGGCTGAAGGCTGCCGGAGTCCCGGTCGTCGGGACCAGCCCGGAGGCGATCCACCTCGCCGAGGACCGCGGCGAGTTCGGACGCGTACTGGCGTCCGCCGGCCTCCTCGCACCCAAGCACGGCACCGCCCGCAGCTCCGACGAGGCCTCCGCGATCGCGACTGGCATCGGCTACCCGGTGCTTGTCCGCCCGTCCTACGTGCTGGGCGGCCGGGGCATGGAGATCGTCTACGACGAAGGATCGCTGCGCGCCTACGTGGAGCGGGCCACCGACGCGAGCCCGGAGCACCCAATCCTGATCGACCGCTTCCTCGACGACGCCGTCGAGGTCGATGTCGACGCGCTGTTCGACGGCGAGCAGCTGTACCTCGCCGGCGTGATGGAGCACATCGAGGAGGCCGGGATCCACTCCGGCGACTCGGCGTGCGCGCTGCCGCCGATCACCCTCGGCCGCAGCGACATCGCCCGGATCCGCGAGGCGACCGAAGGCATCGCCCGCGGTGTCGGCGTACGCGGGCTGCTGAACGTCCAGTTCGCGCTCCAGTCCGACGTCCTCTACGTCATCGAGGCGAACCCCCGGGCGTCGCGGACGGTCCCGTTCGTGGCGAAGGCGACCGGCGTGGCGCTGGCCAAGGCCGCGGCGCGGGTGATGCTCGGCGCGACCATCGACGAGTTGCGGGCTGAACTGCTGCTGCCGGACGGTGACGGGGCCCGGATGCCGCTGCACAGCCATGTGGCGGTGAAGGAAGCGGTGTTGCCCTTCAACCGCTTCCTCGGCGTCGACACGGTCCTGGGACCCGAGATGAAGTCGACCGGCGAGGTGATGGGCATCGACGCCGGCTTCGGGGTGGCGTACGCGAAGAGTCAGGCCGCTGCGTACGGCGCACTCCCGACCAAGGGTCGGGTGTTCGTCAGCGTGGCCAACCGGGACAAGCGGGCAATGGTCTTCCCGGTGAAGCGGCTCGTCGACCTCGGCTTCGAGGTGCTCGCGACCGACGGCACGGCTGAAATGCTGGACCGCAACGGGGTCCGCGCCACCGTCGTCCCGAAGTACAGCGAGGGGCTGGCCGGCAACGCCGTCGAGCGCATCCTCGCCGGCGAGATCGACCTGGTGATCAACACGCCATTCGGCAGCTCGGGCAACTCAGGACCGCGCGTCGACGGCTACGAGATCCGGAGCGCGTGCGTGGCCAAGGAGGTGCCGTGCGTGACGACGGTGCAGGGGGCGTCTGCCGCCGTGCAGGGGATCGAGGCGGTGATCCGCGGCGACCTCGACGTCCGGTCGCTGCAGCATTGGCACCGAGAGCTGGCCGCACTGCGGGCGGAGACCAGGGCTGACGGCTCCGGGCCGCGCTGATGCCGACCCAGGTGCGCAACGCCTCGGTCCTGCAGATCGAGAAGCTCGGCTCGTATCACCGGCTGCGGGTGGTGGCACCGGCGATCGCCGGCGCGGTCCGGCCGGGGCACTTCGTCGCCTTCGCCGTCGGGGGCGCCGAGGGCGGGTTGCTGTTGCGTCGGGCCTTCTCGATCTACGCAGTCGGGGGAGGGGGCAGCGGCGGGAGTAGCACGATCGACGTCATCTTCTCGGTCGCCGGCGCGGGCACCCGATGGCTGTCCGAGCGGCGTCCGGGGGACCGTCTCGACGTCGTCGGACCGCTGGGACGGCCGTTCCCGTTGCCGGTAGAGCCCGCGCGCTGCGTGCTGGTCGGCGGCGGCTACGGGGCGGCGCCGCTGTTCCTGCTGGCCGCCGCGTTGCGTAAGCGGGACTGTCGGGTCGACATGGTGCTCGGCGCTGCCACCGAGGACCGGTTGTTCGGCGCGTTGGACGCCAAGCGGGTCTCCGACACGGCCGCGATCACGACCGACGACGGCTCGGCCGGGCTGCGGGGGCGGGTCACCGACGCCATGGACCCGTTCCTCGAGCGCGCCGATGTGGTCTACGCCTGTGGTCCGATGCCGATGCTCGCCGCGGTCTCGAAGCGCGCGCTGGCGCACGACATCCCGGTGCACGTTGCCGTGGAGGAGGCGATGGCTTGCGGCATCGGGGTCTGCATGACCTGTGTCCTGCCCGTCCGCGGCAAGGACGGGGTGGCGCACATGGTGCGGTCCTGCGTCGAGGGTCCGGTGTTCCCGGGCGACGCGGTGCTGTTCGACGACATCGGGACCATCCCAGCGGGCGCTGTCTGATGAGAGTCGGCGGGAGCGGTGTGATGACACAGTCCGCGGGAGCCGCATCATGAACACGCTGGAGCGGCCGGTCCGCGCGACCGACGTCGACATGGCGGTGACGCTCGCCGGCGTCCGGTTTCCCAATCCGGTGTTCACCGCCTCCGGCTGCGCGGCAGCGGGTCGGGAACTCAACCAGTTCTTCGACGTGGCCGACCTCGGGGGCGTGGTCACGAAGTCGGTGATGCGGGAACCGCGCACCGGTCGGCCGACGCCGCGGATGGCGGAGACGCCGAGCGGCATGCTGAATTCCATCGGTCTGCAGGGACCGGGTATCGACGCGTTCCTCGAGCGGGACCTGCCGTGGCTCGCCGAGCAGGACGCCCGCGCGGTCGTCTCGATCGCCGGCGGGTCGGTGGAGGAGTACGCGACGCTGGCGCGCAAGCTGCGCGGAGCCCGCGGGCTGGCACTGCTGGAAGTGAACATCTCCTGCCCGAACGTCGAGGACCGCGGGCAGGTGTTCGCCTGCAACGCGGTGGCGGCGGCCGACGTGATCCGTGCGGTGAAGCGGGAGACGCGCATCCCGGTCCTCGCCAAGCTGTCGCCGGACGTCACCGACATCGTCTCCATCGCGACCGCGGTCGTGGAGGCCGGGGCGAACGGCCTGTCGATGATCAACACGCTGCTCGGGATGGTGATCGACCCGGACACGCTGCGGCCGGTGCTCGCCGGGCTGACCGGGGGACTGTCCGGGCCGGCGATCCGGCCGGTGGCGGTGCGGGCGGTCTGGCAGGTGCACGCCGCCCTCCCGCGCGTGCCGATTCTCGGCATGGGGGGCATTCGCAGCGGTCTCGACGCCCTGCAGTTCCTCGCCGCCGGCGCCTCGGCCGTCTCCGTCGGCACCGCCGTCTTCGGTGACCCGGGTGCGCCGGTGCGGGTGCTCGAGGAGTTGCGCGACGCCCTGGCCGAGCGTGGGTTCGGTTCGGTGCGTGACGTCGTGGGCCTCGCGCATCGGCCGGCACTCGCCGAGGTCAGCGAGGACGCGGACCCGCCAGGGAGTCCGGTATGACAGGGCCCCGCATGAACGATTCTTCGCGTGCCCCCATCGCGGTCGCGCTCGACGCTCCCGACCTCGCAACGGCAACGAGCTGGGCGGAGGCCGTGGCGCCGCACGTCGCGGTGGTCAAGGTCGGTCTGGAGCTGTTCTGCCGGTACGGTCCGCCCGCGGTCGACGCGCTCCGCCAGGGACGCGACGTGGGGCTGTTCCTCGACCTCAAGCTGCACGACATCCCCGCGACGGTGGCCGGCGCGGCCCGCGCGGTGGCGCAGCTCAAGCCGATGTATCTGACCGTGCACGCCGCCGGTGGACCAGCGATGGTGCGCGCCGCAGTCGAGGCGGCTCCCGAGGTGGCCATCACCGCGGTGACCGTGCTGACCTCGCTCAGCGACGCGGACCTCGGCGGCATCGGGCTCGCCGGTCCGTCGTTGGACGCGGTGCGACGCCTGGCTGCGCTGAGCGTCGGGGCGGGCGCGCGGGCGCTCGTGTGCAGTCCGCGGGAGGTCGCGGCGGTGCGCGCCGAGGTCGGCCCGGGCATCACGTTGATCACTCCGGGTGTGCGGCCCGCCGGCTCGGCGACACAGGATCAGGCTCGGGTCGCCACGCCGGAGCAGGCCCTCGCTGACGGCGCGAACCTGCTGGTAATCGGCCGTCCGATCACCAGCGCGACCGACCCGGGAGCTGTTGCCGCGAGCATCGCCGCAAGTCTGGCCTGACCGCCCGCCCGCGTCCCCCGTTGCGGCAGAGCGTCAGGTGGCCAGGACGACCCCTGGCTCTGCCGCGGACGGTGGGCTGCTCAGTAGTTCGGGCGGCTCCGGAAGAACGACGGCGCCTCACCCAGCGTGAGGCACAGGATGACCGCGACAGCCAGAGCGAGCCCGACGATGCCTGAGCCCGCCGAATTGTTCGCGAAGTTGCTGAGTGCTCCCAGAACGCCCAGCGCGGCGAAGACGAGCGCCGTGACGCGAGCCCACGGCTTGCCACGCAGGAGATGGAGGCCGATGAACAGCGCTAGGGTGCCGATCGCGCCGATGACGAGCGCGATGCCGATGCCGATGGCGGCGAGCGCCCCGCCGGACTCGCTGCCGAAGGCGTTGTTCAGTGCGCTGCCTCCGGCGATCCCGAGGATGAGGAAGACGACCGCCGCGATGTAGGCGAAGCCCGCGTAGATGAAGTAGATGACCGCAGCCGCGGTCACCGATCCCGGTCGCCGGACCGCACCACCCGGCGGCTGACCGAAACCGGGCTGGCCGTAGCCCTGGGGCTGCTGGCCGTAGCCCTGCTGCTGCCCGTACGCCTGCTGCTGCCCGTACGCCGGCTGCTGCCCATAGCCCTGCGGCTGGCCGTACGCCGGCGGCTGCTGGCCGTAGCCCTGCTGCTGCCCGTACGCCGGCTGCTGCCCATAGCCCTGCTGCTGCTGCTCGTAGCCCTGCGGCTGGCCGTAGCCCTGCGGCTGGCCGTAGCCCGGCTGCGGATGCTCGTAGCCCTGGGGCTGCTGGCCGTACGCCGGCTGCTGCTGGCCGTAGCCCTGCTGCTGGCCGTACGCCGGCTGCTGCCCATAGCCCTGCTGCTGCTGCTCGTAGCCCTGCGGCTGGCCGTA
>DATITC010000182.1:0-3836 GCA_035468175.1 Frankiaceae bacterium | reverse complement strand
TCTGCGTCCCGCTGGCGGGGGAGGACTGCGACCGCCTCGAGCTGCCGCCGATGTATCACGTCAACCAGGACCGCAAGGGCACGGCGTACACGGTCAGCGTCGACGCGCGGGAAGGCGTCACGACCGACATCAGCGCCGCCGACCGGGCCCACACCATCCGACTGCTGTCCCAACCCAGCACCACCGCCGACGACCTCGCCCGGCCGGGCCACGTCTTCCCGCTCCGCGCCGCCGAGGGCGGGGTGCTGCGCCGGACCGGCCACACCGAGGCCGGCGTCGACCTGGCCCAGCTGGCCGGCCTGCGTCCCGCCGCCGCGGTCGCCGAGGTGACCAGCCACGACGGCAGCATGGCGCGGTTGCCCGAGCTCGTGGAGTTCTGCCGCGAGCACGACCTGACGCTGATCTCGATCGCCGACCTTGTGAAGTATCGGCGCCGGACCGAGAGCCAGGTCACCGCCGTCGCCGAGGCGCGGATCCCGACAGCGCACGGCGAGTTCCGCGCGGTGGGCTACCGCAGCTTGCTGGACGGACGCGAACACCTCGCGCTCGTCGCCGGCGACCTGGGGGACGGGCAGGACGTGCTCGTCCGCGTGCACTCCGAGTGCTTGACCGGCGACATCTTCGGCTCGCTGCGGTGCGACTGCGGGCCCCAGCTGGACGCCGCGGTCGAAGCGGTCGGCAAAGAGGGCCGCGGGGTCGTGCTCTACGTCCGCGGCCACGAGGGACGCGGCATCGGCATCATGCACAAGCTGCAGGCCTACCAGCTGCAGGACGACGGCGCCGACACGCTCGACGCGAACCTGCAGCTTGGGCTGCCGGCGGATGCCCGCGACTACGGCACCGGCGCCCAGATCCTGGTCGACCTGGGGGTGCGGACGATGCGGCTGCTCAGCAACAACCCCACCAAGCGGGCCGGCCTCGAGGGCTACGGGCTCGAGATCGTCGGACGGGTGCCGCTGCCGGTGCGCGCGACCCCCGAGAACCTCCGCTACCTCACCACCAAGCGGGACCGGTTCGGGCACGACCTGCCCGGGCTCCCGCCGCTGCTCGACAGCCTCACGGAGGTCGACACGGAGGCGAGCGCGGACACCCCGCACCCGACCGATGACGCCAATGACCGGGAGACGGCGTGAGTGGCAAGGGCGCCCCGGACACCGGTCCCGTCGACGGTCGCGGGCTGACCGTCGGCGTGGTGGCGACGCAGTGGCACGAGGGGATCACTACCGCGCTGCTCGACCGGGCGGTGGCGACGTTGGCCGAGTGCGGCGTCGACGACCCCCGGGTCCTCCGGGTGCCAGGTGCCTTCGAGTTGCCGCTCGCCGCACAGGTGCTGGCCCGGACGTGTGACGCCGTGGTCGCGCTGGGTCTCGTGCTCCGGGGCGGCACCCCCCACTTCGAGTACGTCTGCAGTGCCGCGACCGACGGGCTCACCCGCGTGGCCCTCGACTCCGGCAAGCCGGTTGGCTTCGGCCTGCTGACGTGCGACACCGAAGAGCAGGCCTGGGCCCGGTCCGGCGTCGGCGATGCGGCGGAGGACAAGGGCCGCGAGGCGGTCCTGGCCGCCCTCGAAACCGTCCTGGTCCTGCGGACCATGCCGCGGTCGCGGTCGGAAACCCGCGCCGTCTGATCGAACGGACGTCTTACCGTCGCGATCAATTCGCTCGACGTCCCCGCGTGGACGCGCTCGGGCGTTTACGGTTCTTCTGGCCGGTGCCCGAGTGGTGCCGGAGTTATGTGGCGGGAACGAGCCGGAACAGAAGGCGGGGATCGACCATGGTGAGCCGGCTGCGCTCCGGCGACCCGACGCACGTGGGTCGGTACGAGGTTCAGGGGCGCATCGGTGGCGGCGGCATGGGCATGGTGTACCTCGCCGAAGGCCCCCGCGGCACGGTCGCCCTCAAGCTGGTACGACCCGAGCTCGGCGACGATCCGCACTTCCGCGCGCGGTTCCGTCGTGAGGTGCAGGCCTCCTTCCGCGTCTCCGGCGTTTGCACCGTGCGCCTTCTCGACTTCGACACCGAGGCCGAGCAGCCGTGGATGGCGACCGAGTACGTCGACGGGCCGTCGCTGACCGAGCTGATCGAAGCCGGTGGGCCGTTGCCGCCCACCAAGCAGCTGGCGCTGGCCGTCGGACTCGCCGAGGGGCTGAAGTCCATCCACGACGAGGACGTCGTCCACCGCGACCTCAAGCCGTCGAACGTCCTCTGTGCCGTCACCGGCCCCAAGGTGATCGACTTCGGCATCGCCGCCGCCGCCGACGCGGCGCCGATCACCCGCAGCGGTCTGATGGTCGGGTCACCGGGCTGGCTCAGCCCCGAGCAGATCACGACGGGGCGGGCGTCCGCCGCATCCGACATCTTCGCGTGGGGCTGCGTCCTCGCCTATGCGGCCGGCGGCGAGCAGCCGTTCGGCACCGGGACGGCAGAGGCGCTGTTCTACCGGGTGCTGAACCAGGGCCCGACGATCGACTTCGACAAGTTGCACCCCGCGCTGCACGATCTCGTGCGCCAGGCGACAGCTCAGGACCCGGCTCAACGTCCGTCCGCCCGGGCGCTGCTCGAGGCGCTGCTGGATGTCGGCGCGGTCACGGGTGACGTCCGGGGCAGTACCGGGTCGAGCGTGACCAGCGTGCTGCAGCGGGACTGGAGCTTGCCGTCGGGGCTGCAGTTCCCGCGTCACGACACCGACAGCGGGACCGGCCCGACCGGCGTGCCGGCGTCCGGCCCGACCGGCTCGTCCGGCTCGTCCGGCTCGTCCGGCGGCTGGACCGGAGCGGGTGCCAGTGCCGGGTCGGTGGCCGCGAGTGCGCCGCCGAACTTCAGCAAGCCGTCCGGGCCGCCGCCTCCGCCGTACCACCAGCCGGCGTCGAACCAGCCGCCGTACCACCAGACGCCGTCCAGCCCGCCCCCCTCCAGCCCGCCCCCGCCGTCCGCTCCGATGTCCGCGGGGCCACCTCCCGCCCCGTTCGCGCCGCGAGGACCGTGGACACCACCGCCGACGAACCAGACCCCGCCGCCGTACTCGCAGCCGACTGCAGTCGGCTACACGCCTCCGCCGGGCCCGGGTGGCTACCCCCCGGGGCCGTACCCGCCGCAGCAGCAGGGTGGCGGCTTCGGTCCGCCGTCCTACCCGGCTCCGACTGGGCCCGGCCCGTCCCGGCCGTCCGGACGCAAACCGTGGCTCATCCCCGCTCTGGTCGGTGGCGGAGTGCTCGCCCTGGTGACCATTCTCGTGGTCGTGCTGGTCGCCGGAAGTGGTGGCAGCAAGCCCGCGCCGACCCGCAGCCCGGTCGTGGTGGCCAAGGACCCGAACCGGACCCGGTCGGCAGAGGAGATCGACGCGCTCACCCGAGCGGCCGCGCTGCAGCCCGCTGACGTCCCCGGCTCGACGCTCGACAGCTCGGAGGAGCCACCGGGGCTGTTGATGCCGTGCAACATCAAAATCCAGGACTTCCCTGACGGTGGTCGCAAGACCGGCTACGACTACAAGGACAACAACTCCAACTACACCGACCAGCGCGTCTCGGTGTCGCCGGACGTCACCCGGGCGACGTCGTTCTTCGCGCGGCTCAAGAGCCAGATCGCCGGCTGCAAGAACTACGTCGACGGTGGCCGGCCGGTCTCGATCAGCGCCAACGACCCGAACTTCGCCGTCGGCGACCAAGGCATCTACGTCAACGAGATCAAGGGCAGCGTCTACCTCAGCTGGGGCTACATGCGGAAGGGGACCGTCGTCGTGCTGATCTCCACCATCAGCGACGTCGACCAGCGCAGCTCGATCGAGCGGCAGCTCACCGCGGTCTCCGACCGCATCAAGGCCGCCGACGGCTGATCCGA
>DATITC010000181.1:0-4949 GCA_035468175.1 Frankiaceae bacterium | reverse complement strand
AGTGGACCTGCCGTGGGCGGAGACGGACGCGAAGTCGGGGCCCCGGGAGCCCGCATCCCGCACCGTTCTCGCCCACCGGAGATCATCGGGCTGCCGATCCCGCCCACCGGAGATCACCGGGCGAAGTGGACCTGCCGTGGGCGGAGACGGACGCGCATTCGGGGCCCCGGGAGCCCGCATCCCGCACCGTTCTCGCCCACCGGAGATCACCAGGCTGCCGATCCCGCCCACCGCAGATCACCGGGCGAAGTGGACCTGCCGTGGGCGGGGACGGACGCACATTCGGGGCCCCCGCAGCCCGCATCCCGCACCGTTCTCGCCGACCGGAGATCACCCACCCGCCGTTCTCGCCCACCGAAGATCACCCAGCCGCCGTTCTCGCCCACCGACGGTCACCGGGCGAAGTGGATCACCGGCGCGGGGTGATCGACCGTGGGCGCCCAAGCAGGAGGCCGACGCACCGCCAAGGCGGCGAACGCAGGCGCTGGACCGCCGCTGCGCTCGCCCGCGATGTGCCGCAGAACGGAGGAAGTTCGCGGCGCCATCTCACTCGAGGAGGAAATCGCTTAGTCTCGGGTCGACGCCGTGGCTGACATGAGCCAGATCGCGTTACGAAGACCGGCAGGGGATGGCGACGAAAGCCATCGCGCTGGGCGTACCGCGGTAGTGTGGCAATAGGACTGATGAGCCGGGGCAGGTCCCCGTGGAGACCGTCGAGGGGTTGCGCCATGGGGCGAGGCCGGGCGAAAGCCAAGCAGACGAAAGTCGCGCGTGAGCTGAAGTATTCGTCGCCTGACATGAACCTCGACAGGTTGCGGCAGGACCTCGGCACCGGGGGCCAGCCGAATCCGGTCGATGAGATCGAGGTCGAGGACTACGACGACCCGTACGCCGTCGACGACGAGGGCGAGGGCGCACGGCGCCGTCGCTGACCGGGTGAGCCCCTGTCTCGGCCGCCAGCACCCCGAAGACCTGCCGGCGGACGAGTCCCGCGAGGATGGCCCGGACGGGCCTACCTGACCGTGCTGGCTGCCTCGGCGGCGACCTTGCGCTGCTTGGACTTCCGTGCCTCCAGGGCGATCGGAATGACCGACAGCAGCACGATGACGATCGTCCCGGGGATGACGTATTTGTCGATCTTGATTGACTTCCCGACGACGAAGCCGATCAGCGTCACGCCGATCGACCAGGTCAGCCCACCGACCACCTTCCACAAGGTGAACGTCCGCACCGGGACCCTGGCGGCTCCGCAGACCGGGTTCATGAACGTTCGGACGATCGGGATGAAGCGGGCGAGCACGATCGCCTTGCCCTCGCCGTAGTGCTGGAGCACCTCGTGCGCCTTGTCGACGTTCTTCGGGTTGAAGACCCGCGATCGTGGACGGTCGAACAGCCTCGGGCCACCGAAGCGGCCGATCGCGTAACCCGTCTGTGCGCCGACCATCGCGGCGATCGCGACCCCGATGAGGACGGTCACCAGGTTCAGGTGCGGCTCACCGGTCCCGGCCTTCGTCGCGGAGTAGGCACCGGCCAGCACCAGCAGCGAGTCTCCGGGCAGGAAGAACCCGATCAGCAGACCGGTCTCGGCGAAGATGACGACGATCAGACCGATCGTGCCGTAGGTGCTAATCAGGTGCGCGGGCTCGATCCAGGACGGGAGGTGCACCCACCCAGGGTAGGTGCGCCAGCTGTGCAGCGCTCCGGCGGCCCCGGCAGGGCTTCCGGGATGGCCGACATGCCGCACTTCCCGGGGCTACGGTTCGGTCATGAGCGAGCGTCTGGTTGTCATCGGGGGCGACGCAGCCGGGATGAGCGCCGCCTCCCAGGCCCGGAAACGCCGGGGCGCGGACGACCTGTCCATCGTCGCCTTCGAGCGCGGCTCGTACACGTCCTACAGCGCCTGCGGCATCCCGTACTGGATCGGCAACGACGTCGAGTCGATGGACAAGCTGGTCTCGCGCACCCCGGAGGAGTTCCGGACCAAGCAGGACATCGACGTGCGCACCCGGAGCGACGTGGAGTCGATCGACCTCGAGCGGCACACGGTGCGGGTCCGGGACCTCGAGAACCGTCGCACCTACGACGAACCGTTCGACCAGCTCGTGATCGCAACGGGCAGCGTGCCCATGCGGCCGCCGATCGACGGCATCGACGCCGACGGCGTCTACGGTGTGCAGACCCTGGCCGACGGCGAGGCGCTCCGCACCGAGCTCGAGTCCGGCGACGTGCACAACGTGGTCGTGGTCGGCGGCGGCTACATCGGGTTGGAGATCGCCGAGGCGACGACGAGCCGCGGCTTCCACGTGACGGTCTGCGACCTGTCCGAGACTCCGATCGGCACCTTCGACCCCGACGTCGGGCACTTCCTCGCCGACGCGGTGCGCGGCCTCGGCATCGACCTCATCCTCGGTGACGGCGCCGACCGCATCGAGACCGACCGGGACGGGCGGGTCTGCGCGGTGCACACGACGAGCGGCCGCTCCCTTCCGGCCGACCTCGTGGTGCTGGGGCTCGGCGTCCGGCCGAACGTCGCGCTCGCCAAAACCGCCGGCGTCCCGCTGGGCACCAGCGGCGGCATCGCGGTCGACCAGCGGATGCGCACGAAGGTCGAGGGGGTGTGGGCAGCCGGCGACTGCGTCGAGTCGATGCACCGCCTCTCCGGGGTGCACAAGGTCGTCGCGCTCGGTACCCACGCCAACAAGCAGGGCCGGGTGTGCGGGATCAACCTCGGCGGCGGCTACGCCACCTTCCCCGGCGTCATCGGCACCGCGATCACGAAGGTCTGCGAATTGGAGGTGGCTCGCACCGGGCTGTCTGAGAAGGAGGCGAGCGAGGCGGGCTACGAATACGTGTCGGCCGTCGTCGACTCGACCACCCGGGCCGGCTACTACCCGGCTGCACAGCCCATCCGCCTCAAGATGATCGCCGAGCGGCGCTCCGGGCGCCTGCTGGGGGCTCAGATCGTCGGGAAGGACGGGGCGGGCAAGCGCATCGATGTGCTCGCCGTGACGATCTGGAACGGGATGGCCGTCGACGAGATCCTCGGGATGGACCTGTCCTACGCGCCGCCCTTCAGCCCGGTCTGGGACCCGGTCCTGATCGCCGCCCGCAAGGCCCAGGACGCGGTCGAGGACGACATCTCGCGCTCCATCGTCCTCCCCCACGATTGAGGCGCAGCCGCGTGCGCTGATCTGCCCCCGCCTGGCTCGATGTGGTCCAACGTGGAGCGGGGTCTGGCAGACTTCCGAGCAATTTCGCGAGCTGAAGGAGCCTGAGATGCCGATCGCTAGCCCGGACACCTACGCCGAGATGATCAATAGGGCGAAGGAGGGGCGCCACGCCTACCCGGCGATCAACGTGACCAGCTCCCAGACGCTGAACGCAGCGCTCCGCGGCTTCGCGGAGGCCGAGAGCGACGGCATCGTCCAGATCTCCACCGGAGGCGCCGAGTTCCTGTCCGGGGCCACCATCAAGGACATGGTGTCCGGCGCCCAGGCGCTGGCCGAGTACGCGCACCACGTCGCCCGCAACTACCCGGTGAACATCGCGCTGCACACCGACCACTGCCCGAAGGACAAGCTCGACTCCTACGTCCGCCCATTGATCGCGATCAGCCAGGAGCGGGTGGAGAAGGAGGGGCGCAACCCGCTCTTCCAGTCCCACATGTGGGACGGGTCGGCCACCGAGCTCGAAGAGAACATCAAGATCGCCGACGAGCTCCTGCAGGCGTGCGTCCGAGCGAAGATCATCCTTGAGATGGAGATCGGCGTCGTCGGCGGCGAGGAGGACGGCGTCTCCAACGAGAAAAACGAGAAGATGTACACCTCGCCGAAGGACATGGAGCGCGTCGCCGAGGTCCTCGGCACCGGTGAGAACGGGCGCTACCTGCTGGCCGCGGTGTTCGGCAACGTGCACGGTGTCTACAAGCCGGGCAGCGTCAAACTGCGGCCCGGCATCCTCAAGGAGGGTCAGGAGTACGTCGGCGAGAAGCTCGGCAAGGAGCGGCCGTTCGACCTGGTCTTTCACGGCGGTTCGGGCTCGGAACTCGACGAGATCCGGGAGACCCTCGACTACGGGGTCGTGAAGATGAACGTCGACACCGACACCCAGTACGCGTACACCCGGTCGATCGCCGAGCACATGTTCCGCAATTACGACGGGGTGCTCAAGGTCGACGGCAACGTCGGGGACAAGAAGGTCTACGACCCGCGCAGCTACGGCAGGACGGCGGAGGCCGGCATGGCCGCCCGCGTCATCGAGGCGTGCGAAGCGCTGCGCGCCACCGGCACCACCCTGGGCACCGGCTGACCAGAACCCGGGGGCGCTACCCACCGCGGACCGGTTTTCATCCCCCCGGAAGGGTGCGTCTTGTCACGCACGAAACGCTAGCTGGTGGCTAGCACTTTGGCCGGTCGTTCGATAACGTCGCCAACGCAATCGCAGAACAAGCGGTTGCCCGCGGTCCGGGACGCCGAATCCTGCCACCGGACCATTGCGGTACCACAACCCGTTTGGCAGGAGCGGGGGACCCATGAAGTGGCCGTGCATCCGTGTGCGGCCTTGGGGTGAAGCCGACTCGGAGTGATCCGAGCGGCCGGGCCAAATACCTCCGGCCCGAACCCGACAGCTCACCTCGAAGGCGTCGGAGGGGTAATTCCACATGACTTCCACACGCTTTCACACCACCAAGCGGGCCGGCGCAGTTGCGCTCGCCCTCGCCGCCGGTTCCACCGGCCTGATCGCCGCCACCACCGGCTCCGCGTCGGCTTCCAGCCTGGACTGGAACAAGGTGGCTCAGTGCGAGTCGGGCGGGAACTGGAACGCCAACACCGGTAACAGTTACAAGGGCGGTCTTCAGTTCTCCTCGTCGACCTGGCAGGCCTACGGCGGCAGCGGTGACGCCGCGAGCGCCTCGCCGTCGCAGCAGATGGCCGTCGCCGATCGGGTTC
>DATITC010000180.1:0-35297 GCA_035468175.1 Frankiaceae bacterium | reverse complement strand
CACGGTGAGCGGCAGCACCGCCTTGCGCTGATCGGCGAGCTTCGTGTGGTCGTAGCTGGTGACCTTCTCGACGAACGAGCGGGCGGCCTCGAGGGCGGGACCGTCGCTCCCGGTCGGGAAGCCGGTGTCGGCGCGGGGGGCGGCGCTCGCCGGCACGGACGCGGCGGCCGACGGCGGCGGCGGGCTGGTCGGGCCGGTGCTGCAGCCGACCGCCATCAGGGCGAGGGCGGGGAGGGTCGCGAGACGCGACAGCCGGATCACGCGGACGTGCATATCACTGCGGCCCACGGGCTGCTCATTCCGGTGCGCCCACGGCGAGGCCCGGGTTGAGCACCCCGGCCGGATCGACGGAACGCTTCA
The DNA here is from genome assembly GCA_035468175.1 of Frankiaceae bacterium. Lineage (GTDB taxonomy): Bacteria > Actinomycetota > Actinomycetes > Frankiales > Frankiaceae > JAVEDQ01. The sequence goes on along the minus strand of DATITC010000180.1, from coordinate 34,937 downwards.
CCGCGCGAAGCGCATCGGCGAACACGTCGGGTCGTTGCCGGGCGTACCAGGGACCGTGATCCCGGCCGACGGCGTGGTGATGGGTGATCGTGCCGCCGGCAGCGAGGATGGCCTCCGAGGCCGCGGCCTTGATCTCGTTCCACTGCGCCCGTTCGGAGCCGGGGCGGGCGGGCGCGAGCACCGTGAAGTACGGCGCACAGCCGTCCGGGTAGACGTGGGTGAGCCGGCAGGTGACCCGGCCACCGCCGCAGATGGCTGCGAGAGCCGACTCCACCGCCGAGGTCACCGACCGGTGCAGGTGCTCGAAGCGGTCCCAGGTCACGGCCGTCTCGAACGTCTCGACCAGCACCCCGAGCAGGACCAGCCGTTCACGCAGCAGGGGCGCCGCCTTGAACGAGCCGCGCCAGGCGTCGCCCGCCGCGCTGCCGTCCCGGTCCGGGAGCCGCTGCAGGCTTGCGTCGGCGAGTAGGGCCGCGGCTGCGGCGACCTCGCCCTCGACGGGTGCGACGGCCGACTCCGCGCCGAGCACCAGCAGCGCCTCGGAGGTCCCGGCGGGGAGGCTGCCCGTCGTCGCGGCTTCGACCCCGTCGATCAGGCGGCACGTCGCGGGGGCGAGCCCGGCCTGGACCAGCCTCCGGACCGCGTCGGCCCCGGCCGGGAAGGACGGCGCGACGAAGCTGGCGCCAGCGCGGTGCTGCGGACGGTCCTGCACCCGGAGCCAGGCTTCGGTGACGACGCCGAGGCTGCCTTCGCTGCCGAGCAGCAGCCGGTCGGGACTCGGCCCGGCGCCGCTTCCGGGAAGGCGGCGGGACTCCCACCAGCCGACGGGGGTGCAGGCGCGGACGGACTCCACGAGGTCGTCGATGTGCTGCAGCCGGGTGGCGTAGTGGCCCGCCGCGCGGGTGGCGATCCATCCGCCGACGCTCGAGCGTTCATAGGACTGGGGGAAGAACCGCAGACTCAGCCCGGCGGGCTTCAGCGCGGCGTCCGCGGCGGGGCCCAGGGTCCCGGCCGCGATCCGGGCGGCCCGGCTCGTCCGGTCGAGTTCGAGCAGTCCGGACAGGCGACCGAGGTCGAGGGAGACCAGCGGCTGCGTCTCCGCTGTCGGGACCGGCCCGACCCCGCCGACCACCGAGGTGCCGCCACCGAACGGAACGACCGCGACGCGCTGCTCGGTGGCCCAGGACAGGACGGCTTCGACGTCGCCGGGCGTCCGAGGGCGGACGACCAGGTCGGGGACCGGGCCGACGTCGCCGGAGAGCCCACGGATCAGATCGAGGTAGGAGCGGCCGATCGCGTGCCGGGCCCGGTCGACGGGATCGGCGCTCCCCAGCGCCAGCAGCGTCGGAGGCAGCTGAACCCGGGGAGCGGACGGGTCGGCGAGCCCGCCCCACTGCGGCTTATTGAGGGGGAAGCCGAGCGATGTGGCGACCGTCGGTCGGAGGGCGCTCAGTTCCTCGGCGGTCGGGGCCTGCGCCGGGTCGCCCCAGCCCCAGACCGGATAGGGAACGTGGGTCAGCAGGCTCGGCGGCACGCGCCGCATGCTGTCACGCCGTCAGGCAGCAGTGCTGGACGAACTGGCCGAGCTGGACGAGCTGTCCTTCTTCGGGGTCGACTTCTCCGAGCTGCCGGAGTCGGCCTTCTTCTCCGCCGCCGGCTTGTCGGTGGACTTCTCCGACGACGAGCCCTCGCCGGACGACTTCTCCGACGACTTCTCGGCCGTCGCTGCGGCACTGCTCGAGCCGGCCGCGGCGCGGCTGTCGTTCCGGTAGAAGCCGGAGCCCTTGAACACGACGCCGACCGCGCCGAACTTCTTGCGCAGCCGTCCGGAGCAGGTAGGACAGTCCGTCAGTGCGGCATCGGTGAAGCCCTGCACTGCTTCGAGGTCCTGCCCGCAGGCGGTGCACAAATACTGATAGGTCGGCACAGTTCCTCCGATGACGTCGCCGGGCCCTTTGCGAAGGCAAGTAGCACTCGGCGCTCTTGACTGCCAATCATAAGGAACGCTGTCGAGTGCCGTTTGCATCCCATCGGCACCCGGGCCGTCACACGGAGGCGGCGACCCGCGAGATCCCGATACCGCCGGGCGTCTCGGCGCCGTACCGCGCCTTCTCCTTCTCGAGGTCCAGCGGTCCGATCCGGGTGCGGGCGGCCAGCGCGGCGTCGTCGAGCAGGTCGGCCGGGATCAGCCAGACCACCTCGAACTCCAGGCCGTCAGGGTCCTTGCCGTACAAGCTCTTCGTGGTGCCATGGTCGGAGGCGCCGACCAGCCCGCCGGCCTCGGAGAGCGCGACCGCGATCCGCTCCAGGTCGGTCAGGGTGTCGACCTCCCACGCCAGGTGATACAGCCCGACCGCGGTGCGGCCGGCCGGTGACGCGGCTGCCGAGGCGCCGATCTCGAACAGGCCGAGGTCGTGGTCGTTGGTCGAACCGGGGGCGCGCAGGAAGGCCGCTCCGGAGAACCCGTCCGGGAGCATCGACACGGGGGCGAACCCGAGGACGTCGCGGTAGAAATCGACACTGCGCCGCACGTCACGGACGTACAGAACGGCGTGGTTCAGGCGGTGGATGGGCATGGCCGACTCCGGGGCTGGCGACGTTCGGGGGCGGGTGTGTTCACCCGACGCGTGGACAGTACGCAGAACAAGTTGAGACTTCAACAGATTCCGGTAGGATGTCAGCATGACCCGATGGCTTGACGAGGAGGAGCAGCGCACGTGGCGCGCCTTCTTGTCCGCGACGCAGCTGCTGTTCGATCAGCTGGACCGTGAGCTTCAGCGGGACGAGAAGATCCCGCATGCGTACTACGAGATCTTGGTGCGCCTGTCCGAGTCACCTGAACGCACCCTGCGGATGAGCCAGCTCGCCGACTCGACCCTGTCGTCCCGCAGCCGGCTCTCGCACGCCGTTTCCCGGCTCGAAGAGTCCGGCTGGGTGGAACGGCGGAGCTGTCCGACCGACCGCCGCGGACAGCTCGCGGTGCTCACCGATGCGGGGTTCGCGGCGCTGGCCTCGGCCGCACCAACCCACGTCGAGGGGGTGCGCTCGCACGTGTTCGACCCGCTGACGCCCGAGCAGGTCGCGCAGCTGCGGGAGCTCAGCGAAACGCTGCTCGCGCCGCTGGTGCACGACCGGGAATCGAAGGGGCAGAGCACCGGCGTCGTCTGCTGACGATTGAGCCGGACCTCCTGCCCGCGCGCTCAGTCGCAGCGGACCACCTGCTCGCCCGCCAGCACCGCCCGCACCCGCTGGTCGTGGTCCTCCACCGGAACCGAGGGCAACAACTCCTCGGGGTAGAGCAGGGCGACCGTGAGCGCGTCGGAAGCGACCCGGGGCAGCACCCGGTCGTAGGAACCGCCGCCGCGGCCGATCCGCCGGCCGGTGCGGTCGCAGGCCAGCGCCGGCACGACGACGACGGACGCCTCGGCGACGTCGACGATCGGGGCCGACGGCGGCGGGCACGCCATCCCGAGGCGGCCCGAGACGAGGCGTCCGTCGTAGACACGGAACTCGAGGTCGCGGTCGGCCAGCACCACCGGAAGCAGCACCCGGGTACCCCGATCCAGCCAGCTCCGCAGCACCGGATCCGTGGACGGTTCGGTGCCGAACGAGCAGTAGGCCGCCACGGTCGAAGCACTTGAGGTCAGCGCGAGCAGCGCCGAGGTCCGGAGTTCGGTCTCGTGCGGTTCGGCCAGCCGCTCCGCGCGTGCCTGCAGCAGGGTCGAGCGCAGGAGCGCCTTCTGGGACCGGCTGTCGGCGTCGGGCGCGTCGTTCGGCACCCGCCCATGGTGCATGGGAGGTCGCGACGGCGCCGCGTGTTCCCGGAGGTCGGGGCGATCACGGCTAAGGTTCTCGGCATGGCCTCGACTCGTGTGACCAAGGCGGTCATCCCCGCTGCCGGGCTCGGCACTCGCTTCCTGCCTGCCACCAAGGCGGTGCCGAAGGAGTTGCTCCCGGTGGTCGACAAGCCGGCGCTCGAGTACATCGTCGAGGAAGCCGCCCGGGTCGGACTTGACGACATCCTCATGATCACCGCGCGGAGCAAGAGCGCCATCGAGGACCACTTCGACCGGGTGCCGGAGATCGAGGCCGCCCTGGAGACGAAGGGTGACGCCGAACGGCTCGCCCGGGTCACGTCGTCCAGCGAACTAGCGAAGGTGCACTTCGTCCGGCAGGGCGAGGCGAAGGGGCTGGGCCACGCGGTGCTCGTCGCCGCGGAGCACGTCGGAAACGAGCCGTTCGCGGTCCTTCTCGGCGACGACGTGGTCGATGAGCGCGACCCGCTGCTCGAGACGATGCTCGCCGAGCAGCAGGCCCACGGCGGCAGTGTGATCGCGCTGATGGAGGTGCCACCCGAGTCGGTGTCGCTCTACGGCGTCGCCACCGTCGAGGACGCCGAGGCGCATGGGCAGTTCGCCGTCAAGCGGGTCCGGGACCTGGTCGAGAAGCCGCCGCCGGAGGAAGCGCCGAGCAACCTCGCCGTCATCGGCCGCTACGTGCTCTCGCCCACCATCTTCGAGGTCCTGCGCAACACTCAGCCGGGCCGCGGCGGCGAGATCCAGCTGACCGACGCGATCAAGACGCTCGCCGAGTCCGAGCCGGTGCACGGCGTGGTGTTCGACGGCCGCCGCTACGACACCGGGGACCGCGGCGACTACCTGAAAACAATCGTCAAGCTCGGCTGCGAGCGGGAGGATCTGGGTCCGGATTTCTGGGAGTGGCTGCAGGGGTACGTGGCCGCGGGCGGCCCGAATAGTTCGGCCGCGGGCGGCCCGAACAGTTCGGCCGCGGGCAGCCCGAACGCGTAGCGCTCGCTGCGACATCTCGTGGTGCGAAGGACGCGATGAAGAACGTCGACCAGCACGTGCAGGAGGTGCTGCGCACCGTAGCGCCGCTTCCGCCGCTCCCGTTGCCGCTGAACGACGCGCACGGCTGCGTCCTCGCTGAGGACGTCCTCGCCGCTGCTCCGCTGCCCGGCTTCGACAACTCGGCGATGGACGGGTACGCGGTCCGGCTCGCCGACGTCGCCTCGGCCACCGACACCGCGCCGGTGCACCTGCCGGTGATCGGGGACATCGCCGCCGGCTACCGCGGTGGGTTGAGCATCCGACCCGGGTTCTGCGCCCGGATCATGACCGGAGCACCGCTCCCGCCCGGCGCGGACGCCGTCGTCCCGGTGGAGTGGACCGACGGCGGCGTGTCGGCGGTGAGCATTCGTGGGGCGCCGGTGCTCGGTCAGCACATTCGCCGGGCCGGTGAGGAGGCGCCGGTGGGCACGACGCTGCTGTCGGCCGGCACGTTCCTGGGGGCCGCGCAGATCGCGCTGATCGCCGCGACGAACCGGTCCGCCATCTCCTGCCGACCCCGGCCGCGGGTGGTGGTCGTGTCCACCGGCTCGGAGCTGGTCGAGACCGGGGACCCGCTCGGGTACGGGCAGATCCCGGACTCCAACAGCCACATGCTGATGGCGGCCTGCCGTGAGTCCGGGGCGATGGCGTACCGCGTCGGGATGGTGCCGGACGACCCGACGGTGTTGCTCGAGACCCTGGAGGATCACCTCATCCGGGCCGATCTGCTGCTCACCACCGGCGGTGTCAGCGTCGGCGCCTACGACGTGGTCAAAGAGGTGCTGAGTCGGCTCGGCACGGTCGCCTTCGAGAAGGTCGCGATGCAGCCCGGGATGCCGCAGGGGTTCGGGACCCTCGGCCCCGAGAAGGTGCCGATCTTCACGCTTCCCGGCAACCCGGTGAGCGCGCTGGTCTCCTTCGAGGTGTTCGTCCGCCCGGCGCTGCGGCGGATGCTCGGCGCGCCGGCGGTCCTCCGGCCCCAGGTCACGGTCGAAACGAGCGAAGCGTTCCGGTCGCCGCCGGGCAAGCGGTCGTTCCTCCGGATCATCGCCGCGCGTGAGCCGGACGGCCGGGTGCTCGCGCGCGCCGCGGGTGGTCAGGGGTCGCACATGCTGGCCGCCATGGCGGCGGCGAACGCGTTGCTGGTGGTGCCGGAAGAGATGACCGACGTGCCGGTCGGTGCGAAGCTGCCCGCTCTGCTACTGGAACGGAGAGGCACGTGACGTCCGAGTCCGGAGCGGCCGGAGCACCCCGCCTGACCCATGTCGACGAGGCGGGTGCCGCCCGCATGGTCGACGTCGCGGACAAGGTCGTCACCGCCCGCACCGCCACCGCCCGGGGCCGGCTCACCGTCTCCCCGGAGGTGATCGGCCTCCTTCGTGGGGCGGGCGTGCCGAAGGGGGACGCCCTCGGCGTCGCCCGCATCGCGGGGATCCTCGGTGCCAAGAAGGTGCCGGACCTCATCCCGCTGTGTCATCCGATCGCGCTGGCCGGGGTGCGGGTCGACCTGGTCGTCGGGGACGACGCGGTCGAGATCACCGCCGTCACCAAGACCGCGGACCGCACCGGCGTCGAGATGGAGGCGCTCACCGCCGTCGCGGTCGCCGGCTTGGCGCTGCACGACATGGTGAAGGCCGTCGACCCGGCCGCGGTGCTGAGCGACGTCCGGGTGGTGGAGAAGACCGGCGGCAAGACGGGCGTCTGGCGGCGCGCTGCTGAGACTGCTGAGACTGCTGAGTTGTCGCAGCCGGTGCAGCCGATGCAGCCGGTCGCCGAGCCCGGCCGCCTGCCGCCGGGAGCGCGGGCCCAGGTGATCGCGATCTCCGACCGCGCGTTCGCCGGCACCTACCCGGACCGCGGTGGCCCGCTGCTGTCCGAGCTGCTGAGCGAACTGGGGTTCGCGGTCGGGGACGTCGTACTCGTCCCGGACGAGGCCGACGCCGTCGTCGACGCGCTGCGCGCTGCGGTCGCGGACGGGATCGACCTCGTGGTGACCACCGGCGGGACCGGGTTCAGCCCGCGGGACGTCACTCCGGAGGCCACCCGGCAGGTGATCGAGCGGGAGGCGCCGGGTCTGGCCGAGACGCTGCGCGCCGCCGACCGGGATCGCATCCCGACGTCGATCCTGAGCCGGGGGCTCGCCGGCACCGCCGGCCGCAGCATCCTCGTGAACCTGCCCGGCTCGACCGGGGGAGTACGCGACGGCGTACGGGTACTGGCACCCGTGCTCGGCCACGCGGTGGCCCAGGTGCGCGGCGGAGGTGAGCACGGCTGACCGCTCCCGGGTGGCCGGCGACCCTGCGGGAAGGGCCGGTCGGGCTCCGACCCCTGCGGCTGCGTGACGGTGCCGCATGGGTCGAGATCCGGCTGCGCAACGAACTGTGGCTCGCGCCGTGGGAGGCCACCCCGCCCGGTATCACCGCGATCCCGCTGAGCTGGGGCGAGCGGCAGTCGCTCGGTGTCTTCACCCAGATGTTGCGCAGCCTGCGCCGACAGGCCCGGCAAGGCGTCTGCCTACCTTTCGCCATCACCGTGGAGGGCCGGCTCGCGGGCCAGCTCACGATCGGCAACGTCGTCCGGGGTGCCTTCAACAGCGCCTACGCCGGCTACTGGGTCGACTCCCGGGTGGCGGGTCGGGGCGTGATGCCCACCGCCCTGGCCCTTGGGGTCGACCATTGCTTCGGCGCGGTGGGTCTGCACCGGATCGAGGCAAACGTCCGGCCGGAGAACGCGGCCAGCCGCAGAGTCGTGGAGAAGCTCGGGTTTCGGGCGGAGGGGCTGCACGAGCGCTACCTGGCCATCGACGGCGCCTACCGGGACCACATCGGCTACGCGGTGACCCAGGAGGACGTGCCGGAGGGCATGGTGCGCCGGTGGCGAGAGGCCCGAATGTCGCGCTGAACGGTGCCGTGGGACGAAAAACATCCCCTCCACCGCAATTGATCGCGACACGCCCGCCGTCATCGCCCTGCTGACCTGCGCTTCCTCGTTAGGTTGCCCGTGAGTGCAGTTACCTGGGGAGTGCGATGAGCGCGGTCATCTGGTTCGGGATCGTCGCCGTGTGGGCGTTCGTCCTCATCCCGACGTGGGTTCGGCGCAGTGATATCCACTGGCGCCGCTCCGGCGACGCTTCCCTGGCCCGCGACAAGCTCGGTCGAGCCGCCCGTGTGATCAGCCGTTCCGGTTCCCGCCGCAGCGCAACGACGCGGACGACGGTTCCCGCCATGCGGCATCCGGGCACCGGCATCAGCGCTCATGCGGCTCCCCGCACCGCCATCACCCGGAGCGCGACGATCACCGCCGGCGCGGGTGGCGGCCCGGCCACCGCGGTGCTGGACGCCGAGACCGAGACCCTCCCTGTCGTGCGCATCGATGAGCCCCGGACGCAGCAGATGCCGCCACAGCAGATGCCGCCACAGCAGATGCCGACGCAGCAGACGGCGAAGGCCACCGACACCGACACCGACACCGACACCGTTACCGCCAGCGCAACGTCCGCCCAGGTCGCCGACGCGACCGAACCGGAGGCCCCGATGGACAGCACCCGAACCACCCGCTCGGTCCCGCGTCGGGCCACCCCGACGAGCCCGAAGACGCCGCCCCCGCACGTGCAGCGAACTCGTCGGCTGGTCTGGATCGGCGCCACCGCGCTGGCCACCCTTCTGCTGGCCTTCGTCTTCGGAAGTTGGTGGATCCTCCTCAACCTGATCGCCGATGCCGCACTGATCGGCTACCTTCGCCACCTGCGCGGCATCGCCAAGCAGCAGCTGGCCCGGAAGGCCCGGGCGCAGACGGCGCGCGTCTCCTCCCGGTCCGATGAGTCCCGGTCGCACGAGGGCCGGTCGCACGAGGGCCGGTCGCACGAGGGCCGGTCGCACGAGGTCCGGTCGCACAAGGTCCGCGAGCGCGCCACGGCACCGGCCCACCCGCAGCGGCGTCCTGCCGCACCCCGGCACCGCGTTGAGTCCCCCGACGCTCGTCGGTCGACGGCGACCCGGGAGCCGGCCCGAGCGGCGGCTCCGGCGACGTCGGCGGGTTCGATGCCGGCGCCGGAATTCATCGACCTGACCGACGAGGCACGACCCGGCGAGGCCCGACCGGGAGAGACCATGAGTGACGACTGCCCAACCACCGAGCTGGCCGCTGCTCGGGCGGTCTGAGCCCGCCTGCGTGGTAGCTTCATAGCTGCTCGACGGGGGTGTAGCTCAGCCTGGTAGAGCGCCTCCCTCGCACGGAGGAGGCCAGGGGTTCGAGTCCCCTCACCTCCACGTTCAGCAGCTAACCGATGGTCGCTGGTTCAACGTAGAACGGCCCCGCCGGACCCGAAAACAGGGTCCGACGGGGCCGTTGTCGTTGCCGGACCGACGTCGGTGCCGGTGGGCGGCCGCAGACGGGTTCGGCCCGCCCGGCACCCGGTTCTGTGTATGTGGCCGCGAAGCGCCGTGGGTGGTCCGGGGCGTGCGGGAGCCGGGCTGGTGCTGCGTCAAACCGAGAACAGGACGTTGGGGCCGCCAGCCGTCGGCCTCAGTCGTCGTTGAGGATGCCGCCGGAGGTGTTCGGGTCGGCGATCGTCGCGTTGTGCGGGTTGCTGAGGAGCAGGTAGAAGACCTCGTTCGGCTCCTTCACATGGTCGGCCTTTACCGCTGCCGAGACCGTCCGGGTGGTCTGACCGGGCGAGAGGGTGAGTGTGCCGTTTCCGGTGACGTAGTCGCTCGGCGTCGTCGCCGAACCGGTGGCGGTTCCAGTGCACCGTCACCGGAACGCCGACGGCCTTGCTCAACGTCACCGAAAGTCCAACGGGTGCGTCCCGGTGTTGCCCTCGACGGTGGTCGCGTCCGCGATCCGCAGTGAAGGCTTCCCGCTGACGGTGAAGGAGCGGGAGACGTCGGGTGCCGCATAGGTCGCGTTACCCGCCTGGTGCGCCGTCAGCGTGCAGGTGCCGGTATGGGTCAACGTCACCTGATGGCCGCTGACGGTGCAGGCGCCGGCCGCCGTGAACGTCACCGGATTCCCGGACCCGCCACCGCTGTCGCCGGTGATCGTGTAGGCGAGTCGAGGATGGTGCGGTTCGGCTGCGGCGGGAAGGTGCGCCAGCGGCTGTTCGACTTATCCGCTTTTGGATGGCGCCGCACTCGCCAAGCGATAACCCAGCCCGGGGATGGGTCGAGGACGGATGACCGCGCGAGATATCTCGAGAGCGAGCGAGAAGGGCACTTCGCGCTGCAACCGCGTCCAATGTGGAAGAGGCGCCCATTCGGTGGAAGGGCTGCCGTCATGGCCGGTTGAGCGAATGCTGGCAGCTGAGGGTCGCGAACGCGGCTTCCGAATGGTGCGACGTCGCCGGGCTCCCTACAATCCTGGCGTGGTCGGCGTCGACAAGCTGCGGTTGGCGCTGCTGGACGCCCTCGACGCGGTGGAGGACGCCTCCCCCGTCTCCGCGGTGGAAGCCACGACCCGGGACGTTGGCGAGGCGTTGGGGGCGAGCTCGGTGAGGTTTCTCGTCGCCGACCTCAGTGGCCGTTCGCTGGTCCGTCTGACCCATATCGACCTGTCGGAGGAGTTCGTCGGGCGATTCCCCGGCCTGGACGAGGACCGGGACCGAAACGCGCAGGACGCGGAGACGGTCGTGCCGCTCGACGGAGGGCCCGAAGGGCAGGCGCTTCGACAGCAGGCCGTGCAGCTCGTGCCGCCGGGCGAGGCGGCACTCATGGGCCCATGGACGGTGTTCGCGCCGGTGTCCCACCGCGGGGAGGCCGTTGGAGTGCTTGTGCTGACCCTGCCCACCGAGCCCGAGGCGACCGTCCTCGCCGAGATCGTCCGCACGGCGCACCTGCTCGGCTTCGTCGTCATCGCGAGTCGTTTGCACACCGATCACTACGAATGGGGCCAGCGAGCCATCCCGTTCTCGCTGTCGGCGGAGATCCAGCGACGCTTGCTCCCACCCGCCTTCACCTGCGTGGAGAGCTCCCTGACATTGTCCGGCTGGGTCGAGCCGGCCGACCACATCGGCGGCGACACCTTCGATTACAGCCTGGGCCGGGACGTGCTGCACCTGTCCATGACGGACGCGATGGGCCACGGCGTGAACAGCTCACTCGCCGCCACACTCTGCGTGGGCAGTCTGCGCAACTCTCGTCGGCTCGGAGTAGCGCTGTTGGAGCAGGCCCGGCGGGTCAACGAGGCGCTGGTTTCTTATCAGGCGGGGCCTTGGACGGAGGGCTTCGTCACCGGACTGCTCGGTCGCCTACAGCTGTCGACCGGCATCTTGACGGTGGTGAACGCCGGGCACGTTCCGCCGTACCTGCTGCGCGGCGGCGTCGTCAGCGTCCTCGAGTTCCCGGCGGACCTGCCCTTCGGCCTGTTCGAGGACAGCACCTTTCGCAGCACCGATTTCCGGCTGGAACCAGGCGACCGGCTGGTGTTCGTCACCGACGGGATGCTCGAACGCAACGCCGCCGAGCTCGATCTGCCGTCAATGCTGCTCGCGACCCGCGAGTCGCATCCGCGGGAGGCGACACGCGAGCTGGCGGACATGGTCCTCGAAGCGACCGGACACGCCCTTGGCGACGACGCCACGCTGCTGATCCTCGACTGGCACGACGGGCACGCACAGGATCGGCACACGCTTCGGGCAGCGCCGTCGCAACGTCCGGCGACGCCCTAGTCACCGGGGCAAGGGGCAAGCCAGCTGCAGGCGCCGGCTGATGAGGGTGACCCCGCGGCCGTGCTATTCCTCGTCAGAGCGTGACGGCGAGGGCCACGGCGAAGGCGACGTAGAACCCGCTGCACATGGCGAGCCGGGCGGCGTTCAGCTTGCCGCTGCGCATGAGCAGGAGCAGGTAGACCACCGACGCCATCGTGGCGACGCCCGCGAGGATCAGCGGCTGGTCGAAGTGCCAGCTGGTGAACAGCAGACCGATGCCAGACGGGATCGTCGCCTGGATCATCATCGCGCCGGAGATGTTCGCCAGCGCGAGCTGCACCTTGCCCTGCCGAACCCAGATGATCGCGTTCAGGATCTCCGGCAGCTCGGTGGCGACGGGGGAGAGCAGCAACGCGACGACCACGGCCGGAAGGCCGAGCGCCGGGCCGGCCCATTCGAGCTGGTGCACAAATACCTGCGACGCCCCGAAGATCACGATCAGCGTCGCGAGGGTTTGCGTGACCACCGCCCACGTCGTGGGTTGCGGCCGCTTGGGCTGCAGCTTCAGGGGTTCGAGGCCCTCGTGGGAGGCAGCCTCCCCGCCGCCGAGTTCCCGGACGAAGTACACGCCGTATGCGGCGAAGAACAGCAGGCCGAGCCACGGCTTCACGGCAAAGGCGACGAGACCGAGGGCGACCTTGCCAATGAAGATCACGAGGAACCAGGTCTGATCACGAGCAAGCCGCCGGGTGTCGGTGCTGGCGAACACGTCGGGCTCGTCGGTGTCGCTGTTGGTACCGCTGGCGGACCCCGTGTGGGCGTCAACCGTTCGGACGTCGCCGCCGTCCCCGACTCCGGCAGCGGCGACGAGTTCTGGCCGCTGCCGCAGTTGCCGGCGCCGCCAGAGCAGCATGGCGCCGGTGATTCCGTAGGCCAGGGTGCCGACGACGAGCGGCCCGCCGAGCGCGGCGCCGACGCCGATGTCGTCGCTGTCGGCGGACTTGCCGAACACGACGGCCACCAGGGTGACAACGGATTCGGGCAGCGCGGTGCCCGCGGCCGCCAAGACCGTCCCGACGGCGATGGCGCCGACTTTCATCCGCACGCCAAGCCATTCGACGGCGTTCACGAACCATTCACAGGCCAGGTAGATGACGACGGCGCAGCCGAGAATGAGGGCGACGTGAAGCACGGGGAGCGACCTTTCGCGTCCCGTGGGGCGCTGCGCCGTAAAGGGGACGCCTCGACCCACGGTTCAACGGAACGGAACCGGACGGGTCGAAGGTCTTGCCCACCCGCAGCGTCGCGGGCCCGGGGGCCGGGAGCGCCGGTGAAGGCGCTCCAGCATGTCGACGTCCCGGCGGGAGGGCTACTCCCCTTCAACAACAGGCACTTTACCCGGGCAAATGCCGTCGGAACGCCCGGGGTGGGTGATGGTTCCCACCACCGCCGTCAGCCGTGGGGGCGACGTGTGGTCGCTGTGGGTGGAAGCAGGCTGCGTACCCGTCCCCCTTCACGCCGCCGCAGTGAGCCCGCGTCGGACCCGGGGTCGGCCGGGGCCGGACGGTGGTCCAACCGGCCCGTCCGTGCCAGCATCACGGTCATGACGGATGCCCAGCACGCCCGGATCGCCTCGCTCACCGAAGAGCAGCATCAGCTCCGGTCCGCACCACCCCCGCACAACACCGGCCGGCTCGCCGAGATCGAGCGGGAGATCGACCAGGCATGGGACCTGATCCGTCAGCAGGAGGCCAGGCGGGAAGCCGGTCAGGACCCGAAGGGCGCGAGCCAGCGCCCGCAGGCCGAGGTGGAGGGATACCTGCAGTAGCGGACCACCCTCGGCCTGGGCAGGGCCACTCGCCCTGGGCGGTCAGCGCAGCATTCGGTCGTCCGATTCCCGTTGCGTGGACAACAGAGGAAGATGGGACCTTCCAGAGCCGAGGAGATGAGATGACGAGTGATGCGCCCCCGCGCGACCTGTCCGCGATCGAGGCCGCCCGGGACCGGATCCGCGCTACGCACCTGCGGCCGGCCGGCGAGCGTCCCTCGTCGTCGGCCCGAGGCCTGCACCACACCGCGCTGATCAGCAGCGACGTGGAGCGAACCGTCCGCTTCTACCAGGACGTCCTCGAGTTCCCGCTCACCGAGCTGATCGACAACCGCGACTATCCCGGCTCGTCGCACTTTTTCTTCGATATCGGCAACGGCAACCTGCTCGCCTTCTTCGACTTCCCCGGGCTCGACGTCGGCCCGTACGCCGAGGTGCTCGGCGGGCTGCACCACGTGGCGATCAGCGTTGAACTCGAGCGGTGGAAGCACCTGATCGGCAAGCTGGAGGCAGCCAAGGTGGAGCACGTCGTGCACAGTGAGGTCTCGGTCTACTTCCGCGACCCGGACGGCGCGCGGCTGGAGCTCATCGCTGACCCGCTCGGTGAGATGTACGGCAACCAGGTCCTGTAGCCGGGAGGGTAACGGGAGACGCAGCATGAGCGGGCCGGTGACCACCGCGGACACCTCCGACGCCCCGACTCCGGACGTGCCGGAGCCGCACCCGACGCTCGAGCTCAGCGAATCGCGGACGGCCACCGTCGGCCGGATGACGGTGCGGCGGGCGCTGCCGCGCCGGACCCGGCGGACCGTCGGTGCGTGGTGCTTCGCCGACCACATGGGACCTGCCGCCGCCACCGAGAACGAAGGTCTCGACATCGGCCCGCACCCGCACATCGGGTTGCAGACCGTGACCTGGCTGCTGGACGGGAAGATCCTGCACCGGGACAGCCTCGGCTCGGAGCAGCTGATCGCACCCGGCCAGCTGAACCTGATGACCTCGGGCGCCGGCATCGCCCACGCCGAACAGACTTCGGGGACCTACGTGGGGCAACTGCACGGCATCCAGCTGTGGGTCGCCCTGCCGGAGGCGACCCGGCACGGCGGGAATGACTTCGAGCACCACCGCGACTTGCCGCAGGTCGACCTCGACCGTGCGGTCGCGACCGTGCTGATCGGGGAGTTCGCCGGCTCGACCAGCCCGGCGCGAGCCGACACCCCGCTGGTCGGCCTCGAGCTGGCGCTGCATGGCGGCACGACAACCCTGCCGCTACGGCCCGACTTCGAGTACGCGCTCGTGGTGCTGCAGGGTTCGGTTCTCGTCGACGGGAAGGCCGTCGGCCCGGGCACGCTGGCCTACCTGGGCGAGGGCCGGGACGAGCTGGCGGTCACCGCGGACGAGTCGACCCGGGCGATGCTGCTGGGCGGGGAGCCGTTCGAGTCGCCGATCGTCATGTGGTGGAACTTCGTCGGCCGCAGCCGCGAGGAGATCGCCATCGCCTACAAGGACTGGGACGCCGGTACCGACCGCTTCGGCCGGGTCGCGTCCCCGTTGCCGCGCATCCCGGTCGAGGCACCGGCCTGGCTGGTCCACGGCTGACGGTCCCAGCCAACCGGTCCCAGCCAGCCGGTCGCAGCCAGCCGGTCACAGCCAGGCGGGTTCGTCCGCACCGTAGCGGCGCGCCGGAAACGGGTGGTCCATCGGAATGCCGTCGAGGGTGAACGGTGGCCGCGCGTACCGCAGCGGCCCGCTCGTCGCGAGATGCGGTGCCGGGTCGACGGCTTCGACATCGCCGGTGGTTCCGGCCGGCTCGCGCAGAGCGAGCAGCGTCTCTCCGGCGCCGAGCAGCGACAGGCGGAGCAGGCGACCGCCTTCGTCAGGACGGCGCCGCACCGCGTCGAGTACCGCGGCGGCGGCGCGGTAGCCGGTGGTGTGGTCGAGCGCCTGGGCCGGTAGCGCTCCTGGTCTCCCCGACGCATCGGCACACCGGTGCGCGATGCCGCAGGCGGCCTGCACCAGGCTGTCGAAGCCGCGGCGCTGCGACCACGGCCCGTCCCAGCCCCAGGCCGACAGCTCGACCACCACCAGGTGCGGATGTGCGTCCAGCAGCGCGGTGCCGCCGACGCCGAGCCGGTCCAGAGCTCCTGGTCGGTAGCCAAGCAGAAGGACATCGGCCTCCGCAGCGAGTGTCCGGAAGTGCTCCGCCCCGCCGGCTGTGCGGAGATCCAACAGTGCGCTGCGCTTCCCGGCGTCGAAGTCGACGTGCTGCGCGTGGAGCTCGGGCCGGTCGGGTGCGTCGATCCGGAGTACGTCGGCGCCCCAGAGGGCGAGGGTGCGGCCGGCCAGGGGCCCGGCGATCACGCGGGTGAGGTCCAGTACCCGAAGGCCCTCGGCCGGCAGCGAGGTGGCGGGCGGGAGCGGGTGCGGGCCGTCGTCGGAGGGGAACTCGGCGAAGCGACCGCTCGCGCGACCCTGTTCGGACGCGCGCCACGTCTGCTCGCTCCGGTAGGCCGCAGCCGCGCCGCCGGCACCGACGACCGCCGTTTCGACGTCGACCGCGGCGAGCTGGCCCGCGGCGTCGGTCACGGCCGCTCGACCGGCATCGTCGGGAAGGCCGAGCGCGGCACGGACGGCCGCGGCGTGCTGCGGATAGTTCCCGTGCAGCCGGACCCAGCCGTCGGCCGTGGCGAAGAAGCCGGACAGCTCCGCCCATGCGGCGGGGCCGGAACCGTCGATGCGCAGGTGCCGTTCGCTGCTGAAGGCGGCTGCGACGGCGCGGGTGTCCACGCCGATCTGCGCCAGCGACAGCCCCCGGGCGTCCGCCAGCATTGCGGCCGCCTCGGCGCAGGCGACAACCGCGTCGGTGGCGAAGCTGGTGACGTCGAAGGGCGCCGGCAGCGTGACGGCCGGCCCGGTGCGGACGACGGGATGCACGGTCACGGGATGCACGGTCCCATCGTCGCTTTGACGGACGCAACGATCGACGGTGCGCGCGGAACTGCGGTTTTCCGGGGCTTGCGGGGGCGGTTTCACCCCGCTTCGGCGCCCACCGCAGATCCATGTGGTGCGGACGCGCGGTCGGATGGCGAGACGATCGACGGTGCGGGCGGAACTGCGATTTTCCGGGGGTTGCGGAGGCGGTTTCCCCCCGCTTCGACGCCCACGGCAGATCCACGCCGCGATCCGCCTGGCACGGACCGTCTCAGCGGGACCGGATGAAGCCCGGGACACCCTCCGGGGGCAGCGGCCGGGAGAAGTAGTAACCCTGGATCTGGTGGCAGCCGAGTTCCTGCAGGACGTCCACCTGCTCCTTGGTCTCCGCACCTTCCGCGACCGTCCGGAGGTTCAGCCGATGTGCCAGGCCGATGACGCTGTCGACGATCGCCAGGTCGGCCAGGTCGTGGGTGATGTCGGTGACGAACGAGCGGTCGATCTTGATCGTGTCGACCGGGAACTGCCGCAGGTAGGACAGCGACGAGTAGCCGGTGCCGAAGTCGTCGACCGACAGGCCCACCCCCACCTCCGCCAGCGCCTTCAGCGTGCGGGCGGCCGCCTCGGGGTCGGTCATCAGGACGCTCTCGGTGATCTCGAGGGACAGTGCGGAGGCGGGCAGGCCGACCTGGGCCAGCGTGGCCACCACGTCCGGGACGAGGTTCGCGTCCGCGAGCTGACGGCCGGACAGGTTGACCGCCACCCGCAGCCGCGGAAACCCGGCGCCGCGCCACCTCGCGGTACTGGCGCACGCGTCGCGCAGCACCGCCGTGCCGAGGTGGCCGATCATCCCGGCTTCCTCGGCTACCGGGATGAACAGGGCCGGGGACATCGAGCCGCGCGTCGGGTGCTGCCAGCGGGCGAGCGCTTCGGTCGATGTGACGGCACCGGAGGCGAGGTCGACCAGGGGTTGGTAGGCGACGGAGATGTCATGGTTCTGGACGGCCCGGCGGAGGTCCTCCTCGAGCTCGAGGCTGTACAGCGTCTGCGAGCGGAGCTGGGCGTTGAACGTGACCGCCCGTGATCTGCCGCTCTGCTTCGCGGTGTACATGGCCACGTCGGCGTCGCGCAGCAGGTCCTCGGCGCCGGCCACCTCGTTCGGGTCGAGCACGGCGATGCCGATGCTCGCCGTGACGGTCAGACGACGGCCATTCACCGACAGCGGCTCGGCGAGCGTGCCGAAAAGCCGGTTCACCAGTTGATCGAGGTCGCGGGACGTATCGGTGCCGCTCAGCCGGTCGCTCGAGCCGGGCAGGTCGGCGACAAGGACGACGAACTCGTCCCCGGCCAGGCGTCCCACCAGATCGGAACCGCGCACCGCCGAGGCGAGCCGGCGGCCGACGATCCGCAGGACCTCGTCGCCACCGGCGTGCCCCAGCGAGTCGTTGACCAGCTTGAACCGGTCCAGGTCGAGGAACAGGACCGCCACCTGGCCGGCGCCTAGAGCGCCCTCCGCCACCCGGGCCAGCAGCGCGTCCAGGTGTTCGATGACCATGGCCCTGTTCGCCAGGCCGGTGAGGACGTCGTGCCGGGACTGGTGCAGCAGGCGGGCTTGCGCCACCTTCCGCTCCGTCTCCTGATGCCGGCGTTCGGTGATGTCGCTGCAGATCATGACAAGCCCGGCCGTGGCACCGTCCGTCGCCCCGAGCCGATCAACGGCGAGCTCGACGTCGATCTCGTCGCCGGTGGACCGGGCGAACCGGGTCTCCAGTCGAGCTCCCCCGGCCGCTGCCCCGAGGGCGCCGGCGCACTCGGCGCCGACGACACTGGCGATCGGGTGGCCGACCGCCTCCTCGGCGGTCCAGCCGAAGGTGCGGGATGCGGCCGGGTTCCAGGTCGTGATGATCCCGGCGTCGTCGACCGCGACGATCGCGTCGGAGACCTGCTCGATCAGGCTCGCTTTCGCCCGGGTCGCTGCTTCGGCGGCCCGGCGCTCCGTGAGGTCGCGCATGATCACTTGGAAGGCCGGCTTCCCATTCCAGGCGGTGCGGACCGACGTCGCCTCCATCACCATGGTGGTGCCGTCCATCCGGAGCAGGATCGCTTCCGAGGGTGCCGACACCGAGCCCGGCCCGGTGAGACCGGCCAGGCGTCGCAGCAGCTCGGGCTGGGACTCGGGGGCGACGAAGCTGAGGATGGGCTTACCGATCAGATCGGAGAGCCCGGAAGCTCGGGCGAAGGCGATCACCGCAGGGTTCGCGTAAACGATCACCCCCGCGTCGTGGACGATCAGCCCGTCCGGGCTGAGCTCGAGCAGCTGGTGATACCGGTCTTCGACGTCCGTCACGGCACGGGCCGAGGCGTCGGCGGGCTCGAGCGTCCCGGCCGTCCAGCCCGGATGGTTCGGCACGTTCCGGGCGCTGATGCGGACCCGGCGCGGCACGCCGTCCGCGCCCGCGGCGTCCGTCTCGGCCTCGTAGGCGTCCCACGGCACCCCGGCCGCCGGAACGACCAGCACGGGTGCGAGCAGTGCGGCCGTGGCCGACAGCAGCTGCGGAGCATGCTCGACGAGCCCGAGCAGGCCGGCAGCGGAGGGGGAGACCGACCGAAGCCCGTCCGGCCCGGCGACCCAGGTCGCCAACCAGCCATGCTCGCCCACGACGTCGTGCACGAGGTCCCGCAGCACTTCGCCGGCCGCCCAGGCAGCTGTGACTCCGGCCACCGAGGTCGCTGCAGCAGCCGCAGCAGCCGCAGAAGCCGCAGAAGCCGCAGGCCGTGCCCGCTGGGCGTCGCCGTCGCTGTCCCGGACCTGCCGGGGCACCGTCGTCGGAGCCGGAACGCCGAGAGTCACAAGTGTCCTCTCGTGCGGGTCGCGACGGTGAGTGGGGCACCGGCGCACAGCTGGGCCGAGATCCGGTGGAAGGCTGTACCCCGCACCAGAGCTCTGTGCTATGGAATGTCGGCACGATTTGTCGACCTCTTGAGTCTGTCGGCATCTGGCGGGCCACGGTGACCGGCCGACAGGAACTTCGTCCGCATCTGCGCCGTCGGCCCCGCGGCGCCCGACGCCTGTGAGGCCAGCGAGTGCGTGTTCTGCCCGGTTCCTTGTCCGACGCGACCCGTGCGCTCGACGCGGGAGAGGTTGCGTGTTCCTGCGGCTCCGGTCACCTGCGGCGGTGGGGGTGGGCCCGACCCCGGCTCGTCCGCTCGGGCGACCGGCGACTTCGGCTCCGGCCTCGTCGTGGCCGCTGCGCCGCCTGCGGTCGGACCCACGTCCTCCTGCCCGACCTGTGCCTGTGCCGACGGTTCGACTCGGTCGACGTGATCGGCACCGCGCTCGCCGCGTCCAGACGGGGCCGGGGAGCCCGTCGCATCGCCGCCGGGCTGGGGCTTCCGGTCAGCACCGTCGGGGACTGGCTGCGGGCGTTCCGACGACGGGGCTCGCCGTGGCCGGCCGACGCGGACGCTCCGCAATTCCGCTGGCGGCTCGTCGCCGTCCGCAGCTCGGGGCTGCTGCTCGCACCGCCGTCTCGCCCGGCGGCGCTCCGGCGTCGTTGAGGGTCGCAACACGACCCCGAGCCTCGGTGACACCGAGTGACGGCCCGATCAATTCTCGAGAGCCCGCTGCGTTCCTCGAGGAGTCCCATGAAGTCCGAAAAGTCACCACTCATCGCCGGAGTCGGCGCCGTC
Organism: Frankiaceae bacterium; assembly: GCA_035468175.1. Classification (GTDB taxonomy): domain Bacteria; phylum Actinomycetota; class Actinomycetes; order Frankiales; family Frankiaceae; genus JAVEDQ01. The sequence goes on along the minus strand of DATITC010000180.1, from coordinate 14,998 downwards.
ACCGGCTACGGCTGGGGTCGCGAGCAGCTCTGGCACGGGCTCAGCTCCGGCGTGAGCGCGGTCGTTCGCACCCCCGGATACGAGGACGTCCTCGGCCACACGGTCTGGATCGCCTCGGTCGCCGACGGTGGTTCACCGGCCGACGGCCCGGGTCGCTTCACCCGGGCGCTGCGGGCCGCCGCGCGTGAGGCCGTGCAGGACGCCCTGGCCCGGGGCTGGGTGCCGGGTGCCAAGGTCGGTCTGGTCCACGCCGTCGTGCTCGGCGACGTCGAGGAATGGCGCGACTTCTACCTGGTCGACGAGCGGTCGCGCTCGGTCCGGCGCTACCTGTCGTTGATGCCGTCGACCTCGATCTCGCTGCTGATGCAGGAGTTCGGGTTCCACGGGCCGGCGATGAGCGTTTCGGCCATGTGTGCGTCCGGCAACTCCGCGTTCCTCACCGCCAAGGCCTGGATCGACAGCGGCGTCGCCACCGACGTGATCGTCCTGGCTACCGACATCTCCGGCACCCCCGAGAACGTCAAGCACTTCCGGGACCTCGGGGTGGCCATCACCGACGTGCCGCCGGACCAGGCCTGCCGTCCGTTCCAGCCCGGCAGCCGGGGGTTCGTGCTCGGTGAGGCCTCGGTCGCGTTCGTGCTGACCGCCAGCGCCCAGAACCCCTACGCCCGGCTGCGCGGCGGCGCGATGTCGCACGACGCCTTCCACGTCACGTCCATCAACCCGGATCTGAAGCAGGTACGCGGCTGTCTCGGCGAGGCGCTGGCCAACAGCGGCGTCAAGGGCCGGGACGTGCAATACCTGAACGCGCACGGACCGGGCACGGCGCAGTGCGACGCCGCTGAGACGGCCCTGCTCGAGGAGACGCTGACCAACGCCGACGTCTATTCGTTGAAGCCGCTCACCGGCCACTGCCAGGCCGCCGCCGCCGCGGTCGAGATCGCGGGAGCGGTGCTCGGCTACGACCACGGATCGATCCCGGCGCCGCGACACGCTGTGACCGGGGGGCACCCGCGGCTCCTGAACGGCGCGACGGCGCAGCGCGCCGGCGCGACCGTGAAGACCTCGCTCGGGATGGGCGGGCACAACTCGGCGCTCGTGCTCGACAGTCCCTGACGCGCGAGCTAGTTCTTTTCGCAATGCCAGGCGAGTGAATATCTTGCTGCTGGCCACGCTCGAGTTGATCAGTGCCGATTGTGCGGTTAAACGCCCAGCTCAGCGCTTCAACATCTTGGACTGATCACGAAGGCGGCGGGGGTGCTCGGAAACAAATGATTCGGGCTGGCAATGCTCGTCGCGCCGAACGATTCCGAACGCGCGGTATGTGTCCGGGCAAAATCCGACTCAGCGGTCGGTTGGTGGGCAGAATGCAGCGATGGTCCCGGTAGAGAGCGCGTCGAGTACGCGCCGGCGGTCGGCGCAAGCCACCCGGGACAAGCTGCTGCTCGCTGCGGCGGAGTTGTTCGCCGAGGAGGGCTACACCGGCGTGCGGGTCCGGCACATCGCCGCCCGGGCCGGGGTGACGACCGGCGCGATCTACGCGCATTACAACGATGTCGCCTCCCTGCTGGCGGACGCCGCCGGCCGAGCGGTCGACTACGCGGTCCAGACGGTCGCGGACGTGGTGCCCGGCGAGCTGGCGTCGGTGCTGCGCAGGCTTGTCGCCGACACGCCCGACCGCGGGTTGTCCCGCGAGCAGTCCCTGCTCCTGGAAGCGTTCGTCGCCGCCCGGCGGGAGCAGCGAGTGCGGGAAGTGCTGAGCCAGGTGCTCCGCGAGCGCCTCGTCGTGTTGGAGAACGCGGTCGCCGAGGCGCAGAGTCGCGGTGAGATCCGGGCCGACCTGCCGGCCGGGGCCCTCGCCTGGTACCTCTATCTGCTGCCGGTTGGTCTGCTCGCCGGTCGGGCGGTGGACCTGCCTCAACCCAGTACGGATGAGTCGGTCATCGTCTTCGACGCGCTGTTCCAGGGTCTGTCGGGGTCGTCGCCCCCGTCGCCCCCAGCCGGGCGTTCGCAACCGGAGTAACCCGGACGTTTCGCTCTGCGCGGACCCGAAATTCGGTGGCGAGCGTTGTGCGGACCCCACAATGTGAGACGGGCCCGAACGGGGTGCTGCACGTTCCGAGTCCTCGCAGAAAGGCGGTGCACGGGTGAGTTCCGGCGCCCCCCAGCCAGCCATCCTCGTCGAGGGGCTGACGAAGTCCTTCGGCAACGTGCACGCGCTGCGGGGGGTAGACCTCGCGGTCCCCGCCGGCACCGTGCTCGGCGTGCTCGGCCCTAACGGGGCCGGTAAGACCACGACTGTCCGGGTGCTCACGACCCTGCTGCGGCCCGACGGCGGACGCGCCCTCATCCAGGGCCGGGACGTGGTCAAGGAGGCGAGCGCGGTCCGGCGGTTGATTGGCCTCGCCGGGCAGTCGACGGCCATCCAGGAAGACCTGACCGGCCGCGAGAACCTCCAGATCATCGGCCGGCTCTACCGGCTCGGGCGGCCCCGGTCCAAGGTCCGCGCCGAGGAGCTGCTTGCTCAGTTCGACCTCGAGGACGCCGCCGACCGCACCGTCAAGACGTACTCCGGCGGCATGCAGCGTCGCCTCGACCTCGCCGCCAGCCTGGTCGGGCAACCGTCCGTGCTGTTCCTGGACGAACCGACCACCGGCCTCGACCCCCGCAGCCGCCTCGGCATGTGGGAGGTCATCCGTGAGCTTGTCCGCGGCGGCACGACGCTGCTGCTCACCACGCAGTACCTGGACGAGGCGGACGAGCTCGCCGACGAGATCGTCGTGATCGACACCGGCCGGGTGATCGCCGCCGGGACCGCCGAGGAGCTGAAGGGCCGCATCGGCGGCGACGTCCTCGAGTTCATGGTGCCGGACCGCAGCCGGATAGGCACCGCCGCCGAGGCCGTTTCGCCCCTGTCCACCGCCGAGGTGACGACCGACGAGGAAACCGGTCAGGTGTCGGTCCGCGTCGGCAGCGGCGGTTCGGAGGCGCTGGTGGACGCGGTCCGCCGACTGGACGCGGCCGGCGTCGAGACCAATGGGCTGTCGCTACGCCGGCCTTCGCTCGATGACGTCTTCCTCTCGCTGACCGGCCACGCCGCGGCGGAGGAGGACGACCCGTCCGCTCCCGCCTCCCGCGGCAAGGGGCGCGGCCGCCGGAAGACGCCGGAGAACTCAGGCAACCGAGGAACGGGGAACTGAACGTCGTGGCCACCATCGCAACTCCAGCTCCGACCTCCCCAGCCCCGACCGCCGCTCCTTCCCGAGTCGCTGAACTACGCGGGACGATGAGCGACTGGCGCACGCTGACCTACCGCAACCTGCTGGTGTGGTCGCGGGTGCCCGCCTTCATCGTCTTCACGATCGTCCAGCCGGTCATGTTCACCCTCATGTTCCGGTACGTGTTCGGCGGGGCGATCAAGACCGACAACGTCGGCGGGTACGTCAATTTCCTGCTGCCGGGGATCATCGGCCAGACCGCGGCCTTCGCGGCGATCGGAACTGCGATCGCGCTGGGCCTCGAGGTGCAGAAGGGTGTCATCGACCGGCTCCGGTCGATGCCCATCGCCCGGTCCGCGGTGCTGGCCGGCCGGCTGATCGCCGACACCGCCCGGATGGCGCTCACCATCGTGATCATCGTCGGGGTGGGCTACGCCGTCGGGTTCAGGTTCCAGAACGGGTTCGTGCCGGCCGTGGAGATGGTGCTGCTCGCGATCGTGTTCGGCGTGACCTTCTGCTGCGTCTCCGCCTTCATTGGCCTTACCCTCAAGGACGAGGAGTCCGTGCAGGCGTTCGGCTTCATCTGGATCTTCCCGCTCACCTTCCTGAGCTCGGCCTTCGTGCCTGTCGAGTCCATGCCCGGGTGGCTCCAGACGTTCGCGGCCAACCAGCCGGTGACGCACATCGTTGACGCGATGCGCGCGTTGGCGCTGGGCGGGCCGGTGGCGCACGAGCTGATCATCGGGTTGGTCTGGCTCGCCGGCATCCTCGCGGTCTTCGCGCCGCTGGCTGTCCGGGCCTACAAGCGCGCCAGCTGAGGCAATCCTCGAAGGGGCCCGGGACGGGCGGACCGTGGCCTGACCTGATGGAGGCGGGGCGCGGCGTGCTGAGTCGCGAGGACGTCCTCGACGGGGTCCCTCAGATGCTCGCCGACGTGCAGGTCGAGGCCACCTTCCCGGATGGCACCAAGCTCGTCACCGTCCACGAGCCGATCCCGTGAGGCCCGATGCCGTGAGCCCCGGTCCGTTGAGCCCCGGTCCGTTGAGCCCCGGCGCCGGGAGCGCGTTCGCCAGTCAGCCGAACGGGTCGCCCGGCGTACGTTTCGTCAAGGGTCTACATCAGGTCGGCTGTGGCCACGACAGCCGACCTGATGTGACGTGCCGCAAAGCGACACTCGGCGTCGGGGCCATTCAGACGGTCCAGGTCGCGTCGTACGCGCGCGCAACCTCGGTGTCACGGGCCGCCGGAAGAGTAAGGACGTGACCGATTCGCGCGGAATGCGGACTGTGCACGCTCACTGTCCCTACTGCTCGCTGCAGTGCGGCATCCTGGACGGGAAGGTAACGGTCAGGTCCTCCTAAGGTCACAGTGACCGCCGAACCTGGGTGGGGTTGAGCCGGTCAGGGCCGGGTCAACCCCGCACAGGCTCGGAGAGGTCGCGGGTCGAGACCCGTCTGATGGAAGGAGCACCGTGGTCCAGCTGATGCCCGAATCGCTCCCACCCGACGACGAGCAGAGCAGCGGCGACTCGTCGGTGGACCACCCGAGCTCGCAGGCGGCCGGGAAGGTCGAGCCGGTCGAGGCGCACGCCGGCGTCGTCACCGAGACCGGGCACTCGAACATGCGGGCCGACATCCGCAAGCTCGGCACGATCCTCGGCGAGACCATCGCGCAGCAGGAGGGTCAGGACCTGCTCGACCTCGTCGAGAAGGTGCGCCGTCTCGCCCGGGACGACGACGAGGCGCTGCCGCGGCTGCTCGACGAGCTGGACTTCCCCGACGCGATGCAGCTCGCCCGCGCGTTCAGCATGTTCTTCCAGCTGGCGAACGTCGCCGAGCAGTTCCATCGGGCCCGGGAGCTCGCCGCCCGCCGCCGCGACGTCGCGAGCCCGCTGGGTGAGGTCTTCGGCCGGATCAGCGAGGCCGAGATCCCGCCGGGCGAGGTGACCGGGATGCTCGCCAAGACCGAGCTGCGTCCCGTCTTCACCGCCCACCCCACCGAGGCGTCCCGCCAGTCGGTGCTGCGCTCGCTGCGCCGGGTCGCCGAGCTCCTCGGCAACGACCTGCCCGAGCGGGTGCGGGACCGGCAGCTGCGCGAGGTCGTCGAACTCCTGTGGCTGACCGACGAGATCCGCCCCGGCAAGCCGTCCGTGCAGGACGAGGCGCGCAACATCGTCTACTACCTCGATCAGCTCTCCCGCCGGACGTTGCCGGACCTGTTCGACGACCTCGCCGACCAGGCCCGCCGCAGCGGTGCCGAGGCCCCGCTCGCGACGGTGCCGATCCGGTTCGGCTCCTGGGTCGGCGGCGACCGCGACGGCAACCCGAACGTGTCCCCGGAGGTCACCGGGGACGTCCTCCGCTTGCACGCCGACCGCGCGATCCGCTACCAGATCGACCTGGTCGACGCACTGATCGACGAACTGGCCATCTCCACCCGGGTGGTGCAGGCGACGCCGGAGCTGACCGCGAGCCTCGAGCGGGACCGCGAGACCATGCCGGAGATCTACGACCGCTACATCCGGCTGAACGCCGAGGAGCCGTACCGGCTCAAGTGCTCCTACATCAAGGCCCGGCTGCAGGGCACCCACGTCCGGATCGCCGCCGGCAACCCGCACCGCGCCGGGCACGACTACCTCGGTGCCGAGGAGTACCTCGAGGACCTCGAACTGCTCCGCACGTCGCTGCTCGCCTCCCGCGGCGAGCGGATCGCGGAGGGCGCGCTGCGCCGGACGATCAGCGTCGCCCGGGCCGTTGGACTGCACCTCGCGACGATGGACATCCGTCAGCACGCGAAGTTCCACCATGCCGCGCTCGCGGCGCTCTACGAGCGGGTCGGAGAACTCGAGACGCCCTACGCCGAGCTCGACAAGGACGGCCGGACCGAGCTGCTGTCCAAGGAGCTGGCCAGCGGCCGGCCGCTGATCGGGCGGAACGCCCGGATCCCGGACGACGCGGCGGCGGTGCTCGACGTGCTCGACACGGTGCGGGACGCGCTGGAGAAGTTCGGCGACGACGCGGTCGACACCTACGTGATCTCGATGGCCCAGGGCGCCGACGACGTGCTCGCGGTCGCCGTCCTCGCCCGCGAAGCCGGGCTGGTCGACATCGAGGGCGGCGTCGCGAAGCTGAACATCGTGCCGCTGCTGGAGACGGTGGACGAGCTCGCCGAGGCCGGCCCGATGCTGGACACGCTGCTGAGCGACCGCACGTATCGCGCGATGGTGCACGCTCGCGACGAACTGCAGGAGGTCATGCTCGGTTACTCCGACTCGAACAAGGACGCCGGGACGGCGGCCAGCCACTGGCAGATCCACCGGGCCCAGCGGTCGCTGCGGGACATCGCCGCCCGGCACGGCGTGCGGCTGCGACTGTTCCACGGCCGCGGCGGATCGGTCGGACGCGGCGGTGGGCCGTCTGGCGAGGCGGTGCTCGCCTCCCCGTTCGGAGTGCTCGACGGGCAGATGCGGGTCACCGAGCAGGGTGAGGTGATCTCCGACAAGTACTCGCTGCCGGGACTCGCTCGCGACAACCTGGAGATCCTGCTGGCTTCGGTGATCGAGGCGTCGCTGCTGCACCGCGATTCCCGGGTGCCGGAGGAGGACCTCGAGTGCTGGGACTCGACGATGGACTCCTTCGCTGCCTCGGCCCGGGCGGCCTACCGGACCTTGGCCGACGACCCGCGCTTGCCGGCGTTCTTCGCGCAGGTGTCGCCGGTCGAGGAACTCGGTCAGTTGAACATCGGCTCACGCCCGTCGCGCCGGCCCGGGTCCGGTGATCCGACCTTGGACGACCTGCGGGCCATCCCGTGGGTGTTCGGGTGGACGCAGACCCGGCTCATCGTGCCGGGGTGGTACGGCGTCGGCACCGGGCTGCAGGCGGTGCGGGAGGCCGGTCTGGACCAGGAACTGCAGGCGATGCGGGACCGCTGGCCGTTCTTCGCCACCTTCATCGGCAACGTCGAGATGACGCTCGCGAAGACGGACCTCAAGGTGGCCGACCGGTACGTCAGCGAGCTGGTCGACCCGGAGCTGCGGCCGGTCTACGAGCGCATCGTCGAGGAGCACACCAAGACTGCGGAGCAGGTTCGGCTGCTGGTCGGCGACTCCGGGCAGCTGTCCCGGTTCCCGCTGCTCCGCCGGACGCTTGAGGTGCGCAACTCCTACCTCGGCCCGTTGCACTACCTGCAGATCAACCTGCTGCGGCGGCAACGGGAGCAGGACGAGCCGACCGTGGAGCTGCGCCGGGCGCTGCTGCTCACCATCAACGGCATCGCCGCCGGATTGCGCAACACCGGCTGACGCACCGGTTTGAGGAAGCCTGTTACGCGTTGCTCGACGGAACATTGCACGCCGGTAACCCGCGGCGGATGAACTAGGAACGTGTCCAGAAGGCCTCGCGGAATCTGCCCCGTCTGTCGGAGCCAGCTGTCGCTGTGCTGGTCGGGTGAGATCAAGGTGCTACGCAAGCACGCCGTGGCGAGCGATCCCTGCCCCGGTTCGGGCCGCCCTGCGGTCGGGGAGCTGTCCGGCCTCCCCGGCGCCGCCCCGCTGCAGCGGGAGTCCGAGCCCTCGCCCGGGGCGCGTGTCGCCTCCGTCGCCTGACTGGTTGGTCCACCAGCATGGGGGCACCAACGGGGCACAACGGACGCGCAATTGTCCGGATTGCCCGTCCGCTCAGCCTGCGATCTCGCTAGTTTGACGCAGGGTCCTGAACCGACGGCGCAGGAGGCACCACGTGCAGTTGCGAACGGAACCGTTGCTCCCGGAGTACCGCTTCGTCCTCACGTCGAAGCTGGACCAGGCCGGTGAGTCCGGTGACGCAGCTCTCCTCACGGCCGCCGTGCTGACCACCGGGATGATCGTGGGTCTCCGGCTCATCCATGCGTCCGTGCCGAGCATCGTGGTGCTCGCGGTCCCGATGATGCTCAGCGGCTTCGTCACCTACCTCCACTGCCGTCGTCGCATGCGGTCCTTCCAGCACGACCTGGACGAGGCGACCGTCGTCGCCGGGAGCGCGCACACCAAGCTGACCCGGCTCGAGGGTTCGGCCGAGGGCAGCTTCTCGCTCCGCCTGCCGGACCGCACCGTCCGCGCCTACAACAAGGGGGCGGGGCTGCGGAGCGTGCTGCTCAAGCCGGACCCCGGCACCTTCTCGGGCGCCTTCACCTACGCGCCGCACTCAGGTCAGCTGCTGCGGCTCGCCGATCGCAGCGGCCGATCCATCTTCGACGCGGCGGCCACTGAGCTGAACGAGACGTTCGACTTCTCCGAGCTCGAGAACGCCTGACGGCACGGACGAGTTCATCCGTTCGGCTCAGTCGGCCACGGGTAGGCGGTGACGAGAACCAGGGTATGAAGTCGGCGGCTTGCCGGCCGACGCTTCTGGTGTCGGCCATCGCAACTGCTGTCTTCGTGTGGACCGCTCTGCTGCTGTTCTCGCCGGGCTCCAAGGGCACCGCTGCCGTCGCGAGCAACGTCGGGCTGATCGTCGCCGCCGCCGTCGGAGCCTCCGCCTGCTACATGCGGAGCCGTCGGGGCGGACCGCAGCGCCGCTCCTGGCTGCTACTCGGCTCGGGGGCCCTGTCCTGGGGTCTTGGCGCGTGCGCCTGGACCGCCTACGAGACGCTGGGCCGACAGGCGCCTATCCCGTCCTGGGCCGATGTCGGCTATCTGGGCGCGGTTCCGCTGCTGGCCGCCGGTCTGCTGACCCTTCCCGGAACCCCGGTGCGCTGGCCGGCCCGAGTCCGGCTTCTGCTGGATGGCGCCCTGATCGCCGCGGCGCTGCTCGCCATCAGCTGGGTCCTCGTCCTCGGGCCGTTGATCAACAACGGCAAGGACGGACTTGTCCAGGTCTTCGCACTGGCCTACCCGCTCGGTGACATCGTCTGCGGCAGCCTCGCCGTGGTCAGCCTGGCTCGGGCGCCGCACCAGGCACAGGTACCGCTGCGGACGTTGCTGCTGGTCTGCCTCGGGCTGCTGAGTTTCAGCGTCGGGGACACCGGCTTCGCGCTGCTCACCCTGAGGGACACCTACCAGTCCGGTCAGCTCATCGGCCTCGGCTGGTGCGGCGGATGGGCGCTGCTCGCCGTCGCGGCGCTGCAGCCGAGCGGTGCGCCGTCGGAGCCGAGCGGCGAGAACCTCCGCCATCGCGCCTGGATGAGCACCTCGGCGCCGTACGTGCCGCTACTCGCCATGGTCGGCATCCTCGGTGTCTGGCGGTCGACGCACGGAGCGCTCGGTCGCATCGTCGTGCTCGACCTGCTGCTGATGCTCCTGCTCGTGGTCGTCCGGCACGTGCTGACGCAGCGGGAGAACGACCAGCTCACCAGCTCGCTGGAAGCCAGGGTGCTGGACCGCACCGAGGCGCTCTCCGGCTGGGAGCAGTGGTGGAAGGCGCTGGTCCAGAACTCCACCGACATCGTCACGGTGGTCCGCGCGGACGGCACCGTGCGCTACCAGACGCCGTCGGTCCAGAGTGTGTTCGGCTACGACGCCCAGGACCTCCTCGAGACCGATATCGCCGACGTGTTTCTCGAGCCGGACCGGCACCGGTTGCGTCAGTGCCTCGCCGCCGCCGCGCTGGCGCCCGGCGAGCCGCTCACCTTCTCCGGTGGTGTCCGGCACGCCGACGGGAGCGACTGCGCCACCGAATCGACCGTGATGTCGCTGCTGCACGAGGACGCCGTGCAGGGGCTCGTCATCAACACCCGCGACATCAGCGAGCGGATGCAACTGGAGTCCGAGCTGAACCACCGCGCCTTCCACGACGAGCTGTCCGGGTTGGCGAACCGCGCGCTGTTCCGGGACCGGCTGATCCATGCGCTCAACCAGCGCGACCGCGTCGGCCTGGCCATCGGGGTGCTGTTCATCGACCTCGACCGGTTCAAGGAGGTCAACGACACGCTCGGGCACGCCTACGGCGACGAGTTGCTCGTCGTCATCGCACGGCGGCTGACCGAGCTCGTCCGGCCCGGCGACTCCGTGGCCCGCCTCGGCGGCGACGAGTTCGCCGTCCTGCTCGAGCACCTGACCACCCCGGACGAGGCGCAGTTCGTTGCCGACCGGTTGGTCGAGGTGATCGCCCAGCCGGTGCACGTCCGCGAGGTCGACGTACGGGTCCGGGCGTCGATCGGTATCACCATCGCCGAGATCGACGACGCGGAACTCGCCGACCTCGACGCCCCGGACTCCGCCGACGTCATGCTTCGCAACGGCGACATCGCGATGTACCGGGCGAAGAGCGCCGGCGGGGGTGCGTGCGAGTGGTACCGCCCGGAGCTGCACACTGCCCTGCTGCGCCGTGTCGAGATCGAGAAGCAGCTCCGCAACGCCCTTACCGACGACGAACTCAGCCTCGTTTACCAGCCGACGGCGTCCGTGGCGACCGGCATCTTCACCGGGGTCGAGGCCCTGGTCCGCTGGGACTCCCGCGTGCTCGGAAAGGTTCTCCCGAACGAGTTCATCCCGGTCGCCGAGGACACCGGTCTGATCATCGACCTCGGCGCCTGGGTGCTGCACCACGCCTGCGTCCAGGCGGCGGTCTGGTTGCGCAACGGCGTGCGCGCCGACTTCACCCTCGCGGTCAACGTCTCCGGCCTGCAGCTCCTGTCGTCCGGGATGGTCGACACGGTGCGCAGCGCGCTCACCCTGTCCGGTCTGCCGGCCGAGAACCTGCTGCTCGAGATGACCGAATCGGTGCTGCTCGAACGCACCGACCAGACGCTGGCTCGGCTGCACGAGCTGAAGCGTCTGGGCATCCGGCTGGCGATCGACGACTTCGGGACCGGCTACTCGTCGCTGTCCTACCTGTCCCGCTTCCCGGTCGACGTGCTGAAGGTGGACCGGTCGTTCATCGCGCAGCTCCAGCAGGAGTCATCGAACGAGCGAGAGCTGACCCGCACCATCATCCAGCTCGGCGGCAGCCTCGCGATGCTGACGGTGGCGGAGGGTGTCGAAACCCCGGAGCAGCTGGCCAGCCTGCGTGCCCTGGGCTGCGACCTGGCGCAGGGCTATCTGTTCAGCGAGCCCCGGCCGCCGGACGAGATCGAGCCGATGCTCGCGCGGGCCGATGATGCCCCGGCGGCTGCCCTCCCATCCGCCGCAGCTCTCCCGCCGGCAGCCCTCCCGCCTGCAGCCCACCCAACGTGATCAGTACGGATCTTCGCCGCGGACCCGCAGGTCAGCGCGCGAAGATCCGCACTGATCGCGGACTGGGTGGTGCCGCTCAGCTCGCCTGCGCGGCTTCGCGGGCCTTCGACTCCTCGCGCTTCGCGTCGTACCGCGCCGCGAGCCCGTCGAGAGCGGTGAGGTAGTTCCGGCAGTCGTCGCGGGCCTGCTCCGCCTCGGGGGAGAGTCCATCGAGCTCGAAGAAGTTCCACTTGCGCAGCAGCGGCCAGACGACCTCGTCGTGGTGGATGCGCAGGTCGTAGATGCCGGCCTTCGCGATCTGCTTCGCCTTCGACAGGAACCCGCGGATGCCGGTGCCAGGCATCTCGAAGCGCATCACCTCGGTGGCGATAGCCTGCACCGTCGCGGACGGCGCGACCTGCAGGGCGTCGGTCACCAGGTCCCGGTAGAAGATCATGTGGAGGTTCTCGTCGGCGGCGACACGGGCCAGCAGCTTGTCGGCCACCGGGTCCTCGCTGATGCGTCCGGTGTTGCGGTGCGAGATGCGGGTGGCCAGCTCCTGGAACGAAACGTAGGCCATCACCTCGAGCTGCGACTTGTGGCTGCTGTCGTAACCCGTCTGGACCTGCTGCATCCGCCCGCGCTCGAGCTCGTCCGGGTCGACACCGCGGGTGGTGAGCAGGAAGTCGCGGATGACCAGCGCGTGCCGGCCTTCCTCGGCGGTCCAGCGGTGCACCCAGCTACCCCAGGCGCCGTCGCGACCGAAGGCAGTGGCGATCTCGTAGTGGTAGCTCGGGAGGTTGTCCTCGGTGAGCAGGTTGACCTCGAGAGCGACCTGCGCGATCGGGGAGAGCGTCGACTGGCCGGGCTCCCACGGCTCGGTGTCGAAGTCCCGGCCCGAGCTCCACGGCACGTAGTCGTGCGGCATCCACTCCTTGGCCATGGACAGGTGCCGGTCGAGGTTCCGCTCGGCGGTCGGCTCCAGCTCGCGCAGGAGGTCGAGCGTGGTCCGCGGTTCGGAGTCGGCCCGGGGGGCGGTCGTCGTCATGGCACCACCCTCGTCGCCGGAGGTCAGCCGGGGCTAGCCGGACGGGAACAAGGCGATGCCGCGCCGTTTGTCCCGCGAGGGTGACGCCGGCGTCCGCTCGACGGCACAAGTGCATACGAAACCCGTTTGTGATGTCCGGACGGGACGAATTCAGCTGGCGCGGCGCGGCACCAGCGGGACGACGGTGTCGGTCGCGCGCTGCAGCGGGATCTGCCGTTTCATCGAGTCGCCCCGGAAGACGTCAACCGGGACCGGGTGCCCGAGGAGATAGCCCTGGGCGACGTCGCAGCCGATCGCCTGCAGCTGCTGCAGCTGCTCCTCGGTCTCGACGCCCTCGGCGACGACCGAGAGGCCGAGCCCGTGCGCCAGGTCGGTGGTGGCCCGGACGATCGTCGCCGCGCTCGGCGAGGACGTGATGTGGGAGACGAAGGCCTGGTCGAGCTTCACCTCGTGCACCGCCACCCGCTGCAGGAAGGTCAACGACGAGTAGCCGGTCCCGAAGTCGTCAACCGAGATGCGGACGCCGATGGAGCGCAGACCGCGCAACACCTCTTCGCAGACCTCGGCCTCGGTCATCATCGCGGTCTCGGTGACCTCGAGCATCAGGAAGCGCGGGTCCAGGCCGTGGCGGGCGAGCAGCCCGGCCAACTCGTCGGGCAGCTCGTGGTGGAGCAGGTTGCGGGCAGAGACGTTGACGGCGACGCTGCAGTTCGGCAGCCCGCCGTCCTGCCAGTCCACGCAGTCGGCGATCGCCCGGTCGAGGAGATGCATCGTGAATGCGCCGATCAGGCCGCTGTGCTCGACCACCGGGACGAATACGGCCGGGCTGAGGAGGCCGCGAACCGGGTGCTGCCAGCGGACCAGTGCCTCGGCCCCGGTGACCAGCCCCGTGCGCAGGTTGATCTTCGGCTGGTAGTAGAGGACGAGCTGGTCCTCGTCGAGTGCGGCTTGGAGCTCGCCCAGCACGGCGAGCCGGGCCTGGTCCTGGAGGTCGCCGGCGGCGTCGTAGCGGACGACGGAGTGGCCGCGCCGCTTCGCGCGATACATCGCCACATCCGCGCAGCGGAGCAGGCCCTCGACGCCCTCCGCGTCGCCCGGGTAGACGGCCGCGCCGATGCTGCCCTCGATGGAGATGCGCAGCCCCTCGAGCATGAGCGGGACGCGGAGCCGCTCGAGCATGCTGGTGGCGAGCTGGTCGGCTTCGATCGGTTCCACGAGGTCCCGGAGGAGGATGGCGAATTCGTCGCCACCGAGCCGCGCGACGAGGTCGCCGGGACGGACGCTCGCGACGAGCCTGTGCGCGACCTCGACCAGCAGCTTGTCGCCAGCCACGTGCCCGAGGGTGTCGTTGATGTTCTTGAAGTTGTCGAGGTCGAGCAGCAGTAGTGCGCACCCGACCCCGTCGGCGTCGCTCTGCGTCAGCGCTTCGGCTACCGAGTCCTCGAGCAGCGCCCGGTTCGCGATGCCGGTCAGGGGATCGTGCTGCGCCTCGTAGACCTTGTCCTGGTAGGCCCGGACGTTCAGCAGCGTGCTCGCGACGGTGGCAGCGAACGTGGCGAGGACCTGACGTTCCTGCTCACTGAACGCGGTCGCGAAGGCGAAGAGCCGAAGGAAGCCGATCGGGCCACCGGAGGTCCGCAGCGGCGCGAGCAACACGTCGTCGACCTGTCGGACCGACGCGTCCGCACATGTCGCCCTGGCCGCGGACGCGTCACTGGGCAACCGCCGGAGGCGGTGCTGGTCGCCCTCGAGGATAGCGAGCAGCGCCGGCCGGTGGGAGGGGACGGCATCGTCGTCGTGCTGGGGGAGGAGGACCAGCTCGGCGCGGCCGACGCAGAACAGGATGCGGGCGCGGTTCAAGATCTCGACCAGGATCCGCGATTCGTCCAACCCGTCGAAGGCACGGCTCGCGACCTCGAGTCGCCGGAGGGCGTCTGTCTGCGTCGAGCTCTGGGCGAAGTGGCGGTGCATGTAGAAGGCGGCGCCGATCAGCGGCGGCGCCAGGAGCAACGAAGGACGGCTCCACTGCCAGGCGGCGAGGATCAGGACCGACAGACCCGAGCTGAGAACTCCCGCGACCAGCAGCGGAGGCAGCTGACATCGCATCACGACCCGGAGGCTCTGCTCGGTGGAGAAGGCGATCGCTCCTTGCAGCGTGACAGCAGAGACCAGCGAGAACACCAACGCGGCGGTCAGGAGGCCGAGCCAGGTGGCGGGCTCGGTCAGCGAGGTCCCGAACGCGTGGACGATGACGCCGGCGAGGGCCGCGCAGGCCGTCGTTGCGGCCACGTTGAAGCTGCCCTGCATGAGCTTGGCCCGCCGCACGAACTCGACGATCGAGAGGGTGGCAGCGGTGACGACGACCAACCACTGCCACGGAAGCAGGACCAGGCCGAGGACTATCGCGGCTTCCACCCAGTCCACGAGGATCTTGGATCGCCCCAGGGCGACAGCGAAGCCGAAGCGGTCGATCGCGAGGAGCGCGAGAACGGTTGCGGCCACGTGCAACGGCATCGGGGTGAGCCGGAGACCCGGCACCGACCCGGCCAGTGCGACAGCTGCTGCGGCGTACACCACCAACAGCAGGGCCTTCAGCTGCCAGGG
>DATITC010000179.1:0-36459 GCA_035468175.1 Frankiaceae bacterium | reverse complement strand
GGGCCGGCGACCGATCCGCGGTTGACGGGGTTGACGGAGCAGGAACGTAAGGTGCTCGACCTGATCGCGGAGGGGTTGACCAACCGGCAGATCGGCGCCCGGATGTTCCTGGCCGAGAAAACGGTCAAGAACTACGTCTCGCGACTGCTCGCCAAACTGGGCCTGGAGAGCCGGACCCAGGCCGCCATCTTCAGCAACCGGCTCGACAAGACCTGACGGATCAGGCGACGTCCGACGTCGACGGCCGGTTGGCCGCCGTACCGGACGAGGTGGCGCGGTCCGTCCGGCCCGGCACGAGCGCCGCGATGCCAGGTCGCGTCTCCAGGAGGTGCTCGGCCTGGGAGCGTGCCAGCGGATAGACCGCCCGCACCAGCTCGGAGTCGAACAGGTCCTGCGGGCGCCGGGCAAGATCGGCGATCGCGCGGTTCGGCCGGACGAGGTGGGACTTGCCGCCGGTCGCCTTCTGCCACCCGCGCAGTTCCCGCCGGAGCACTACCTCCATCAGTTGGCCCGCCGGCCCGAACATCGGGCCGGCGATCGGCGCGATGGCCAGGAGGTGCTCGGCCGCGGGCGCGAGGTCGGCGCTGACGAGCGACCGCACGCCTCCGTCCACGTAACGGTGTCCGCCCACCCGCACCGGGGCGAACATCCACGGGACGGCCGAGGAGGCCGCCACGATGTCCGACAGCCGGTGCTCGGCGCCGGAAAGGGCGAGGCGTTTCCCGGTCGACAACCGGAACGCCACCGCGCGAACTTGGGCGGAGCGTGCGTCCCCGAGAACCTCTGAGGTGAGCCCCTGCAAGGCGCCGACGCGCAGATCGGGCAACCGCAGCGGCGGGAGATCGCGCAGAGTGGAGAACGGGACCCCGCCGGCGAGGCAGGCACCGACCCAAGAGCCGGCCGAGGTGCCGAGTACCGATGACGTCCGCACGGGGACACCGGCCGCGGCGAGGGTGTCGACGATTCCGAAGGCGTAGGCGATGCCGAAGGGGCCGCCGCCGCCGAAGGCGCAGGTGAGGAACGGTCCCGGAGCGGGGGCGGCCTGCCGGGGCCGGCGACCCAGCCGTCGCCCCGCCTCGATCACCGTCATGGTGCCTCCCTATCGGTCGTAGGACCGTCGCCGGGAATACTGCTGCCGGTGACGCACCTGCGGGCAGGGCGGAAGGTCACGGTGGCGGGGTATCCAAGGGTCCCGATCTTCGAGGGCCCCGCTCGGGACCTTCTACTCTGTCGAGAGGATCGAGGAAGATCGACGCTGCAGCGCATGAGCGGGAGTCGACGTCGGAGGGAGGACGCCGAATGACTTCGAAGCAGTCGGCCCACTGGATGACCTCCGAGGGCAGCTCGCAGTGGCGTCCCGGCCAGGCCCCCCACGTCGCCCGGTTCGAGAGCATCGGGGTCGCGCTGCCGACGAAGCGACTGACGTCGCAAGAGCTCCTGGAATCGCTGCGCCACCATCCGCACATCGACCTCGAGCGACTCACCGGTATCCACGAGCGACGGGTCGCCGACGACGGTGAGGACTCGCTTTCGCTCGCCGTGCGCGCCGCCCGGGATTGCCTCGCTCACTCCGCTCACGACGGCGGGGACCTGGACATGGTTCTGAGCTGCAGCATCAGCAGGTATCGGAGCGGGTTCCGGCAGCGGTTCGAGCCGCCGCTCAGCCTGCACATCAAGGACGCGATCGGCGCGAGTAATGCGCTGAGCTTCGACATCTCGAACGCCTGCGCGGGAATGCTGACCGGAGTATTCATCCTCAACGACTTCATCCGCCGGGGCGAGATCCGCCGCGGCCTCGTCGTCAGCGGCGAGAGCATCTCCCAGCTCGGTGTCAACGCCAGCAAGCAGGTCCGGAGCATCTTCAGCCGGCAGCTCGCGTCTCTGACGCTCGGTGATGCGGGCGCGGCGGTTCTCGTCGAGCGTGTGCCGGACGGGCAGGACCGCGGCGGGATCGATTTCGCCGCCTTCACCACCCTGGCCGAACACAGTCGGCTGTGCCTGGCCTATCCGAGTCGGGTCGGGCCGGGGGCGTCGATGTTCACCAAATCCCGGACGATCCACAAGGTGGCGATCGAGGACGCGCCACCGCTGATGCGGGATGCCCTGGAACAGACGGGCCTGCGGTTCGAGGACATCGACTACCTCATCCCGCACCAGACGTCGTCCCGTGCCATTCGCAAGGGTGTGGCGGAGCTCTCCGCGCAGCTCGGTGCGATGCCGAAGCACGTCGTCGACAACCTGGAGCGGTTCGGCAACACGTCGTCCACGACGCACTTCGTCGCCCTTCACCGCTACCTCGAGGAGGGGCGGATACGGCCAGGCGAGCGGGTTCTGCTGCTGTCGCTGGCATCCGGTTTGGAAATCGGAGTCGTCCTGCTGGAAATGGACCAATTGGTGGAGCGCTATGGGAGTGGTACTCAAGTCGGTGGCTACGGCGACGCCGACGATGTCCCCGTTGTCCCGGTCGGCCCTGCGGCTCGCTGACACGGCGGCGGAACGCTGCCTGCGCCGAGGGGCGTCCGAGGCAGCGGAGCTCGACATTCTCATCAATGCCGGCATCTACCGAGACAAGAACCTGGGGGAGCCGGCGTTGGCCGCGCTCATCCAGGAGGACATCCACGCCAACCTCGGCCATCCGCCGGGCGTCGGTCACGGCACCTTTTCCTTTGACGTCGGCAACGGGGCATGCGGGGTTCTCAGTGCGCTCCAGCTGCTGCGGGGATTCCTGTCGTCCGGCGCCGGGGAGCTGGGGATGGTCGTCGCCAGCGACGCGTCGCCGCAGCCGTGGCCGCGAGGTTTGATCCCGCAGCAGCGCTTCCCCTACCGGGCGGCCGGTGGAGCGGTGCTCGTCGGTTGGGACGACAAGGTGCCCGGGCTGACCGCGTTCCGGTCGCGGACCTTTCCCGAGTACGCCTCGTTGTGCGAGGGCTGGACGGAGTGGCGTCGGCGGCCTCGTCTCTTCCCCAGCAGTCCGGGTGGTCGGAACGAACTCCGCATCGTCCGCCGGCCGGGTTACGAGGCACGAGCGGTCGACTGCGCCGTCGATGTGATCGAGGACCTGTTCTACGAGGTGGACCTGTCGGCCGGTGACGTGGATCTGCTCGTCGCGAGCCTGTCCGCCGATTTCGGAGATGCGCTGGCCGGCCGGATCGGCCTTCCCGAAGGCCGAGTCGTTAACGTTCCCGAACAGTTCGCGGGGTCGCACACCGCCCAGATCATCGCCGGCCTGGAACAGGCCGAGCGAAGCGGGCGACTCGCGGACAGTCGAACCTGCCTGCTCGTGTCGGCGGGCTCCGGCATCACCGCGACGGCGGCGCTCTACCAGCAGTGATGGCGGGTCGCGGCCAACAGCCAGACGCCTGCGCCGCGCAGTGGGATCCCGAACGACTTCACCCCTAAGCAGCTGGGCTGGGAACTTCGACGGAGCGTGCCCAGGGCAAATTGGCCAACAGGCCGTCGGCCAATCGCCTCCGCGGGCCTGGCGGCCGCCATCTAACGCATGTACTTCAAGTTGTTGCGGGACAGTCCGGTCATCTCGTGGAACTCGGCCCGCAGGTCTGCCGCGAGCCGGTCGATGACCTTCGCGCGCCCAGCCGTCGCGCTCCTGGCGCTCCAGGATGGCCCGGCTGATTCGTCCAGTACAGCTGGATCAGCTCGGTGTTGACCGGGCGGTGCGCTCGATGCTGCGCCGCCCGCACCTGCGCCTTGAGCTCGGCGAGCAGCTCCGGACGGTCCGCCGGCAGAGCAAGATCACGATCGGTCACGGCGACATCGTGTCCTGACCCTCCGACAGAATCGGCGGACAGGAGCGGACAGACCATTCGCACCGAAACGGGCGTTGGCCAACGGAACCTAGTGCGTTACCGAAGAGGACACCCAGTCAGAACGCTGTTCTCAGAGACGGTCGCTCACGAGCTGGCAGAGGTCCGCCAGCCGGGAGGTGTAGCCGTACTCGTTGTCGTACCAGCCGAAGATCTTCACGAGACGGCCGTCCCCGCTCGTGAGCCCCGCGTCGAAGACGCAGGAAGCCGGATCGCCGATGATGTCGCGCGAGACGATCGGATCCTCCGTGTAGCGGAGGTAGCCCTCGAGCGGTGCTTGGCTCGCCGCTTCTTTGAAGGCCGCGTTGACCTCTTCGACGGTGGTCGGTTGCGCGAGCACCGCCGTGAGGTCGGTCAGCGAGCCGTTCTCCACTGGGACGCGGACGGCCAGACCGTCGAGCCGTCCGGCCAGCTCGGGGATGACCGTTCCCGTGGTGCGCGCCGCGCCTGTGGACGTGGGGATGATGTTGATGGCGGCTGATCGAGCGCGGTGCAGGTCCTTGTGCGGGCCGTCGAGCAACGACTGGTCGTTGGTGTATCCGTGGATCGTCGTCATGAGCGCCTGCTCGAGCCCGAACGCGTCGTGCAGGACCTTCGCCATCGGCGCCACGCAGTTCGTGGTGCACGAAGCGTTCGAGATGACGTCGTGGGCTTCGGGGTCATAGTCGGAGTCGTTGACGCCCAGCACGACCGTGAGGTCAACGCCCTTGCCGGGAGCGGACAGGAGCACCTTGCGTGCGCCTGACTTCAGGTGGAGCGCGGCGTCGTCCCGAGTGCGGAAGCGACCGGTCGACTCGATCACGATGTCCACGCCGTGAGCGGACCAGTCGAGCGCCGCCGGGTCCTTCTCCTTGGTCACGGTGATGCGGTCACCGTCTACGACGAGGGCGTCCTCGGTCGCCGTGACCGGCGCCGGAAAACGCCCGTAGGTGGAGTCGTAGGTGAGCAGATGAGCCAACGTGTGCGGGCTGGTCAGGTCGTTGACCACGGCCACGTCGAAGCCCCGCTCCTGGGCGATCCTGACGAAGCTCCTCCCGACCCTTCCGAACCCGTTGATGCCGATGCGAGCTGTCACGCCGATCCTCCTGAAGCTGGGCCACGCCACGGGACCGGTCCGGTACTGGCCGACGACGTGACGGTCGACGACCCGACGGTGGCGCGGCCACCTGCCCCGAACCCAGTGCCGAAGGTCCCCGCATTGGTCGGCCCGGCGGGGGGACCTTCGCCACTGACGACGACCAGGCGGGCCGGCGGAAGGTCGGGAACAAGTCCCCGCGCCGACGCCGGGGCCGGTGCGAGGACGACGACTTTCGACGAGAGGAGAGACCATGCCTGAGACCCGACCAGCACGACAGCGCGGACGAGGCGGGATCACCAACGCTGATCCGCTGTCCGAGATGCGGCGCCTGCTCGGTGCGGACGACGACCTGTTGCGGACGGAGGAGTACCGCCAGGAAGGTGACCTCGTCCTCCGCGTCGAGGCGCCGGGCATCGACCCCGAGAAGGACGTCGACATCCGGATGGAGGACGACATGCTCACGGTGGCAGTGGAGCGGCGCGAGGAGACGACGGAAGCAACCGAGGAGAAGGCGGAGTACCACTCCGAGTTCCGCTACGGCTCGTTGAGCCGGAGCATGCGCCTGCCCCGCGGGACCCGTTCCGACCGCATCTCGGCCACGTACATCGACGGCATCCTCACCGTCCGCATCCCTCTTCGGGGCGAGGAGCAGACGACGGCGCAGCACGTTCCCGTGCAGCGCAACTGAGACACTTCCCCGGCGTCCGTGTCCCGGGCCGAGGAGCCGGGCAGGGCCCGCACGGGGTCGAGCGCCCGTGCCGAAGGTCCCGAGCAGACGGTGCCAAGGCCGGTGTCCGGGTCAGCCGGTGCGCGCGACCCTCGAGGAGACCACTTGAGAGGGAGTCTCATGCGTGCAGCAGTCGTGTCGTCGTTCTCGGAGCCGTTGAGCATCGAGGAGCGATCGGTCCCGCAGCCGACCGCGGGACAGGTAGTGGTACGCATCGAGGCGAGCGGGCTCTGCCACACCGACATCCACGCCGCCCGCGGGGACTGGCCGGTGCAGCCGACACCACCATTCGTCCCCGGCCACGAAGGCGTGGGGCTCATCGAGGCGGTCGGCGATGGCGTTCCTCCCGAGCGGATCGGGACCCGCGTCGCGATCGCCTGGTTGGGCTCGGCCTGTGGTGTGTGCCCGCACTGCATCGAGGGCTGGGAGACCCTGTGCAGCGCCCAGCAGAACACCGGCTACTCCATCGACGGCTGCCATGCGGAGTACACCGTCGCCGATGCGCGCTTCGCGGTGCCGGTGCCCGACGGCATCGACCCCCTGGTCGCCGCCCCGCTCACCTGCGCCGGCGTGACGACCTACAAGGCGGTGAAGGTGGCTGGTACCCGCCCGACCGACGTCGTCGCGGTGTGGGGGATCGGCGGCCTGGGTCACCTCGCCGTGCAGTACGCCAAGATTTTCGGCGCGACGGTGGTGGCGCTCGACGTCCAGGAGGACAAGCTGTCGCTGGCGCGCTCGCTCGGCGCGGACGTCACCATCGACGTGACGGCACAGGACCCGGTCGCGGCGCTGCAGGCCATGGGCGGTGCCGACGTCGTCCTGGCCCTGGCCGTCTCGCCGGAGAGCTTGCGGCAGGCGCACGCCAGCCTGCGGCGAGGTGGCCGACTGGTGCTGGTCGCGATGCCGCGCGCGAACGAGATGCACCTGCCCGTGTTCGAAACCGTGGTCGGCGGCATCTCCGTCATCGGCTCGATCGTCGGGACCCGGCAGGACCTCTCCGAAGTCTTCGAGCTCCACGCCGCCGGTCGCACCACGGTGGACCTGCAGGTCCGGAAGCTCGAGGAGATCAACGAAGCGATCGAGGACGTCCTTGCCGGTCACGTCCCTGCTCGGATCGTGTTCGAGCTGTGAACCGCTCCGGGTCCACCGCCCTGGCCGCCGGCGCGGGAGTTGCCGCTGCCGGCGCGGGTTTCGTGTACGTGCGGCCTCGACTGCTGGTCTGGGGCGCGCTGCCGCAGGAGATCGGCGCCCCCATGGCCGGGGACGAGGTCGTCCCCCTGGCCCGCTACCGGAGTACCCACGGCATCAGCATCGCCGCGACAGCAACCGAGGTGTGGCCGTGGCTGGCCCAGCTCGGGCAGGGGCGCGGCGGTCTGTACAGCTACGACCGGCTGGAGAACCTGTTCGGCTGCGGCATTCACAGCGCCTCGTCCGTCGTCCCCGAATGGCAGGACCTCGGGGTGGGGGACGACGTCCGTCTCGTGCCGGCGGACCATCCCGCCCCGCTGCGCTTCCAGGTCGCGCTCGCCGAGCCGCCCCGCCGGCTGCTCCTCGTCGCGCCCGGCACCCCGGACGACGCGTTCCGGGCCGGTCTTCCCTACGTGAGCTGGTCCTTCCAGGTGAACGATCACCTCCGCGGGTGCAGCCGCCTCGTCGTCCGTCTGCGCAGCGACTTCCGTCCGACGCCAACGGGCCTGCTCGCCAACAAATACATGCTGGAACCGGTGCACTGGCTGATGGAGCGCAAGATGCTGCTCGGCATCAAGCGCCGGGCCGAACAACGGGTCGAGCGCCGCTCGACGGGTCGCGCCGCCGAACCCGCCGCGAAGGGGTCGTCCGCCGTCGCGTGACGCACGGGGCTACGGTCGATCGGTCTTCAGGCCGAGGACGAGGCCGCGGATCTCCCGGATGATGTCGTCGACCTCGGCGACGAGTTTCGATATCTGGTCCTGAAGTCCGTCGTCGGCGCGAGATTGCAAGCTCTGCATCCGTAGGCCGAGGTCGAACAGATGCCGGACGACGGTGTCGCCCAGCTCCGAGGCGATCCGATCGGGGTCGATCCGTTCGAAGCCGATCCGTTCAGAGTCGATCCGGATGGTCTCCTCGATGAGGCCCTGCGTCCGTTCGATGACGCACACGATCTCCGGCGCCAGCGACGGGTCTGTCGTTGGCAACCGCTGGCCTGGCAGCCGCAATGGACTGGAGTCCGACTTCATCATCCGCTCCGCCTCCGAGGAGGAATCTCAACCACCCGAGGTCCACGAGGTCTCGATGAGCCCGGGTGCTGGCGCGGTCAATGTCGCACACGACGGCTCCCGCCTCTACCGATTCGGGAAGTTTCCGATGATCGAAGCAGGTGTCACCGCTTTTGGTGAACGGTGCGCAATATCGTGACAGCGAAGGGTGACCAACCGGCCGACCTTGGCTCACGAACCGGGTCGACCAGGTCGGTCTCGACAATCACTCGTCGTAGAGCGCGGCGACGTCAGCGGAGAAATGCTCCAGGATGACCTGGCGCCGCAGTTTCAAGGTGGGGGTCAGCTCGCCCCCGGCCTCCGTGAAGTCGCGATCGAGGACTCGCCACCGCCGGATCGCTTCCGCCCGGGAGACGGCGCCGTTGGTCGTATCGACCGCCCGCTGCAGGTCGTTCTGAAGCTCCGGGTCGTCCCGTAGGTCGACCGCAGTCACCAGTCCGCGGTGGCCGTGGTCGGCCGCCCACTGCTGCAGCGCGTCCTCGTCGAGCGTGAGCAGGCAGGTGACGTACGGGCGGTTGTCCCCGACGACGATGCACTGGCTCACGAGCTCGTGGGCGCGGAGGCGATCCTCGAGCACGGTGGGAGCGATGTTCTTGCCGCCGGACGTGACGAGCAGCTCCTTCTTGCGGCCCGTGATGAACACGTAGCCGTCGCCGTCGATCTCGCCGACGTCGCCGGTGTGGAACCAGCCCTCGTCGTCCAGGACCTCTTTGGTGGCGACCTCGTTGTGCCAGTACCCGGGCATGACGAATCCGGCGCGCACCAGCAGCTCTCCGTCCGCGGCGACGCGGACCGCGCAACCCGGGACCGGCCGGCCGACGCTGCCGATGCGCTGCTGGGCCGGGAGGTTCAGGGTGCCTCCGGTCGCCGTCTCGCTGAGCCCCCAGCCCTCGAGCACGGTGACGCCGGAGCCTCGGAAGAAATGCCCGAGACGGGCGCCCAGCGGAGCGCCTCCGCTGACCGACCAGCGCATCCGCCCACCCATCGCCGCACGGAGCTTGCGGTACACGAGTCGATCGAACAGCTCGTGACGAACCCGGAGACCGAGCCCTGGCCCGTCCCCGTCGAGAGCCATGCTGTAGTTGACGGCGACCTGTTCGGCCCAATCGAAGACACGTCCTTGGCGCCGCGCATGCGCGGTGTGCCGGGCCGTGTTGTAGAGCTTCTCGAAGACCCGCGGTACCGACAGCAGCAGGGTCGGCTGGAACGAGGCGAGGTGCTTCGGGAGGTCCTTCAGCTCGGGCGCGTACGCAATGGTCACGCCGGCGTTGATGCAGCTCAGCTGAATGATCCGGGCGAGGCAGTGCGCGAGCGGCAGGAACAGCAGCG
This sequence comes from Frankiaceae bacterium, assembly GCA_035468175.1. Lineage (GTDB taxonomy): Bacteria > Actinomycetota > Actinomycetes > Frankiales > Frankiaceae > JAVEDQ01. The sequence continues at coordinate 27,249 of DATITC010000179.1, read as the reverse complement.
TCGACGCCTGATCGTTGAAGATGTCGGGGATCCCGGGCGCTTCGCGGGTGTTGCTGTAGGTGGCGACCAGGTTCCCGTGACTCAGCGCGCATCCCTTCGGACGGCCGGTCGTGCCCGAGGTGTAGACGATCGTCGCGAGGCTCCCGGCGCCCATCTCGGAGCGCCGCCGGGCGAGTTCGGCGTCGGCGTCGGCGTCGGCACTGGCCTTGGCTTCGGTACTGGCATCGGCGCCCGGGCCCGGGCTCTGGCCGGTGGCCAGCTGGTCGAGGTCGCCGGCGTCGATCTGCCAGACCGAGCGTAGCTGCGGAGCGGACGCCCGCACCGTCTCCACCAGCTGGGCGTGGTGGTCCGCTTCGACGAGAATCGCGACCGCTTCCGAGTCGGAGAGGATCCACTCCACCTGCTCGGCCGAGGACGTCTCGTAGATCGGCACGGTGACCGCACCGGCCAACCAGACGGCGTAATCGAACAACGCCCACTCGAGTCGGGTGCGCGACATCAGCGCCACTCGCTCACCCGGCATGACGTTCGCCGCCAGCAGGCCGCGCGCGATGGCCCGGGCCTGGTCCAGAAAGGCCCGGTAGCTGAGGGGCTGCCAGCGCTCTCCGTCGAAGGAACTGAAGCCGGCCTGGCTGGGTGCGGTCTCCGCCTGCAGGACGAGGGCGTCCAGTGTCGTTTCGCCGGCTTCGACGTTGTGGAGGGGAGGTACTGCGAAGGTCTCCATCGTGCTGCTCCTGGGTTCCGGCGGGTACGTACGCGGCCCCGACCATCGCGCGCCCAGCACCCGTTCGCACGTGCCGGGCGGGCAGTTGCTCCGGGACCTATGGCCCGGGTGCTGCCGGGGAAGAGGCTGATTCGGACGCGCTGGCGGTCCTCGGTCGCGGGGCCACCGGTTCACCGACGCGCAGCATCAGGTCCGCCCAACGCTCCAAGGTGGACGTCGCCCAGGTACAGATCCCGAGCCCGGCGCTGGCCCGCGCTTGCCCTCGACGGAAAGGGTTTTTGGTCCCCCGCCCGAGCACGTCGGCCTCTGGGATCGCACCGGCGGCGCTACCGCTCAGCAGGTCGAGGTCGAGCGCGGCGATTCAGTGCAGCCGCCGCGCGTAGACATCCGCGAGTTGTGGTGCCGGGGTCACCCGGATCTTGGCGTCCAGCACCAGCGCGCCACGCTGATAGGCGCGGATGGGGTTGAGGTCGAGTTCCACCACCTCCGGGAGGTCGCCCGCCAGCTGACCCAGCCGGACGAGCAGCTGCTCCAAAGCCAGCAGATCGCACGGGTCGCTGCCCCGGTATCCGCTCAGCAGGCGGGCGCCGCGCCCGCTGCGGATCAGTTCGGCCGCGTCGACGTTGGTCAGCGGCAGCAGCCGGAAGGTCCGTTCGTCGAGCAGATCGGTCAGGACACCGCCCATTCCGAACATCAGCAACGGGCCAAAGGTCGGCTCGTTGCTCACGCCCGCCACGACCTCGACTCCCTCCGGAGCCATCGGCTGGACCAACGCGCCAGTCATGCTGTCACCCAGCTTCTGCTTCATGTCGCGGAATGCGCGCGACACGGCGGCGGGGCCGGGGAGGTCCAGCACGACGCCACCGACGTCCGTCTTGTGGACCAGACCGGGCCCGACGGCCTTCAGGGCCGCTGGGGTACCCAGTCGTCTGGCCGCCTCCCCGGCGGCCGCAGCACTGGTCACCTCGGAAGCCGGGGGCATCGGGATCTGGTAGGCGGCGAGGAGTTCCTGAACCGAGTTCGGGGAGAGCCAGCCGCCGTCCGGCGATCGTTCCAAGTAGGCGTCGACGAGCCGCCGCGCGGCCGGCGCACCGGTCGCGGGACGCGGAAGGCGTCCGCGCGCCCGCCGCCGGAACTCCCCGTACCCAGCGACCCGCTGGAAGGCCAGGACAGCCGCCTCCGGGTAGGCGTACCGGGGCAGACCGCCGCCGGACGTCGGGTGCCCGTGGACGGCGTTCTCCGGGGCCGCCACGGTGGTGATCGAGGTGCTCCCGATCACCGAGATCAGCACCGGCTTCGCCGAACCGTCGGCCGCGCGATGCACGGCGGCCAACAGCTCGTCCGGTTCCGTCAAAGGGGTCGGCGTGAGGATCGCCAGGACCGCATCGACCTGCTGATCGGCCAGCACCGCGCGGACCCCGCTCTCGAACTGTTGCCCGCTGGCGCCGGCGATCGTGTCCACCGGGTTGACGACCGCGGCCCCGCTCGGCAGACAGTCCCGCAACCGCCGTTGGGTCTCCGGCGCCAATTCGGGGAGCTGTAGGCCGAGTTCGGCGACGGTGTCCGCGGCAAGGATGTTGGGTCCGCCGGCGTTCCCGATGACGGCGAGACGGTCGCCGCGGGGGAGCGGTTGGGTCGCCAGCAGCGTGACGACGTCCAGCAGCTCACCCATGTGCGGGACGGCGATGACCCCGGCCTGTCGGAACAGCGCCTCCACCGAGCGGGTGGGGGTCGCGGCGGCCGCGGTATGCGAGGACGCGGCCCGCGCGCCGGCGCCAGACCGGCCGGCTTTGATCGCGACGACCGGAATCGAGGCGGAGAGCTGCCGGGCCAGCCCGGCGAAGCGGCGCGGATTGCCGAACGACTCCAGGTAGAGCACGGCGACGCGCGTTTCCGCGTCCTGCTCCCACCACCGCAGGAGGTCGTTGCCGCTGACGTCGGCCTTGTTGCCCACCGACGCGAACGACGAGATCCCGAGCCCGGCCGCCGAGAGGTGCTCGAGCAGCGCGATGCCGAGGCCGCCCGACTGGGTCAGCACGCCGATCGGTCCGCGGCCCGGTACGCGGGGGGCGAAGCTGGCGCTGAGCGCTCCGGCGGTGTCGATAATGCCGAGGCAGTTCGGCCCCACCAACCGCATGCCGGCGGCGGCGACCAGGTCGAGCAATCGACGCTGGCGGTCCCGTCCCTCCGGCCCATCGTCGGCGAAGCCCGCGGACACCACGACCATCGCGCCCGCTCCCAGATCGGCACAGTCCGCAGCGACGGTCAACACCTGCTCGGCGGGCACCGCGACGATAATCAAGTCGACGCCGTGCGGCAGTTCCCGGACGCTGCGCCAGGCCCGGAGCCCCTGGACGACGTCGTGCCGGGCGTTGACGGGGTGGATGCGGCCCGAGAAGCCGCCCCGCACGAGGTTTCTGAGGATGGCCGTGCCGACGACGTGTGGACGGTCGCTCGCGCCTACGACCGCAACGGACCGAGGCCGGAACAACCGGTTCAGACCGGCGATCTCCGCCTCACGATCACGTCGGTCGAGCGCGTCCAGAAGCCCCGGTCCAGGGGTGAGGTCGAGGTCGAACCGCACCGTGTCGTCGCCGAAGGATCGATCCACCCCGAAGCCCGCGTCGCGGAAGACGTCCACCATGCGCTGGTTCCGCGGCAAGACTTCGGCCACGAAGCGGGTGATGCCGCGCGCGCGGGCCCGACTGGCCAGGTGCTCGAGCAGGAGGGTGCCGACACCGAGACCGTGTTCGTCGTCGGCGACCGCGAAGGCGATCTCCGCCGACGGGACCTCGCCGGCGACCGGATCGGGAACCCCCTCGTAGCTGGCCACCCCGACGAGCCGGCCGTGATGCATCAGGACGAGGCCGGCATGCTGCTGCGTCTGAGGACGGATGAGCCGTTCCACGTAGAGATCGCCGGAGTTCCGGCTGGCCGTGAAGAAGCGCAGGTAGGTGCTGTCCGGCGACAGGGAGCGGTGGAGCTGCAGGAGAGCCGGACCGTCACTGGGGTGCAGGGTGCGGAGCCGGGCCGTGCTGCCGTCCCGCAGGACGACGTCGACGAACCCTTGACCTTCGGGGTGCCCGAGCTCGTCGCCGGCCGCGCCGGTCAGCTGCTGATCCACGCTCACCCACTCCCGTCTGATCGGGGTCAGCGAACACCGCGACGGCGATCGGAGCTAGGGACCAAAGACGCGTGACGGACGCCCCGAGACCCGACCGCCAGCACTGATAGGGACGGGAACATTCACGGTATGAGCGAAACGTCTGCGCAGGTCGGTAGTAACGAGGGCAAGACCATCGTGGTTGGGATCGACGGCTCTCCCTCCAGTATCGACGCGCTGCGGTGGGCGGGCACCCAGGCGGAGGTGACCGGGGCCGGCCTGCGGGTGGTCTCGGCGTGGAGCTGGCCGGCGATCTCCGGCTACGCCCCTCCGCCGCCCGAAATGGACCTCGAGAAGGACGCCCGCGTCGTCGCGTCGTCGGCCGTGCGCCAGGCGTTCGGAGAATCATCCAAGATCCCGGTGGACGTCGTCGTCGCGGAGGGGAGCCCGGCCGCCGTCCTGCTCAAGCAGGCCCGCGAAGCCGATCTTCTGGTGGTGGGCAGTCGCGGTCACGGCGCTTTCGCCGGCATGCTGCTGGGCTCGGTGAGCTCGCACTGCGTCAGCCACGCCGCCTGCCCGGTCGTCGTCGTCCGCGGTGAGCCCAGGCACCAGAGCTAGCGGACAGGTACCTCCCACCGCAGGCGGGTTCCGCGCCCATTCGGGCCGGGTCCGGCCAGCATCGCGCCCCCGTGCGCCTCGGCCCGGCTGCGCAGGTTGCGCAGCCCGCTCTGACGCCCGGGGACGTCGGGCAGTCCACGCCCGTCGTCATCGACGGTCACGGTCAAGGTTCCGTCGCGCAGAGCCACCGATACGGCCAGCATCGTGGCGTCCGCGTGCCGGACGGCGTTGCTCAGGCCCTCGCGAACGACCGCCACGGCATGGTCCGCCAGCTCCGCCGGGACCGCGGAGTCGAGGGAGCCCTCGAGCCGTACCTGCGGCGTGGCCACGGTGGCCGTGGCGACCTGGTTCACCGCCTCCATCACGCGGGACCGAAGGCTCGGCCGATCGTTCGCGGGCACCCGGAGCGAGAAGATCGCACGACGTAGGTCCCCGATCGTGTCGTCCAAGTTTTGCACGACGTGCTCGACCTTCGCAGCCGAATCGCTCGGCAGCGAGAGGGACAACCCCTGCAGGGCCAGGCCGCTGGCGAAGATCTGCTGGATCACCTGGTCGTGCAGGTCCCGGGCGATCCGGTCGCGGTCGGCGAACACGGCGAGACGGCGGCGTTCCTCGTGGCTGCGGGCGAGAGCGAGCCCGAGGGCGGCCTGGCTCGCGAACCCCTGCGCCATCTCGATCTCTTCCGCCGCGTGGGGCGGGCGGCGCGGCGTCCGGGCGAGCACCAGCGCTCCGAGGGCGCCGGCTTGCGCCACCAACGGGAGGATAAGCGCACTCCCCATGGCCGGCACCTGCGACGGGGGGCGCCAGGCCGAGTCCTCGCCGTCGAGGTCCGTGACGAGTCGCGGTCGGCCGTCGGCGATCACCTGATGGGTCAGGGAACTCCCGGCCGGGAGGGCGATCCCCGGCAGGATCTCGCCGCCGTCGCCGCATGCCGCCCGGCACAGCAGGCTGCCCGGGCTGCCGTCGGTCGGCCGATCAACCAGCATCCAGATGGTGACGAGGTCGTCGTTGGCGACCCGATGAGCCGCCTCGGCGACGGACTGTGCTCCGGCGGTGTCGGAGCCGCCCGGCTCGTCAGCCAGCGCCAGGATTCGGTGGGTCACCTCGGACCCGGCGCGGAGCCACCGCTGGCGCAGCCCCGCGAGCTCGTAGAGCCTGGCGTTGTCGATGGCGACTCCGGCGGCGCCGGCCAGGGCGGACAGGAGCTGCTCGTCGTCGTCGTCGAACTCGGGCGCACCCATCTTCTCGGTCAGGTACAGATTGCCGAAGACCTGGCCTCGGATCGAGATCGGTACTCCGAGGAACGAACCCATCGGCGGGTGTGCCGGCGGGAATCCGCTGGCGGCCGGGTGCTGGTGCAGGTCCGCGAGCCGGAGGGCCTTCGGCTCGTCGATGAGTAGTCCGAGGATGCCGTCTCCTTCGGGGAGGTGGCCGATGCGGTCGGCGCTCTCCTGGTCCAAGCCGCTGGTGATGAACTCCTGGAGACCGCCACCCGCGGCCAGTACTCCCAGTGCGGCGTACCGCGCGTCGACGAGTTCGCGGGCCGCCTCGGTGATCCGGTGGAGCGTCTCGTTGAGGCTGAGGCCAGCGCCGATGCCGACGACGTCGTCGAGCAGGACGCGGAGCCGCTGACGCTGGCCCTGCAACTCCTGAACACGTTCGAGGACGTCTGCGAGGAGCTCGTCGAGCTTCAGACGGCCAGGAAGTACTCGTCCGGGCTCGTCACCCGAACCGGTTGAGAAAGCCGGCGCCGAGGGTTGCGACACCGTAGGTCTGCTGGAGTCCATTGCCTGCGCAGGATAGGCACGAATCGGCTCGACCGCACGGACTTGTTCGCCGGATGTCGGTTTCGCGTGGGAGGCCTGAAGGGTGGGCGTACGGGAGCGATCAGCCAGAACCCCGAACGCGTTTCATCCTGACCAGTCGATGCGGACGGTGCGGGGACTCGAAACGCTTCGATGGCGACGCGGAACGGCACGAAGGCGACGGCGACAGGGAGGCGATGGTGACGGTGACGGTCCGTTCCGACATGACGACGAAGGCCGGTCCGGTCGAGAGCGACGCTCTTGCCCTCGACGGCCTCGTCCGGCGGCTCGCCGTCGAGTTCCCCACCGTGGACGAGCAGGACATCGTCCTGATCCTCCAAAGCAGCGCGGCCGCCTATCGCGATGTCCGCATCACGCAGTACGTCGGCGTGTTCGTGGAACGGGAGTCACGAGAGCGGTTGCGCGAGATCGCCGTCCCCGCGCCGCGCCTCATGATCGTCGGCGATTGACGCCGGGCCGAGCCGCGGATCTCGTCGTGCGCGCCGACCTACGCCTGCGTGGCGAACACCTGGATGCGGGGACTGCCGCGCAGTGGATCGGCGGCCTGTTCGCCGTCGGATCGCTCTGCTTCCTCGTCGGTCCGATCCCCGGATTCGTCGTGCTCGTGGGCGAGCGGGCCGATGGGCTCGTCTTCTTCGTCGGTTCCCTTTTCTTCACGAGTGCCGCCGCGTGGCAGTGGTTCCGATCAGACCGGTCGACCTGGCGGATCCCCGGGCCACGATTGCGCTTCGCGCGCCGCCGCTGGCGCACCGATCGCGGGAGTAGCACCCTCCAGCTCGCCGGCACGATCTTCTTCAACGCCACCACTTTCTGGGCACTGACCACGGCCACCGGGTCCGGCTCCTACGACCGGCTCGTGTGGCGGCCGGACGCGTTCGGGTCGGTCTGCTTCCTCGCCTCCGGATGGATCGCCTACGTCCTGGTCAGCGGCAGGCTGATGTGCCGCCCCCCACGCACCTCCGACGGCCGGATCGCCCTGGTCAACCTGCTCGGCTGCGTGGCCTTCCTGCTCTCCGCCCTGGCCGGCTACGTCCTCCCCACCAGCGGCGAGCCGGTCAACGTGGCGCTCGTGAACGCGACCACGTCGCTCGGCGCCCTGGGTTTCCTGGGAGGCGCGCTGCTGCTGGCCAGAGACGGCCGAAACCTCAGGAGAGCTTCTCGGGACGCTCGGCAAGGATGATGTGCCAGGCCGCCTCGATCAACGCGAGGTGGCAGAACCAAGCTGGGTGTGAGCTCACGCCCGGCCGCGTGGACCATGACCGAGCGAGGGGCTCGTCGCCTCACCTGACCTGCGGGCCGACCCGGCCCATGAGTGCAGGATCCGGCGTTCTTGCTCCTCGAGTCTCGGCCTCCTCGGTGTCGGCCGAGTTCGGCTACCAGCCGCACCCGTCGCGGAACGTCATCCCGATCGGACGATACGATGCCCGACGGCCAGTCGGCCGCTGGGCGGGTTGGTCGGTCAGCGCTGCGTGGGGACGGCCGCCGTGCCGCGCCGCCCCTTCGCCCCTGCATGGTCGAAGTTGGCGTCCTCCGGCCCTCGCGAGGGCGTGTCCTGCTGCTGGAGCCGTCCCAGGAGTTGCCGAACGTCGTCGAGCAGGAGATCGGCCAGCTCGCGCCCGAAGCCGTTGCGCACGACGATGCGCAGCGCGGCGAGGTCCTCGCGGTCGGCCGGGAACGTGTACGCGGGCACCTGCCATCCACGCTCGCGCAGATGCGCCGACACGTCGAAGACGTTGAACGAGTCGACATGGTCAGCCGTCGTGAATGCGAACACCGGCAACTCGTCGCCGCGCGTCAGGAGCCGGAAGGGGCCCAGCTCCTCGATCGCGGCGGACAGGTAGAGCGCGACGTCGCGGCACTCCTGCTGCACCTGGCGGAAGCCCTCGAACCCGAGCCGAAGAAACGTGTAGTACTGAGCGACGACCTGGCTACCGGGGCGGGAGAAGTTCAGGGCCAGGGTCGGCATCTGCCCGCCGAGGTAGTTGACCCGAAACACCAACTCGTCGGGAAGTGCGTCGCTGTCCCGCCAGACGACCCAGCCGACGCCCGGGTACACGAGGCCGTACTTGTGGCCGGAGGTGTTGATCGACGCGACGCGGGGCAACCGGAAGTCCCAGACCAGGTCGGGGTCGAGGAACGGGGCGACCATGCCGCCGGATGCCCCGTCCACGTGAACCGGGACGTCGAGTCCGGTCCGGGCCTGCAGCTCGTCGAGGGCGGCCGCGATGGCGGCGACTGGCTCGTAACTGCCGTCGAAGGTGGAGCCGAGGACCGCGATGACCCCGATGGTGTTCTCGTCGCAGAGCTGAACCGCCTGCTCGGGGCCGATGTGGAGACGCTCGCCGGACATCGGGACGAAACGCGGCTCGACCTCAAAGTAGTTGCAGAACTTCTCCCAGCAGACCTGCACGTCGATGCCCATGACCATATTTGGGCGATCGGTGGCCTTTCCGGCGGCGCGGCGACGGTGCTGCCACCGGCGCTTGAGCGCCAGGGCGGCCAACATCGCGGCCTCGCTGGAACCAATCGTGGAGCAGCCGAGCGCCGGGACATCGTGCTGGACGTTCCACAGCCGGGCGAGCATGTTCACGCACCGCATCTCGAGCTCAGCGGTCTGCGGGTACTCGTCCTTGTCGATCATGTTCTTGTCGAGGCTCTCGGTCATCAGCCGCTGGGCCTGCGGCTCCATCCACGTCGTGACGAAGGTGGCGAGATTCAGTCGGGCGTTGCCGTCGAGCATCAGATGGTCGTGCACGATCTGGAACGCCGTGTCCGGCGACATCGGCTCCGACGGCAGCCGATGCTTGGGCACCTCGAGGCGCTCGCCGTCTCGACTGAACATCGGACTGACCGACAGCCGCTGCTCGCCGTCTGTCGACACGTCCACCGGACTGTGCAGCGCCATGGCACCTGCCTCCTCATGCGGAGTTCTCCCGCGAGAACCGCGAAAGCCAAGGTCGCCGAACCGCCGAGCCCGCAGCATCGTCCCAACCGGATGACCGGGAGATTGCCGCGTGACCGTGAGATCGCGGCGTGACACGGGAGATTGCATCGTCCACTCGTCCAGACAGAAGATGCGCTCCGCGGGCGCCGAGACCGTGCTCGTGCCGCTGGCGCTCCATGAGGTGAAGGCGCACGACGAGTCGCAACTGCAGGAGCGGCTCAGGGCGCACCCGGAACTGCTCCCTGTCGAGGACCGCGGACTAAGAGTCCGCTGCGGGCACGGAGGGGACCACGACGACCGGGCACTTGGCGTGCCGACAGACGTGTCGGCTCACGCTTCCGAGAACGGAGCGACGAAGGGCACCCCGGCCGTGGTTGCCGACGACGAGCAGATCCGCTTCGCCGGAGAGCTCCTCCAGGGCCTCGTAGGGTGGCCCACCGACGAGGTGCAACGTCACGGTGAGCCCGGCTCCCTGCAACGGCTTGACCTGCTCGTTCAGCATCTCCCGCGTCGCCTCGATCGTCTCTGCCCACAGATCGGCACCGGGCGCGAGCATCGGGCCGGACATCGGCCCCTGAGGTACCCAGGCGGCGACGGCGACGAGCTCGGCGCCTCGTCGCCGAGCTTCCTCGGCGGCCCAGTCCAGTGCCGCTCGTCCGTATTCGGAGCCGTCGACCCCGACCACGACCTTTCCGTGGTCGAGACGGTTGATCGTTGGCTCCGGCGTCGAGCCGGGCAGCACCACGACGGTCGAGGGCTGGTCGCGCTGGGCGGGCTGGGCGGGCACGTCAGACCGTGCGGTGCGCGCCGTCCGGACTGCCGACTCGGGGAGATGGGTCTCGTGGTAGGTCTCGGCCCGGACCTCGGCGGCGACGTGTGTCGCGTGCGTACCGAGGCGTCGGGTGTCTGAGCTGGGCATGGCAACTCCTAGGAAGCGGTCGCGGGTGAGGGAGCAGGAGCTTCGACGACGGCGACGCTCGTGGCCGCGTTGACGGCGCAGCTGAGGCTGGTGGATCCGAGCCGTCGGTGCCGAAGAGCCGTGGCCCCGCCCCGCCCGACAACGAGCAACTGGTAGCGCTGGTCCGCCTCGCCGGTCAGCGTCGCTGCGGAGGAGCCGTCCAGTACGTCGGTCGCAACGTCCAGCTCACCCAGATCGCCGCTGGCAGCGGTCAGCGTCGACCGCACCAGCCGGCGCAGTTCCGCCCGGGCGTGCCCGAACGCGCGCTGTCGGTCGTAGACGGAGCGGAGCACAGGGTGCAGGGAGGCCGGTGCCGACCAGGCGCGGACGGCGCGCAGCGGCGCACCGTGCCGGACCGCGAACTCTGCCGCCCAGGTCAGCGCGGCCAGCGAGTCCGGCGTGCCGTCGACCCCGACCAACACCGACCGGCGGTCGTCCGTCGCCACGGCGCCGCGGACCACGACAACGGTCCCGGGGTGCTGCTGCAGGCACTGGCTGGCTACCGAGCCCAGCAACAGTCGTCGCAACCGGCCCCAGCCCCGCGAGCCCAGGACGAGGACGTCCGGCGGACGCAACAGCTCGAGGAGTCCGGCCACCGGCTCGTCGTATACGGCAGCAGTGGCGACGGTTCCCGCGGCCGGAAGTTCCGCACTGCCAGTCACCTGCGCGACGGCCTTCTCGAGGAGGGACTTCGCGGCCGGGACCAGCTCGTCGAGATGTCCGGTCTGCAGTGCGTCCAGATCGGGGGGACGGCCGAGCGGGCCGAACGCGAGGGCGGCCAGCACCTCCTGCCCCGGTGTCGCTTCGCGCAGCGCCCATCGCAGGGCCTGCTCCCCGCCGGTCGACCCGTCAACGCCGACGACGAGTCGTGGCGCGTCGGCACGCCGCTCCGGCGTATCCGTCGCGGCACTCGGCTGTGACGTGATCATGTACCCGAGGGAGCGTTCGCCCCGGCGAGCTGCTCGCCGGCGCCGGCGACGACTTCCACCGGGACGACGACGACCGGGCAGGTGGCCTTGTGCAGGCACGTGCCGACCACCGAACCGAGCCGGTGGTGGAAGATCGCGCCGGAGTGGGCGCCGAGGACGAGCAGCCGCGCTCCGCTCGACATCTCGAGAAGGGTCGAGATCGGCGGCCCCTCCAGCACCTCCGTGCTCAACGAGACCGACGAGCCCTCGAGCTCTTCGCGGGCAACATGCTCGGCGCGCCGCATCACGGCGTCGGCTGCACGCTTCGCGGCCTGTCGTTGGTCGGGCATACGCACGGGGCCGGCCGGGCTCGGGACGGCGGGAACGGAGTAGACGTGCAGCAGCGTGAGGGGCATGTCGACCGTGCGCGCTTCCCGCGCCGCCCACCTCGTGGCAGCCAGTCCGTGTTGGGTGCCGTCGATGCCGACCAGGATCTCCATGGTGCGCCTCCTCGTACTGCGTGCCTCCGGGGTCCGGGACGTCACCAGCGTGGCCCAAGGCGGCCGAGGAGTGCAGAGGACAGGGTCGATCACGGAGGGGACCAAGGTCCCGGGCACTGGAGTCGCTGAGGCGCTGGAGGTCAGCGTCGGACCGGCGCAGGGTGGGGCGAGCATCAGTTGCGCAGAAGTGGCTGAGCGACCTTGGAGGAACGCGTGCGAGTCGAGGAGATCATGTCGTCGCCGGTCACCGTCGTCGGGCCGGACACTCCGCTGAAGGACGCCGCTCGGCTCCTCGTCGACCGGGACGTCTCCGCCGCTCCGGTGGTCGACTCCACGGGCACGCTGGTCGGAATGGTGAGCGAAGCGGACATCATGCACATCGAGCTGCACGAGGACCCGCGGCGTCACCTCCGTCACGTGGCGGAGGAGGTCGGAGACGTGCCCTCTCGGGTCGAGCAGGTCATGACCCGCGACGTCGTCGCGGTGCCGAACGACGCGGACGTGGCAGACGTGGCCGCCACCATGATCGAACGCAGTATCCGGTCGATCCCGGTCGTCGAGGGGGCGCGCCTGGCCGGCATCGTCAGCCGGCGCGACGTGCTCCGGGTCCTGGTACGCACGGACGCCGACATCGCCAGCGACCTCGACGACCTGCTCGATGAGCTGCCGTCAACCCTCGGCTCGTGGTCGGTCCGGGTGGACCGGGGAGTGGTGCACTGGTCGGGCAGCGGACCCGATGACGTCCCGCCCTTCCTCACCCGGGTTGCCTTCACCGTGCCCGGCGTCGTGGACGTGCGGTTCGAGGACGGCGCCTGAGTTCCAGCAGTTCAGAGTTCCAGCAGGTCAGTCCGGAACCGAGGGAACCACGACGACGGGGCACGCCGCCCGGGCCGTTACCTTTTGGCTGACGCTGCCGAGAAGCGTGCCGCGCACCGCTCCGCGCCCCCGGCTGCCCAGCACGATCAAGTCGGCGGTGCGCGATTCGTCGAGCAGGATGTCCGACGCGCGTCCGCCGAGCACGACGGCGTCGATGCGGATGGCTGAGGCCTCCGGTTCCCGGCGGAGCTCGTCCACCTGCGTCTCCATCTCCAGAATCGCTTCGTCGGCGGGTCGGGGATGATCCACGACGGCCGGGCCGAGCAGCGGGCCGCCCACCGTGGCGCCCGGGAGCCAGGTGCGCAGCAGGGTCAGCCGCGCTCCGGTGCGGACGGCCTCCTGCATCGCCCACCGCACGGCGGCCTGCGCCGCCCCCGAGCCGTCGGTGCCAACGACGATGTGCGCACGTTGCACGGCATCCGGCGACGTCGAGTCGGTCGCGCTCTCGGTGCCCGCGGACCGTCCGGTGGACGGTCCCTGGCTCCGAACGGTGCCGGTCGGCAGATGCGTCTCGTGGTAGAGCTCGGCTTTCACCTCGACGTCCACCCCATGCACCGGCTGGTTGCTCGTCATCCATCTCTCCTGGGTCGGTCTCCTGGGTCTCCTGGGTCACCTGGGTCGTCGGTCACCGACCTGGGGCCCGCGTCGTCACGTGCGAGTGTCGGGCCTACTCGTGCCAACGCGGCCCGGGGATGCGGTCGCTGCGGTGCTCGGTAGCGGCCTCCGGATCAGACGCGAGATCGAAGAAGCGCAGGAGGCCGCCGCTGGCCAGTCGCTCCTGGACCGCCGGCCCGGGGACGAGGTGGAGGCAGCCACCTGACGCGTTGAGCCGTCGTCGGGCTGCGACCAGAGCACCCAACCCCACCGCGTCCACTAGCTCCGTCCAGCGGAGATCGACGATGACGCGGACCTCGTGCAGGATGATCAGGTCCGAGATGCGGCCTCGGAACGAGGCGGCGGTGCCGAACGTCAGATCCGGGCCCACCTCCACCAGCTCGTGCAACGTCGCCTTGGGGGGGTCCGGTAGGACCGAATCGTTCGAGACGCCGCTGACCACGAGGCGTCACCTCCTCAGTCGGTAGCTCCCTCAGCCACGAACGCTCGGCAGTAGCGGGAGGTTGCCGTGCCGGCGGGGCCGTCGGCAGAGGCGAACGTCCCGACGAGGGTCCCGGGCAGGAGGGGACGGACGCCTCTGCGGTCTCGGCACCTCGTGCCGCAGTCTGCCCGCCATGCGCAGATTCGGTAAAGCACTCCTCGTGGTCGGAACGGTGCTCCTCGGCCTGGCCGCCGTCGCCTGGCTCGTCGTGCCGTCGGTCGCGGTGAAGTACCCCGGCGGGTCACTCGACAAGACGGCCGTCGCGACCGGGACCTTCACGCTCTACGTCGATCCGGCTACGGCCGCGCCGCGAAAGCCAGCGCAACAGCTACCGCTGCGGATCGAACGTCGGCTGCAGGTCGTCCAGAACTCCTCGAGCCGCTCGGTCGTCAACGAGGACGACGCGGAGTTCATCGGGCCCCTTCCGCGCCAGGACTTCGAGCAGCGCTACATCGTCGACCGCAGCAATGTGCGCAACGTGAACGATGCGCGCGCCTTCGCCTACACGCCCGGCAACGGCATCGACCGCTCGCCCAACTACTCGATCAACCTGCCGTTCAACGCTGGCAAAGGGCCGTACCCGGTCTGGAAGAACGAGACGGGCAGCGCCTACGACTTCACTCGCGTCGGCACGCTCACCCGCAACGGCGTGAAGCTGGCGCGCTACCACGGCCGGTTGACCGACGCGGCCGTCCAGGATTACTACATCGCTCAGCTCGCCCGGCAGGGAATTCCTCAGCAGCTGTCGCCAGCGCAGGCGGCCGCCCAGCTGAAGGCCGCGGGTGCCGACCCGGCCGTGCTGACCGCCGCAGTCCTGCCACGTCTGCAGCCGGCCGACCGGGCCGCGATCACCGCGATTCTCGCCGCGCCCGTCCCGCTCAACTATCGCCTCGACGTCGACACCAACTTCCTCGTCGAACCGAGGACCGGGGCCATCGTCGGACTCGAGCGCATCGACCAGACGCTGCGCGCGCGTCCGGACATCCAGGCCATCGGCCGACTCGAAGCCATCCTCGTCCAGCCCGCCTACGCGGGCGACCCGGTGGTGGCCGCAGCCGCGTCGACGGTCCGCCAGCTCGTGGCGAAGCCGCCCGAGACACCGGTGTTCCGCATCGAGTACGGGCAGACGGCTGCCTCTGTCGACGACTTGGTCGCCTTCGCCGACTCCCGCGGGGACCGCATCACGCTGGTGACGAAGACCGTGCCGGCCGTGCTGGGGATCGTGGGGACGTTGCTGATCCTGGTCGGGCTCCTGCTGGTGTTCCGCAACCCCCGCCCAGGACCCTCGGTGGACGTCAGCGATCGGAGCGGGACGTCGCCTCCGCGCTCACCGTCCAACGTCTGAACGACCGGTCGCGACTTCGCGACGGCCGCGCGGCGGCAGCTCAGCGGGCCAGGGCCGAAGGGCCCTGGCCCGCTGCATGGCCACGAGGGGAGGCTCGCCGCTGCACGGAAGGCGCAGCTGAGGAGGAGACCATGCGGGCACAGGTGGGGGACGAGGTCGTCGTCGAGAGCCAGTTGCTGGGCCGCTTGCCGAGACGCGGCAGGGTGCAGGAGATCCTCGGAAGTGCCGACACCGAGCACTTCCGGGTCCGGTGGGAGGACGGGCACGAGTCGGTCTACTTCCCCGGCGCTGATGGCCACGTCGTGCGACCCGCTGCGGTGCCGGTGCCGCCCGGGCCACGTCGGGCAACTGCCGGTGACGAATCGTCCTTGGCCCAGGTGACCATCGCAGCCGACCGGATCGATGGTTCCGCGACCCTGCGCGTGGCCGCCGACGTGCTGGCGCGCAGCGCGGTCGGTGCTGTCGTGGTGCAGGAGCCCGGTTCACCACCGGCGCTGCTGTCCCAAGGTGACGTCCTCGCCGCACTCGCCGGCGGAGCGGATCCCGACGTGGTGTGGGTCGCCGACATCGTGTCCAGCGCGACGGTCTGGGCCGCCCGGGATGAGGGGCTCGGCCGAGCGGCCGAGAGCATGCGGGACGCTCGGGTCCGGCACGTTCTGGTCCGCGACCGCACCGGACTCGTCGGTATCGCCGGCCTGACGGACGTGCTCGCCGCGCTCGTCGACGCCCGCTCTAGTGCCGGTCTCGTCCGAACCTGACCTCGGCAGCAAGTGTGGATCGTCGGTGCCTGACGCCTGCCGCGCGGTCGCCGAGGATGCTGTTGAGCTGATGCCAGCCCGCCGCCGCTGGGCGCAGCTACGGGCGCGGGCGCCAGATGGCCACGTCTCCTCCGGGCGTTCTGACGACCAGTCCACCGCCGGGTCCGGTGAAGTTCCACGCCTCGAAGTCCGGGTCTGCGCCGCTACCCCTGCGAGCTCGTAGGGACCACAGGCTCTACCAGGTCGGGGGTCGCTGCCCCGCCTGACCCGAGGTCGCGGCCGGGAACTGCTCCGGCGCCTGGGGATCTGACGCCTGGGGATCTGACGCCTGGACGGTCTGCGCCTGGGGTGCCAGCAGCGACTCCTCCTCCCGCGGCTCCCGACCTCCCTGATCCAGTCGGAACGGCGGGTATTCGTCGCGCATCAGGGCGGCGTAGGTGACCACGCGGTACGTCCAGCGCTGCAGTCCCATGACGAGATCGAACACCGACTGCGGATAGCGGCCGCGCACGGCCAGGACGACGCCGGCCACCAGGCAGAGGATCGTGATCAGGCCGGGCCCGCTGTAGTTGCGGCTCTCGCCGAAGGTCCACCACGCGAGGCCGCCACCGAAGATCGAGACGATCAGGATGTGCGGGAAGACGAGCAGCCACCACTTCACCAGTACGAGTGGCCGGCTGAGCTCCCGTGGGTAGGCGACGTCGAGGTCGGCCGGATAGGTCGGGTCGGGCTGCAGCGAGAACGGCGGGTAGCGGTCGGTCCCGAACACCACCGCATAGAACGTGACACGCCAGGTCCACCGGAGCACACCGACGTTGAAGTCGAAGATCGCTCGCGGATACCGACCGGTGAACAGGATCGCGACGCCGGCCACCACCGTCAGCACCGAGAAGGCCAGCCAGAGGAAGGCGAGAACCACCGCGTGCGGTATGGCCAGCAACCACTTCACCAGCCACATCCAGCGACTCAGGGGCGGGTCCAGCCGGGCCTCGAAACGCAACGGGAGCCAGTCGGGGGCGAGCGACGGCGCGGACGGCGGGTACGTCCCCGGGGCCGGTTGCTGGGTGGGGATCGCCGCCCGTGGCCGGCGGAGCCCCGCGATCAACAACGCGGTCGCGGCCGCGCCGAACAGCAGGCCGATCCCGAGCACGACCAACCCGATGGGCAGCAGGATGCCGGTGGCGATCCCGGCGCGCGCGTTGACGTCGACGACGGGGGACCCGTCGGCGTTCATCACGACCACCGCCCAGGAGCCGTGCTCCACCGGCCAGGTCACCGACTGGCTCCCCGCGCCACTGGCGGCGGCGACCCAAAAGGTCTGGGCGCCCGGTGCGCTCACGGCCGGCCCGCCCGGCACCGGCCGGTAGCGGACGATGAAGGGGCCGAACGAGACCGAGGTGATCTGGTCGTGTGCGGTCGTTGCCAGGTAGCGGTCGACGTCGGACTGGCGGGCGATGCCGACGAACGTCGGTGCACCGTTGCGGGCGCGCACCTGGATGCGGGCGGTGCCCAGCCGGTCCAGCGGCCCCCATCCTTCGCGAACGTTCGTGCCGAGATCGATCCGCTCGGACGTGATCGCAGCAGCCTGGGTCTCGTAGCGACCGTTCGGGCTGTTGTAGTAGCCGGAATCGTCCCGAGCGGTTGCGTGCAGGACGATCAGCACGGCCCCGACGACACCCAGGCTGACGGCGATCAGCGCGGCGATGGCGCCGGTCACGATGGCGAGAGTCTTTCCGGTGCGCATGGCAGGTCCTGTCCCTGTGTGAAGGATCCGGTGGGGTGTCTCAGCGAGCGAGCGATGACGGTTGGGCCGCGTCCCGGGCCTGGGGCAAAACGGCCGTAGTCGGCCGCAACGTCGCCTGCTGGAGGATGCGGGCGATGTCAGAGGAGCTGACGATGCCGACCAGCTTCTCGCCCTCGAAGACGAGGACCCGGCCCTGACCGAACAGTGACTGCGGCCGGGAGAGAACGTCGAACACGCGCTCGTCGGGATCGGCTTTCGTGAGCAGGTCCAGCGAAGTGGCGACGTCGGAGACGCGGACGGAAGCGCGCGTCGCCACCGGCACCGCGCCGAGCTGGCGGAGCGTCACCAGGCCGGAGACGTGCCCGTCGAAGCCGACGACCGGATAGGCGGTGTGATGGTGGGTGAGCGCGATGCGCTCGCTGAACGTCTCCACGGTGAGGTACGCCGGCCCGCAGACGGGATCCGGCGTCATGACGTCCCGCACCCGCAGGTCACCCAGCCGGTCCTTCAGCATCGTGGACTGTTCCTCCTGGCCGGCGGAGGCGAGGACGAACCAGCCGAGCAGCATGAACCAGAGCCCGCCGGCCGAATTCAGCAGGAGGAGTTCCGCGAGGCCGAGGCCCAGCATCCCGGCTCCGACCACACGGCCCGAGCGCGCGGCGGCCACCGCGGCTTCCGAGCGGCTCCGACCACGGTGCCACAGGATCGCGCGGAGAACCCGTCCGCCGTCCAGCGGTGCGGCCGGGATCAGGTTGAACACAGCCAGCAGCAGATTGATCCCGCCCAGCCAGGCGAAGCCGGCGAACAGAAGGCTCGGCCCCGAAAGCGCCGAGGTCACCGACGCGAGCACCAGGAAGCCGAGTCCGGTCCCGGCGCTGGTTGCCGGGCCGGCCCCGGCGACCCGCAGGTCCGCGCGCGGAGTCGGCGGTTCCCCTTCCAGCAGCGTGACGCCGCCGAGCATCCACAGAGTGATCCGTTCGATGCGCACGCCGTAGCGCCGGGCCACCAGGGCGTGCGCCGTCTCGTGTGCTGCCAGCGACAGGAAGAACAGCGCCGCGATCACCGCGGAGACCGTCCAGTACTCAGCCGGGGAGTAACCCTTCGCCTCGTGCGGGAAGACGCCGACGGCGAGCCCCTGGGTGACCAGGGCGAGGATGACGAGGACCGACCAGTTGATGCCGACCGGAATCCCGGCAATGCGGCCGATGCGCAGGTTCTCCTTCATGCGGCCCACACTTGTCGGGGTCGGCTCGGGTGAACAGGGCACGGCGACAACGCTCCTGCGGGACCTTGGTCCCGCGTCGTCGACCGGTCGCCGGGTTCCGGTCGCCGGGATCTGCGCGCGGGGGCGCGCACCCCTCGCGGCCTCGGTGGGCTCTCAGCGGCCGGTCTGAGCCGCCTGGTCTGCCAGGACCGGGTACGTCGTGGCGTTCGCGTGCTCCATCGGGTGCGCGTACTCGGCCGCCCGCTCCTCGTCCGCAGCGGTGGTGACCGGCACGATCAGCAGCGGACACGGCGCGGAGTGTGCGCAGCGCCGGCTCACCGAGCCGAGTCGCGTCCCCGGGAGGGCGGTGTGGCCGTGGCTGCCGACGACCAGCAGGTCGGCGCCGACCGCGACCCGGCACAGCACAGCCGCGGGGTGGCCTTCCTCGACGGAAACGGAGACACCGACGGGCATCGGATCGCCGAGCGCGTCGTGCACCGCCTCGAGCATCGCTTTGCGGGTGTGCGCCTTGAGGTCCTCGACGAGGTTCGGCGACAGGACCCAGCCGTAGCTGGTGGGCAGGCGCCAGACGCCGACCACCTCGAGGGCGGCGGAGCGATAGCGCCGTTCCCGCTCGGCCGCGGCGAGCACTCGTCCGGCGCCGGGCGAGTCATCGAGCCCGACGACGACCCGAGGCCGTTCCGACGTGCTCATGATGCCGCCACGGGGCTCGTCGACACCGGCATCGGGAGTCCCGGTTCCTGATGGGGAACGGCTAGTTCGGCCGTGACCGGACGCACGATCCGCACGAGGTCCTCGGACATCGCCAGGACGAGGTCGTCCAGCGCGACGACGCCGATCGGCCTGCCCTCGCGAAGGACGGGAATCCGCCGGAACCGGGCGGTGCCGAACGTGTCGTGTACGCGACGGATGTCGTCGTCGGCGTCCAGGGTGATGGGATCCGGGGTCATTACCGCGTCGACGCGGGCGTCGGACCGTAGCCGTCGCGCCACTCCGCGGAGCACGATGTCGCGGTCGGTGACGATTCCCACGAGTTCCGGCCCCGCGGTCCGGTCCGTGAGCAGCACGGCGCCGACCCCGGCCTCGTTCATCAGCCGGGCGACCTCGTGCAGCGGGGTGGTCACGTCGACGATCACAGGCGGATGCCGCAGGCTCTCCTGGACACGCATCGGGTGGCCTCCTGTCTCCGGAACTCAGCCGGTCCGCTTGAGGATGCGACCGGGGCGCCACACCGCCCCAGAGGCGACCGGCTTCTCGGTGGCGGACTTTCGTCCCGGCTGGGCCGACGTGTTCTCAGCCCGGTGTCGGGGAGTCCGCGACACTCTGCATGGAGATGACGCGGTCGGCGACGGCCGCTACCTGCTCGTCGTGCGTGACCATGACGACGGTCAGTTCCGGCTGCTGCCGGCGCAGTCGCTCCAGCAGGGCTAGGAACCGCTCGATCGAGTCCGCGTCGAGGCTGCCGGTGGGCTCGTCCGCCAGGAGCAGTCGGGGGGAGTTCGCCAGCGCGCGGGCGATCGCCACGCGTTGCCGCTCCCCGCCGGACAGGCGCGTCGGTGGACGATCCGCCTGCTCGACGAGCCCGACGTCGGCGAGGAGTTGCGTCGCACGCTCCCGGCGCTCGCCGCGACGGAGCCCGGTGCCGAACATGGCGATCTCCACGTTCTCCCGCGCCGTCAGCTGCGGGATAAGGTTCTGCAACTGGAAGACGATGCCGACCTCGGTCCGCCGGTACCGCGTGGGGGAGGGCAACCGCCGCAGGTCCTGCCCGAAGACCTGGACCGAGCCGGACGACGGTCGGTCCAGCGCGGCGAGCAGGTGCAGCAGGGTGGACTTGCCACACCCCGATGGCCCGGTGATCGACACGAACTCGCCGAGGTCCACGGTCAGGCTCTCGAGGTCGAGGGCGGTCACGCGGCCGCGGTCGAAGGACTTGCTGAGCCCGCGCACCGACACGGCCGGAACGGTGGCGCGACCCCGGTGGGGGAGGGTCGGCAGCTGATCCCGCTCCACCGTCTGTCCGCCGCCGGACCGCGGCCCAGGGGACTGTAGGGGCTCACTCATGCCGCAACGCCTCCAACGGGGAGAGTCGTGCTGCTCGGACCGCCGGATACAACGCGCCCAGTGTCACGGTGCCGAGAGCCGTGATCAGCGCGCGCCAGAAGACGTCGGTCGTGTAGTGCACCTGCAGCACCCCGACCAGGTCGGGCGTCCGCTGCAGCAGCAGGGTGACGATGAAGGAGAGACCGACCCCGACGGCGGCACCGACCAGCCCGACCACGCCGGCCTCCGCCAGGACGAGCGTCAGGACCCGCAGCCGGGACCACCCGATCGCGCTGAGAACCCCGAACTCCCGCAGCCGCTCCAGGTAGGTCATCAAGGTGGTGCTGAGGACGATCACGGCGCCGATCAGGACGGCCAGCAGCGTCGTGCCCTTGGCGGCCGCTTCGATCAGCTGGAGGCTGCGGTCGGCCCGACCGAAATCGCTGGCTGTGCGGACGGTGACGAGCTGCGGGTTGTTGCGCTCGAGCGTGGTTCGCAGCGCTTGCACGTCCACACCCGGCGCCGCCCGGACGAACACCAGCGTCACCTCGCCGGGCTGGCGTTCAGCTGCCTGGAAGGTCGACAGGGGAAGCATCATGCCGGCGTCGCCGAGGGCCTGACCGGTGGAGAAAATCCCGACCACACGTTGGTGATCACCCGCGAGGTCGAAGGCGTCGCCGACGTGGAGGCCGGGATTGCGCGCTGCCCGCCAGCCGAGCAGGACGTCGTGGGGGGAGTCCTCCGCGTAGGCCTGACCGGCGACGAGCGTGACGCCGAAAGCTCCGAAGTCCTCTGGCCGGAGACCGACCTGCAGGAAGATCGGGTTCTCGCGGTTCAGCCGAGTCGTGGCTATCAGCGCTCCGGCGTTGTCGGCCACTCCGGGGAGTCGGCGGATCCCCGCGACATCGCTGGCATCGATGTTGCTGTTGAGGACATCGGCGACGCCCTTCTGCGACACCGTGAAGTCCGCCCGTCCGGTCTGCAGCACGGCCAGAGCACTCGTGCGGATGCTGGACAGGACGATCCCCAGGGTGACGACGGTCAGCACACCGATCGCGACGACGACCGCGGTCAGGGCGGAGCGCAGACGACGAACCGCCACGTTCCTCAGGATCAACCGCACAAAGGACACATCGCCTCCTCGATCAGCACAGTCCGACGGGCCATGCGGCCGTGCCAGCTGCATTGGTCCCTGGTCGCGCGGGACCGAGGCCACCTCCGGCGCGGGGTCGGCCACGAGCAGGATGGGACGATGCCGCGAGCCTCCTGGCCGTCCCGCCACCCGGGACAGGTCGCGCCGAGCAGCCGTCCCCCGGGCTACCCCACCGCCTACGAGCAGTGGGTGGAACTCGACGACGGCCGACGGGTCTTCCTACGTCCGGTCGTCCCGGCCGATGCGGCAGAGCTCGGTGAGGCGATCAGGTCCGCCGATCCCGAGACGTTGCACCTGCGGTTCCTCGGCGGTCCCCCGAGGGTCACGCCGGCCCTCCTGGACCACCTCACCCGGGTGGACTACGTGCGGCACTTCGCCCTCGTGGCCCGGGCAGAGGACGGGCAGGGCGTCGCCATCGCCCGCTACGTCGCCGATCGGGACGGCGGGAGCGCCGAGGTCGCGGTCGCCGTACTCCCTGGGTGGCGACACGTGCGCGTCGCCACCTCGCTGGTCCGGGCCCTGGCGACCCGTGCGCTCGAGTGCGGGATCGCGGACTTCACCGCGAGCTTCGTGCCGGAGAACCGGCCGGTGGCCGAAATAGCGCACGAGGCGCACGCTCGCGTCGTCGTCTCGGAGGGTGCGGCGATGTTGCGCGCGAACCTGGCGGAGGTCGCCGGCGAACAGGCACCCGGTCCGGCCGACGACTGAAAGCCCTCGACCGGCACCCGCCGCTCATCGGCGACCCGCCGCGCTCCAGCGACCCGCCGCTCTGCCGATCAGCGGGCCGGTAGCGCGGAGTGCAATTCTGCTGCCGTCGGCTGCGGCCCCGCTTGAAGGGGAAGAATCGGGTTGGCCTTCTCGGCGTCGGCCACGATCTGTCGCACGGACAGGTAGCTGTCCGGGGTCACCGAGATCGAGTCGATCCCGTGCCGGACCAGGAACGCGGCGAAGCTCGGATCGTTGCTCGGTCGCTGTCCGCACAGACCGACCGGGACGCCGTGCTCGTGTGCGGTGCGGATCAGATGCGTGATCAACTGCTCGACCGCCGCGTCGCTCTCATCGAAGAGCCCGGCCAGTCGGTCGCTGTCCCGATCGACGCCCAGAGTGAGCTGGGTCAGGTCGTTGCTGCCGATGGAGAAGCCGTCGAACCGCTCGGCGAACCGGCCGGCGAGCAGGATGTTGGACGGGATCTCCGCCATGACGTAGATCTCCAGCCCGTTCTCGCCGCGTCGCAGGCCCTCGTCGGCCAGCACCGCGAGGACCTTGTCGGCCTCCTCGACGGTCCGGCAGAAGGGGATCATCAACCGGACGTTCGTCAGGCCCAGGACCTCCCGGACGTGGCGCAGTGCGCGGCACTCGAGCGCGAAGCCGTCCCGGTAGCCGGGGTCGTAGTAGCGGCTCGCGCCACGCCAGCCGAGCATCGGGTTCGCCTCGACCGGCTCGAAGGCACGTCCGCCGAGCAGATTGGCGTACTCGTTCGTCTTGAAGTCGCTCATCCGGACCGTGACGGGCTCCGGCCAGCGGGACGCGGCGATCTCGGCGATGCCGGACGCCAGCGTGTGCCGCATGTACCCCTCGGCATCGCCGTGCTCCTGAAGGAGGGCTCGCACGGTGGCTTGCTCGTCCGCGTCCTCGACCAACTCGGGGTGGGCGAGCGCCATGGGATGGACCTTGACCGTGTTGGTGACGAGGAACTCCATGCGCAGGAGCCCGATCCCGTCCGCCGGGAGGCGCCACCAGCGCATCGCGGCGACCGGACTTGCCAGGTTCAGCATGATCTTGGTGCTGATCTGGGGGAGATCGCCGAGGTCGAGATCCTGCTCCTCGACGTCGGCGGCGCCGGCGTATATCACCCCCTGCTCGCCCTCCACGCACGAGACCGTCACCTGCTGCCCGTCGACCAGCGTGCTCGTGGCCGTGCCCGTGCCGACGACGGCGGGCAGGCCCAGCTCACGGGAGACGATCGCCGCGTGCGAGGTGCGTCCGCCGTGGTCGGTGACGAGCGCCGCAGCCCGCTTCATCACCGGAAGCCAGTCGGGGTCCGTCACCCTGGTCACCACGACGGCACCGTGCGGCACGGAGTCGAAGTCCTCGGGGCTGGACACCCGGACGACCGGGCCGGTCGCGACGGCCTGCCCGACGGCGAGGCCGGTCAGCAGACGCTCGCCGTGCGAGAGCAGGCGGTAGCTGCGGAGCAGGGCGGATTCGCGGCGTGCGTTCACCGTCTCCGGCCGGGCCTGGACGATGAACAGTTCTCCGCTCTCGCCGTCTCGAGCCCACTCGATGTCCATGGGGCGGCCGTAGTGCCGCTCGATTTCGACGGCCCAACGGGCGATCTGCAGGACCGCTGCCTCGTCGAGCGTCCACGCCGTCCGCTCGAGCTCGCTGGTCGGGATCGTGACGGTTGCCCCGCCCGCGTCTCCGGCGTCCAGCTCCTGGCTGTTGTAGACGACCTTCACTTCTTTCTGGCCGCGCCTCCGCTTGAGCACGGGTGCGGTCCCGGGGTCGGCGAGCGCCGGCTTGAACACCACGTACTCGTCCGGGTCGACGGTTCCGCCCACGACCGACTCGCCGAGACCCCAGGCGGCGTCGATCACGACGACGTTCGGGAAGCCGCTCTCGGGGTCGAGCGTGAACGCCACCCCGGACGACCCGACGTCCGAACGGACCATCTGCTGCACGCCCACCGACAGCGCGACGTCCAGGTGCCCGAAGCCGTTGCTCTCCCGGTAGCTGATAGCACGGTCGGTGAACAGCGAGGCCACGCACTGGCGCCAAGCGTTGAGGAGCTCCGCCGTTCCGCGGATGTGGAGATAACTCTCCTGCTGCCCCGCGAAGCTGGCGTCGGGCAGGTCCTCGGCGGTGGCGCTGCTCCGGACCGCAACGTCGGGATCGGGCGACCCCAGGCGGTTGCCGAGTTCCTCGTAGGAACGGATTAGCGCATCGGCGATAGCCGGCGGGATGGGTGCGTTCAGCAGCATCGTCCGGACGTCCAGACCCAGCGTCCCGAGAGGCAGCCGGCCGTCCCGGTAACGGCCGACGGCTTCGGCGATGGGCCGGCGCAGATCTGCGGCGTCGAGGAACTCCCAGTACGCGTCGCTGGTGCTGGCGAACCCGGCAGGAACCCGGATCCCGGAAGCCGTCAGGGAACCGAGCATCTCGCCCAACGATGCGTTCTTCCCGCCGACAAGACCCACATCGGTGTTTCCGATTTCGTCCAGACGTCGGCAGAAGCGGGAGTTGTCCGTGTGCATGAGCTGTCCTCGGATGCGGTGGGGCGGGGTGGGGCGTCAGGGCTTCAGGGCTGGCTGGGGTACTTCTCGAGCAGATCGCGGAGTCGATCGACGAAGCGGAGCGACTCGTCGTGCGGTCGTTGCCAGACGTTGCGCCCGAAGATCAGTCCGGTCGCTCCGGCTTCCAGCGACATCCGGGCCTTCTCGAGCATCGCTTCGTCACCGGCCCTGCTGCCTCCGCTGCACAGCACCATGGAGCGCGAGGCGGAGCGGACAACGGCGTCCATGGCCTGCTGCGGGGAGTAGCTCAGGTCGGCGTAGTCCTTGTGGACGTTCGTGTGCTGATCCGGCTTGGGGAAGTTGACCTTGACGACGTCGGCCCCGAGCTCTGCTGCGGTGCGCGCGGCGTAGTCGACCGCGTAGAACGAGGTCTTGCCCCCCTTCGCCTCCACCGCGGAGCCGCGCGGATAGGCCCACACGATCAGCGGCATGCCGAGACGGACCGCTTCCGTGCGGACGCGCCGCAGCTGCTCGAAATCCGTCGGTTGGGCCGGGGTCCCGACGTAGAGGGTGTAGCCGACGGCATCGGCGCCCAGCCGGACCGCGTCCTCGACCGTGGCGTTCAGCGGGGACAGCGCCTCGTCGTCGTAGGGGATCTCGGTCTTGCCGTTCAGTTTGAGGACCAGCGGGACTTCGCCGGCGAAGTCCCAGAAGAACTTCTCCGCAAGGCCGATCTGGATCGCGACCCCGTTGAAGGAACCCTCGCGGGCCAAACGGGCGATGTAGGCCGGGTCGGAGGCGGCCGGGTTGGCGAAGAAGTCCCGGGGACCGTGCTCGAGACCCTGGTCGTAGGGCAGGAACATCGCCGTCCCGTTGCCGAGGCCGGCGCCGAACAGGATCCGGTGCAGGCGCGCCTTCTTGCCGGCGGAGACCCCGCGTTCGGACAAAGGGATGCGGTTCTCGGGCATGGTTTCTCCAGATGTCGGATGTCTCGGCCGCCATTGTCCGGCGGGTGGGCTCAGCCGCCCGGGATCTTCGCCCGCACGGCTTGCACGTCTTCGGCGGCCGCCGCGAGGAGCTGCGTCGACAGGTCGGCAAGCGCGCGCGCTGCGGCGAGCTCGTCGCCGATCTCCGCGACGTCGACGCCCGACGGGTCGCAGCGTGCGTACCCCTTGCCGCGGAGCGCCTCGGTGGCTCCGCTGGCGAGGACCGCCTCGGCATGCGTATGTCCGTCGGCGTCGGTCAGGTGAATGGCGATCGGCCAGACTCTCGTGGTCAACATGTTCAGCTCCCCGTGTTCTGCTCTGATGAGGACTGTCCGGCGGGGCAGTTCTTCGGTCGATGAGGCGAAGGTCCTGACGCACGGGGCCAGAAGGTTGGATGAGGTGTTCGAGACCGGATGTGCGGCGTCAGCTCTGGGGCCCCTGACCCCGCTGCCGTCCCTGGAGTCGCCCGATCTCCGCCCGGACCTGCTCCTCGCTGAACGGGTCGGGGCGGTGAACGTCCCAGGCGTTCATCACGAGGCCGACGCCCCAGAAGGCGATCAGGAAGACCGGCCAGAAGAAGCCGTGCGGGCTCGTCCGAACCACCGGTGGTCGCGTCGACTTCGTCCATCAGCCTGACCTCTTCGAACCGCGAGAAACGTAGTTTCGAGCGCCTGGTCGGGGGAGGGGTCGCAAGTCCCGAGACGGTGGTCCACGAGCCTCCACCGTTGAGGGTCGCATCGGCCACCATCCGCAGACTGCGTGCAGACGCGCCCGCGAAGCCGCCGAAGGTCCCGGATGGGAGTGCACAAGTCCCGCACAACGGTCCGAGTGTGGGCCGGTCCTGGTCTCAGCCGCTCTGCATCAGGTCGACCTGTTCCGTGCGCTGCCCCCGACCGGGACCGTGCTCGTGGGCAGGGACGTCCCCCGCATCCCCCTCGGTTGGGGCGCCCGTTCGGCCGACTCGATTCTGCTCGCGCGGCTGGCGAAGGAGAGCGGCCTGTTCCCCGTCTTCGAGGCGGAAGCCGGCGAGGTCGTGGGGGTGGAACGGATTCACCGGCAGGTGCCGGTGGAGGAGTACCTGCATCGGCAGCGCCGGTACGCGCACCTGTTCGGCCCGCCCCAGCCCGAGACGATCGCGCGCATCCAGGCGAGGATGATGCGGAACGGCATCCCCGCATACCGCCTGCGTGTCCGAGTGTCCGTCCGGAG
>DATITC010000178.1:0-23201 GCA_035468175.1 Frankiaceae bacterium | reverse complement strand
AGCCTTCGGCCCGCTTCTGCTCCCGCTGCCGCTCGAGCACGCTGCCGCGAGCGCGGCCAGGACCAGGACGCACAGCAGGTGGAGCGAACGAATCCGGTGGCGGGATCGGGGCACAGGCGAAACTTACCGACCGCCCAGGTCGGCGCCGGGGCCGAGACCCTGGCGAACTCGGCACAGAAGGCTGTCCCGAACCACCCCGATCTCGCGCGTACTCGGGACCGGGGCGCTAGCCTGCGCGAGTGCGTATCGGAGTGCTGACCGGCGGCGGCGACTGCCCCGGGCACAACGCGGTCATCCGCGCCGTCGTCCGCAAGGGTATGGAGGCCGGCGACCACGAGTTCGTCGGGTTCCGCGACGGATGGCGTGGAGCGGTCGAGGGTGACGTGGTCCCGCTCGACATCGACGCCGTTCGCGGCATCCTGCCCCGGGGCGGAACGATCCTCGGGTCGAGCCGGACCAACCCGTACAAGGACGGTGCCGTCGACCAGCTGCGGGCCAACCTGGAGCGGCTCGGGGTCGACGCGCTGGTCGCCATCGGCGGCGAGGACACCCTCGGCGTCGCCGCGCGCCTGCACGAGGACGGCGTGCACGTCGTCGGGGTGCCGAAGACCATCGACAACGACCTGGGCGCCACGGACTACACCTTCGGCTTCGACACGGCGGTCACCATCGCGACCGAGGCGATCGATCGGCTGCACACCACGGCGGAGAGCCACCGCCGGACGCTCATCTGTGAGGTGATGGGCCGGCACGCCGGGTGGATCGCGCTGCACAGCGGCATGGCCGGGGGAGCGAACGTCATCCTCATCCCGGAGCGGCCCTTCGACATCGACCAGGTCTGCGACTACCTGCTGCACCGCTTCAACACCCGCCGCTACGCGCCGATCGTCGTCGTCGCCGAGGGGGCGATGCCGCTTGAGGGCACGCTCCCGCAGGACACGTCGGCGGAGGTCGACGCCTTCGGGCACGCCCGCCTCGGCGGCATCGGGCAGCGGCTGGAGTCCGAGATCGCCGCGCGAACCGGCCATGAGGCGCGCGCCACGGTGCTCGGCCACATCCAGCGCGGTGGGACACCGACACCGTTCGACCGGGTCCTCGCTACCCGCTTCGGCCTGAACGCCTTCGACGCCGCCGTCGACGGCGACTGGGGGACGATGGTCGCCCTTCGGGGCACGGACATCGTCCGGGTTCCGCTGGCGGAGGCGACAAAGGAACTCAAGACGGTTCCGCCGGAGCGATACGCCGAGGCCGAGGTGTTCTTCGGCTGACGGCGACCCGACCGCGCGGCAGAGCGTGGGGTGGCTCCGGCGACCGGAAGCCCTGCCGCTGCGGAAATCGGTGGACCTGCTGCCGTAACGTGAATTCACGTGGCTGCCCGTCTTGCTCTCGATGCGTGGCGCGACCTGCCGGCGGCGCAACAGCCCGCATGGCCGGACGTCGCCGTCCTCGCCCAAACCGTCGGTGAGCTGGAGACGGTGCCGCCGCTGGTCACCGGACCGGAGATCCGCACGCTGACCGAGCGGCTGGCTTCCGTCGCCCGCGGCGAGGCCTTTCTGCTCCAGGGCGGCGACTGCGCCGAGACGTTCGCCGGCAACACCGCGAACACGATCCGCGACAAGGTGAAAACCCTGCTGCAGATGTCGGTGGTGCTCACCTACGGTGCGTCACTCCCGGTCGTGAAGCTGACTCGGATGGCCGGCCAGTACGCCAAGCCCCGCTCTACCGACATCGAAGCCGCTACCGGCCTCATGTCCTACCGCGGCGATGCGGTCAACAGCCTCGAGCCGACGCCGGCCGCCCGCATCCCGGACCCGCGGCGGCTGATGCGCGCCTACCAGAACAGCGCCGCCACGCTGAACCTGCTGCGCGCGTTCGCCACCGGTGGATTCGCCGACCTGCACCAGGTGCACGCCTGGAACCAGGACTTCGTCCGCCGCTCACCCGCGGGGGAGCGTTACGAGCTCATCGCCCGGGACATCGAGCGGGCGCTGTCGTTCATGCGGGCCATCAACGTGGACCTCGGGCCGGCCGGCCACATGGTCGAGCTCTACACCAGCCACGAGGCGCTGCTGCTCGAGTACGAGCGCGCACTCACGCGTACCGAGGACGCGACGGGGCTGCACTACGACACCTCCGCGCACATGGTGTGGGTGGGGGAGCGGACCCGGCAGCTGGACGGCGCGCATCTGGCGATGGTGGCGTCGATCGGGAATCCGGTCGGGGTCAAGCTCGGCCCGACGACGACCCCGGAGCAGGCCGCCGAGATCGTCGAGCGGCTGGACCCGGACGGCGTCCCCGGCCGACTGACGCTCATCTCCCGGATGGGAGCCGGCCAGATCCGCGACGCGCTGCCCCCGCTCGTGGAGAAGGTCCGCGCCACCGGTCACCAGGTGGTCTGGACTTGTGACCCGATGCACGGCAACACCCGCACCGTCGGTGCGATCAAGACCCGCCACTTCGACGACGTGCTCGACGAGGTGCTCGGGTTCTTCGAGGTGCACCGGGATCTCGGCACCTGGCCCGGCGGACTGCACGTCGAGTTCACCGGCGAGGACGTCACCGAGTGCCTCGGCGGTGCCGACGAGATCCGCGAGGGCGATCTCGAGACGCGCTACGAGACTGCCTGCGACCCGCGGCTGAACACGTCGCAGGCGCTGGACCTGGCGTTCCTCGTGGCGGAGATGTTACAGAAGCGCTGACCCTCGACATCGAACGCGCGGGGCGTGGCCGGAGCCACCGGAGCCGCGTTCGATCGCTGCCGCTGAGGGTGCGGTTCAGAGCACGAGGTCGGCCAGGCGGTCGATCTCGTCGAGGTCGGGCACGGTCGGGTCGAAGATCAGCTCGGTGATGCCGACGTCTTCGAACGCCTTCACCGCGTCCGTGATCGCCTGCGGGGTGCGGAGTGCGCCCTCGACGATGAAGCCGACGTAGTCGGTGAGGAAGCCGTAGTAGTTCTGCAGCGAGGCGCGGGAGACGTCCTCGTCGCCGAGGCCGAAGTACACCAGCGCGGCGAGCCGCGGCTGACCGCTCCGGCCCGCCTCTTTCCACGCGGCCAGGACCTGCTGGACCATCTGACCGGCCGCAGCCGGACCGCCGCCACCGGCGGTCCAGCCGTCCGCGTACTGGACGGTGCGTCGGAGCGCGGCCTTGCCGTTGCCGCCGATGAGGATCGGCACGCGGGAGGACGGCGGCTGCGGCGCGATCGCCACCTCGCCGCCGGTGACGTTGGCCGGCACCAGGCTCTCGCCGCGCCAGCCGCGGGCGAGCACGTCGAGCGTCTCGTCCATCAGCCGGCCGCGGCCGTCGAAGTCGCGCTGCATGGCCGCAAAGTCGTCCGGGCGACCGCCGACCCCGAGCCCGAGCGTCAACCGCTCCCCGGACATGGCGTGCAGGCTGGCGGTGGCCTTCGCGAGCCAGATCGGGTTGTAGATCGGCGCCAGCAGGATGTCCGGGAACAGGCCGATGCGCTCGGTCGCCCCGGCCGCGACCGCAAGCGTCGTCAACGAGTCGAAGGTCGGGTAGACGATCCGGTCGATCGTCGCGAGCGTGCTGAACCCTCGCTGCTCGGCGCGCCGGGCCCACTCCGCGACGGCGGGCCCGGCGATGTCCAACGTGTTGGGCAGCCCAATGCCGATCTGCATAGCGTCACCCAAGCGCGCCTGCGAACGCCGCGTCAATCGCCGGGGCCCGCGCTGCTCCTACAAAATCGGGCTGTCGCCGGTGACGGCTACCCGCGCGCCCGACATGTAGCTCGCCTCGTCCGACGCGAGCAGCACGTAGACCGGCGCGAGCAGCTGCGCCAGCGAAGCGACCATGTTCGCGATCCCCGCCTTCGTGGCGCTGTAGGGCATCAGGTCGGCAAACCGGATTGTCGGAGTTCGGTGATGACGGCCTTCTTGCCTTCGAGCCGGCCGTGGCCGACGTAGCTTTCTTCGCCGTGGTCAGGCTTCGGGTTCATCTCGGCGGTCGTGCCGGGGGGGTGCTGCTGCTGCGCAGGCTGAGTCACCTTCGTCCCGTCCCTGGCCGGGATAACTGAAAACGAGTGCGTCAAGCACCGCTGGAGTCGGCCCGTCGTGTCGGTATACCGGCGGCGGGTACGGCCACCGAGACAGACGAGACGGGAGACCAGATGCAGATCGGCTTGAAGATCGCGACCGAGGCGTTCGGGCCGAAGGAGGTCGTCCGCCAGGCGCAGGTCGCCGAGCGCGCCGGCTTCGACTTCGTCGAACTGAGCGACCATTACCACCCGTGGCTCGAGAGCCAGGGCCACTCGGCATTCACCTGGTCGATGCTGGGGTCCATCGCCACGAGCACCGAGACGATCGGGCTCGTCACCGGCGTGACCTGCCCGTCCTTCCGCTACCACCCGGCGATCATCGCGCAGGCGGCAGCGACGGTGGCGCTCCTGTCCGACAACCGGTTCACGCTCGGCGTCGGATCGGGCGAGCGGCTCAGCGAGCACATCGTCGGCCGGGAGTTCCCGGGCGTGCACAAGCGGCAGCGCGTCTTCCGGGAGGCTCTGGAGATCATCAAGCTGTTGTGGCAAGGCGGCTACCAGAACTACGACGGCCGCTATCTGCAGCTCGAGGACGCTCGGATCTTCGACCTGCCGGACCAGCCGGTCCTGATGCCCGTCGCTTCCGGCGGTGGGCAGGCGTCACGCATCGCGGCCGAGCTCGGCGACGGTCTGTTCGCCACCGAGCCGAAGAGCTCGCTGGTCAACAGCTACTCGCAGGCGGGCGGCGACGGTCCGCGCTACGCCGAGGTCCCGCTGGCCTGGGCTCCGGACGAGGACGCCGCCGCCCAGGCGGTGCTGGAAACGACGCGTTGGGCGCTGACGGGCTGGAAGGTCATGTCCGAACTGCCGAACCCGGTGAACTTCGAGGCGGCGAGCGCGACCGTGCGACTCGAGGACGTGCAGGGCCAGTTCGCCTGCGGGCCCGATGCCCAGAAGCACCTGGCCGCCGCGCAGCAGTTCGTCGACGCCGGCTTCGATCATCTGGTGCTCATGAACGCCGGCCCCGACCCGGACGGCTTCATCGAGTTCTTCAGCAACGAGCTGGCCGAGCCGCTGCGGACGATGACGCCGAGCTCGTAGGGGCCCGCACCTGCGAAGCTGTGCGGGCTCTTGCCGGTCCTGACCGGCGTAGGCCCGCACAGGCTCGGAAGTCAGGGCGTCCGGCCGAGTAGCGGTGCGAACGCGCGAACCGCGGCACTGAGCTCGTCGAGCTCCTCGGCGCGCAGGGCCTGAGGTCCGTCGACGAGCGCCGTCTCGGGATGCGGATGGACGTCGACGAGGAGCCCGTCGGCACCGGCGGCGATGGCTGCGCGGGCCAGCGGCACGACGAGCTCACGACGGCCGGCGGCGTGGCTCGGGTCGATCATCACCGGCAGGTGCGAGCGCGCCTGCAGCATCGGCACGGCGCTCACGTCCAGGGTGTTGCGGGTGGCGGTCTCGAAGGTCCGGATCCCGCGCTCGCACAGCACGATGTCGAGGTTGCCCCGCTGGGCGATGTACTCGGCCGCCATCAGCCATTCCTCGTAGGTGGCGGTGAGGCCGCGCTTGAGGAGCACCGGCTTGCCGACCGATCCGACCGCCTGCAGCAAGCCGAAGTTCTGCATGTTGCGGGTCCCGATCTGGAGCATGTCCGCGTGCTCGGCGACCAGGTCGACGTCGTGTGCGTCCACCACCTCGGTGACGACCGGCAGCCCGGTTTCGGCGCGCACTTCGGCGAGGATGTGCAGCCCGGCGGCCCCCAGCCCCTGGAAGGCGTAGGGCGAGGTCCGCGGCTTGTACGCGCCGCCGCGCAGCAGACGGGCGCCGGCCGCCTTGGCCATCTGCGCCGCTTCGAGCGTCTGCTCCGGCGTTTCCACTGCGCAGGGACCGGCGATCAGCGTCAGCGTCTCCGGGCCGATGGGGACCGTCATCCCCGGAGGACCGACCTCGACGACGGTGCGGGCCCTGCGGTGCTCGCGGCTGACCAGCTTGTAGGGCGAGGTGACCCGGATGACCTCGGCGACGCCGGGCAGCGTCAGCGCCTCGAGCTGCGCGAGCACAGGCTCGTCCCCGATGACGCCGACGATCGTGCGGGCGACCCCTCGGGAGACGAACGGCGTCCCGCCGGCGGCTTCGACGGACCGAACGACCTCGTCGAGGGCAGCCGCGTCGGCGTCGCTCTGCAGAACGATGACCATGGACGGAGACGCTATCGCCCGCGGTTGGGCGCTGCGGGCGCCGTCGGCAGTGCCGCTGGCTACTTGCCGAGCTTCGGCAGCGTCGGCACGGTGGTCGGGAGCGGCAGGCTCGGGCCGTTGCCGGTCACCCCCTGCAGGACGCCGTCGACGGTCCTGGTCGCGCCGTTCGTCACGCCGTTCACGACGCCGCCCACACCGGTGCCGACCTTGGGCAGCGGCCCGGTGCCGCCGGTGGGGATCGGGACCGACGGAACGGTCGGCACTCCGACGCCGGGGTGGGGGACGGGCCGTCCGCCGGTGGGGATCGGCAGGGTGGGCACCGTACTCGGGGTGTTCGCGGTCGAGCCGGGCGCCGTCGACGGGGTCCCGGTGCTCGGTGTCGTCGTCGATGTGGCACCGGTCGAGGGCGTCGCCGCCGTCGGGAGGGGGAGCCCGAGGCTAGGCAGCAGGCTTGCGAGGTTCACCGGATTGCCGAGCGCCGTGTCCACCCGCTGAAGGTAAGCGAACGCGCTGCCGGTCAACGACTCCAGGGTCGTGTCGGGCAGTCCCTGCACGGCGACGGCGAGCCTGCGAGCCTGCGAGTCGGTGAAGGAGATTAGCCGCGCGCGAATCGCGGCGCGGTCGCCCTGCCCGGCGCTGAGCTGGTTGAGCAGGAAGGTCGTGCCGTGCGAGGTCTGCCGGGCCCAGTTGTCGAGCAGATCCTTGACCTGCTTCTGCATGTCCGCGGACAGCGGCGCGCCGGGTTGGCGCCCACCGAGCAGATCCGTGAGCTCCTGCAACCGGGTTCCGGCGAGGTCGAGCTGCGCCAGCGCGCGCTCGGTGGGGCCGCTCTTGAGGTCGAGCTGGACGGCCTCGACCTGCCGCTTGATGCCGTAGAGCGGGTCACCGGGCAGGGAACGGGAGGCCCCGACCCCGACGCCGGTAATGGCGATGGCGGTCGCGGCTACGCCTGCCACGAGGTGCGTCCACAGCGGAGCTGTAACGGACAGGAGGGACGAGACGGCCGATCCTCCCGTTGCTCCGCCGGTCACGGCCGACGCGGCTGAGGTGGCTGAGGTGGCTGAACCGGTGGCGCCGCCGGCGCCAGTAGCGCCGGTACCCGTGCCGGTACCGGGTGCACCTGTGCCGGTTCCGCCTGCACCAGAGCTTCCGGTCCCGGCGCTCCCGGCACCCGCCGCGCCGGGCAGGTTGGTCGCGGCCTGCGACATCAATTGGTCGCGGAGCGCGGTGGCGAACTCGGCGCGAGGCTGCGGTATCGACGAGAGCCGGGCCGCGAGTCCCTGCAGCGTCGCGAGGTCTCCGGAGCCGGCCGACCCGGACCCGTCGAGGAGCTTCGCGAACTGCTCGGCCTTCTTGGTCGAGGACAGGAGCGGCATGCGGCCTCCTCCCGATTCCGATCGTGCTTGCCGGGTCCTACCCAGACATGCCTCTTCATAGTGCCGCGCCTCGGGCCGAACTCCCATGGTCCGAAAGGTTCAGATCGGCGCGCACCGCGCATCCGGCCCCGTCAGCGAGCCGAATCGCGCATTCGTTGCAGTGCGCGCACGTCGGTGGCGTGCTGTCGCTCGCCGCCGGGGGTCTCGACGACCACCGGCACGCCGCGCATCGCCGGGTGCACGAACAGTTCGGCGAACGGGTCGACCCCGATGGTGCCGACGCCGATCGGGGCGTGCCGATCGCGGCCGGAGCCGAGTGGATCCTTCGAGTCGTTGGCGTGCACGAGGCCGAGCCGCCCCTTGCCGACCAGGCGCACCAGCGCGTTCAGCATCGTCCGCACCCCGCCCGGGCGGGCGAGGTCGTGACCCGCTGCGTACGCGTGGCAGGTGTCCAGGCAGACGCCGAGCCTGGGGTGGGCGTCGAGGGCTGCGAAGTACTGGCCGAGATCGTCGACGGTGGACGCGAGCGCCTCGCTGCCCCCGGCCGTCGGCTCGATGAGCAACCGCAACCCGGTCGGACCCTCGGCCTCGAGGTCGTCGAGCAGGGGCAGCAGCGCATCCCGCAGTTGCCGCGTCGCAACCGCCCGGTGGGTCCCGTCAACCGCTGAGCCGGCGTGCAGCACCACTCCGGCCGCTCCTACGTCGGCGGCACGGGAGAAGGCGTGCCGGAGCGAGGAGATCGAATGCTCGAGGGTGGCCGGGGTCGGCGAGCCGAGGTTGATCAGATACGGGGCATGCAGGAACACCGGAATCTTGGCCACGGTGCAGGCGTCCCGGAATCCGCTGTCCTGCTCGGGATCACCGGGTGAGAGCGCCCAGCCCCGCGGGTTGCCGACGAAGATCTGGATTGCTTGGGCGTTGATACGGCGCGCGTAGGGCAGCGCGGACCGAACCAGCCCGCTCCCGGTCGGTACATGGGCACCGACCGGCGACGGCTTACGCGGGGGCATGAGCGAGTGAGCGCAACTCGGTGGGAAACGCCGGCGCTCAGGCCAGCACGAGCGTTATTAGCGCGCCGCGCCGCGCCTTGCTGCCGGCGGAGGGGACTGCTCGGGCAACGAAGCTGTCGAATCCAGGCACGTTGAGCACTCTTACCTGGAAACCGCGTGCCTGAAGCGTGGCGATGGCATTTGCCCGGCTTTGCCCGACCACATTCGGGATCTCGATCAGCTCCGGACCCTGGGAGAACACCAGAGTGACAGTCTGCCCGCGGTGCAGGTCGCTCGCCGGCTGCAGCTCCATCACCTGGTTCAGCGGAACGGTGTCGCTGAACACGCCGTGGAGGGTGACCTTGAGGCTGAGCCGCGTCAGGGTGCGGTCGGCGTCATTGACCGGCTGGCCGACGACGTTCGGCACGGTGATCGGTGCCGGCCCGTCGCTGACGCGGAGCGCCACCTCGCTGCCGGGGCGCAGCACCGTGCCGGCCGGCGGATCGCTGCTGATCACCTGCCCCACCGGGACGCCATCGTCGAAGCTGTGCTGCACCGTCCCCGGCTTCAGCTTCTGCGTCGCAAGGGTGCGGACGGCGACGTCGAAGGTCCGTCCGCGCAGCGGCAGCAGTGTGTAGCGCTCCGGGCCGAGAGACACCCGCAGGACGACGCGGGACCCCTTGTCCGCCCGAGCGCCGGACGAGGGAACCGTGCTCGCGACGGTTCCCCGCGGCGCCGTCTCGCTGTAGTCGTCGGCGCCGCGGACGACGGTGAAACCGGCGTTCCGGAGCCGGAGCTCCGCCGCGCCGGGGTCGAGCGCCGCCGTCGAGGGGATTTGGACCCCTCGCCCGACGGTCAGCCACCAGACGCTGCCGACGGCGAGCAGCGTCACGAGGAGCAGCGCGAGCCAGCCCATCGTCGACGGACGAAGACGACGCAGCGCCTTGATCGGGCCGAAGCGCCGTCGCGTGCGGCTGCGGTGGTCGAGATCGTCGGCGTCGTGGTCGTCCAGAGCGTCGTCCGGCTCGCCAGGCTCGACCTTCCCCTCGACGGGGTCCTCGGCGGGGTCGTCGGCGCTGAGGTCGCCGAAGCGGGTGGTCTGGTGGTCATCCTCGGCCCGCAGGTCGCCGTCTGGGGGTGCCAGGAGCCGACGGGACCGCGGCTCGTCTGAGGTCGGCAGGAACTCCGCGACGTGCCGCAGCTCCTCCAGGAGGGCCCCGGCGTCGACCGGTCGGTCGTCCGGGTCCGGCTCGGTCGCCTGCAGCACCAGCTCGTCGAGCTCGTCGGGCACGTCCGGGTTGAGGCTGGACGGAGCCGGCACTCGATCGTGCAGGTGCTGGTAGGCCACCGACAGCGCGGTGTCGCCCTCGAACGGGGGGCGGCCGGTGAGCACCTCGAACAGCAGGACCCCGCAGGCGTAGACGTCGGTGCGGGCGTCGGCGACCCCGCGACGCACCTGCTCGGGCGCAAGGTAAGCGACGGTTCCGAGCAGCAGCCCGGTCGTCGCGGTCAACGGGGACGCGTCCACCGCTCGGGCCAGCCCGAAATCCCCGACCTTGATGCGGCCGTCGTCGGCGATCAGGACGTTCTCCGGTTTCACGTCCCGGTGCACGTAGCCCGCGGCGTGGGCGACGGAGAGCGCCTCGAGCACGGGGGAGATGACGGCGACGGCCCGGGCCGGCGACAGCGCACCGTCCTGCCGGAGCACGTCCCGCAGCGTGCGCCCCTCAATGAGCTCCATGACCAGGAAGACGGTGCCGGCGTCCTGGCCCTGGTCGGTGACGTTCACGACGGTGGGGGCCGATAACCGGGCCGCGGCCTTGGCCTCGCGCCGGAAGCGGGCGACGAATTCCTCGTCCGCGGCGAGGGCCGGGTGCATCACCTTGACCGCGACCGGACGGTCGAGCCGGGTGTCGATCGCGGCGTAGACGGTGGCCATCCCACCGGCCGCCAGCCGTCGACGGATCTCGTAGCGGCCGTCGAGAAGCCGCCCGAGCAGCGGATCCGCAACGGCGGTGGACATGGGAGGAGTCTAGAAGTCTTCGGCGCGCTGTCGCGGACCGAAGGGCCGCACCCGGCAGAAATGTCTGCAGGATCCGAGTGGCAGGCTGGTCAGCGTGCCCGATCCCGCCGCGTCGCCACCGCCTAACTCTCCCGCTCAGGCCAAGCAGCCCGACCGCCCGTGGCGGCTGCTGTCGCTCCCGCCGCTCCCGGCCGAGGCGATCGATGGCCTGCTCGGCGACCTGCCGATCGAGGTCGTGGTGGCGGAGATCAGCTCGGAAGCCGATCTCCGGGACGCGGTCCGCGACGTCGACCTCGTGCTTGGTGACTGGCGGATCGCGCAGCCCGGGCTCTCCGCCGAGACCGTGGCCGCCGCACGCTCGCTGGCGTTCGTGCAGCAGCCGAGCGTCGGCGTCCAGGCCCACGACGGCGATGCCCTGGCTGCGGCAGGGATCCCGTTGGCCAACGTCGCCGGCTTCAACGCGGTCAGCGTTGCCGAATGGGCGGTGGGGGCGCTGT
This sequence comes from Frankiaceae bacterium, assembly GCA_035468175.1. Classification (GTDB taxonomy): domain Bacteria; phylum Actinomycetota; class Actinomycetes; order Frankiales; family Frankiaceae; genus JAVEDQ01. The sequence continues at coordinate 12,121 of DATITC010000178.1, read as the reverse complement.
TGTCGCTGGCCCGCCTGCTGCACTGGTCCGAGGACGAGCTGCGCGATGGACGCTGGCCGCAGACCGAGGTGGTGCAGCGCGGGGCCGTCGAGATTGCCGGCCGACGGGTCGGCCTCGTCGGCTTCGGGTCGATCGGTCAGGCGTTGGCGGCCCGCCTCGCGGCGTTCGGCTGCCCGGTCAGCTACTGGTCCCGGCGCCGCCGCTCACCCGACGAGGAGGGTGCGGCGACATTCGTCGACGACCTCGGGACGCTGGTCGAGGGCAGCGACGTGCTCGTCAACGCCGTCGCCCTGACCGCCGGCACCCGCAACCTGCTCGACCGCGCGCTGCTCGAACGGTTGCCCCACGGCGCGCTGCTGGTCAACGCGTCCCGCGGCGGCATCGTCGACGAAGCCGCCGTCGCCGAGCTGATCGACACCGGGCGGCTCGCCGGAGCGGCCTTCGACGTCTACGCCACCGAGCCGATCCCGGCCGACAGCCCGCTGCTCCGCCTGCCCCGGGAGCGCATCCTGCTCACCCCGCACATTGCCGGCAGCACCGCCCAGTCGATCACCCGGCTGTTGCAGCGCACCGTCGCGAACCTCGGCCGTGCGGTGCGGGGCGAGCCCGTCGAGGACGTCGTGAACGAGGTCGATCCGGTGGTCCGGCGGCGTCGAGGCTGAGCCTCAGACACCTAGGGTCTACGTCGCTCTAAGCTGGGCACATGCCCGCCGCCACCACCCGCTGGGGTCTGCTCGGCGCCGGTCAGATCTCCCGCACCCAGTCGCTGGTCCTTCCTGCCGCCGAGGGCGCCGAGTTGTTCGCCGTCGCTGCTCGGGACGTCGAACGGGCCCGGGCGCTGGGTGCGCCGAGGGCCTACGGCTCGTACGCGGAGCTGATCGCAGACCCCGACGTCGACGCCGTCTACGTCGGGTTGTCGAACGACGCGCATCTGCCGTGGGTGGTCGAGGCGCTCCGCGCCGAGAAGCCGGTGCTCTGCGAGAAGCCGCTCGCGCTAACACTGGGCGAGGTCGACACGATGCTCGCGGTCGCCGACGAGGTGGGCGGCCTGCTGGTCGAGGCGTCCTGGTACCGCTGGCACCCGCGGACCCGGCTGGCCGAGCGGATGCTCCGGGACGGCGCGATCGGTGAGGTCACGTCGGTCAGCGCCGGCTTCAGCTTCGCCGGGGTGCCGGCGGACAACTTCCGGCTCGACCCGGCCAAGGGCGGCGGCGCGCTCTACGACATCGGCTGCTACGCGCTGTCCGGAGTGCTGTGGGCAGTCGGCCAGGGGCTCCCGGTCGAGGTGACCGCTCGGACGGCGAACAGCGACACCGGTGTCGACCTGACTGCGGACGTCCTGATGACCTGGGGCTCCGGGGCCACCGCCGAGGTGCACGTGAGCATGGCCGAGCCGGAGAAGCAGTGGCTGGTCGCCCGCGGCGAGCACGGTGAGATCGAGCTGGCCGGCCAGCCGTACACGGCCTCGTGGACGGCCCCGGCCGAGCTGCTGGTCTCCGACGGGCGGAAGACCGATCGTCTCGAGGTCGCGGCCGCCGACCCGTACAAGCTCATGTTCGAGCAGGTGTCCGCCGTGGCCCGGGGCGAGGACGGCTGGGTGCTTCCGCTCGCGGACTCCCGCCTCACCGCCGCCGTCGTCGACGCCGCCCTCGCGTCGGCCCGCCGCGCCTCGGAACCGGTGCGGCCGTGACCGCCCGTCCAACGCCATTCCAGAGAAGAGGAGGCGAGTTGTGAGCGACACCGAAGCCGACCCCGAAGCCGACACCCAAGCTGCCGCCGACCCCGGACCGCAGAGCTGGTTGACCGTGCCCGAGGCGGCCGAACGGCTCGGCGTGCCCGTGACGAAGGTGCGGCAGATGCTCCGCGAACGCCGGCTGCTCGGGGTGCGCGAGGACGGCGTGCTCCGCGTCCCGGCCGACTTCGTTCAGGTCGGGGTGCTGCTCAAGGGCCTGCCCGGTCTGCTCACGGTGCTCTTCGACTCCGGCTTCACCGAGGAGGAGGCGTTGCGCTGGCTCTACACCGCCGACGACTCGCTGCCCGGCACGCCGGTGCAAGCCCTGATCGAGAACCGCGGTCGTGAGGTGCACCGCCGGGCCCAGGCATCGGCCTTCTGACGAGGCTGAGTGTCGTGGCAGGCACCCATGCGCTGGCTCGCCGGCGGTAGCTGACCGCGGAGGAGAGGCCCGCCGATGCGCGTCCTGCTGTCCGAGGCGTCGAGCCTGACGTCCCGCGAGCACCTGTCCGTCCTCGGGCCCACACCACCCGCGGTCGGCGCGCACGGTGGATCCACGTCTGCGGGCGATCGACGGTGGGCGAGAACGGCGGCGGTGGGCCCCGTGTTTCCGCAGGTCACCGCCCACATGAGTCAACGGTCGGCGCGCACGGTCGATCCACGTCTGCGGGCGATCGACGGTGGGCGAGATCGGCATGGGGTGGGCCCGTGTTTCCGCAGCTCACCGCCCGGCGAGGGTCGATGTCGACGCGGTTCGCTGACCGGCGACCGTAGGGTCGGCACTGTGGCGAACAGCCGGGCTCGACTGGCCCTCACCCCCGACGAGGCACGCCGGTACCTCCAGGATGCGGCCACGCTGATCCTCTGCACGACCGGTCCGGACGGGCTGCCCGATCCGGTGCCGATGTGGTTCGTCGTGGACCCGCCGAACGCGTCGGGGGAGCCCCCCGAACCGGAGCCCGGCACCGTGCTGATGACCACCTACGGAAAGTCGCAGAAGGTCGTCAACCTGCGGCGCGACCCCCGCGCCGTCGGTCTGATCGAGGACGGCACCGCGTACGGCGAACTCCGCGGGTTGCAGCTGACCGGCAGGTTGGACGTCGTCGATGACGACGCCGAGGTGCTCGAGACGCTGGTGCGCGTCGCCGGCAAGTACTCGGGAACGCCGGACTCGCCCGAGCTCCGTGAGGGCCTGGCCGGGCAGGCGTCCAAGCGGGTGCTGCTCCGGCTCCGCGCCGACAAGGTCGTGTCGTGGGATCACCGGAAGATGTGACCGCGCGCCCGCCCGCAGTGGCGGAACAGCCGCCGCGAACTGGGGCCGAACGTCGCGCCCGGCTGGCGACCGCCCGTCTCTACTTCTGCACCCCGCGCCAGCGCTGCCCGGACGGCGTCGACCTCGTCCAGCTTCGCCGCAAGGGCCTCGAGTGGCGCGAGGAAGTCGAGGAGCTGACGATCCTCGCCGCCCTGGCTCGAGCCCGGAACGCGCTGGTGTCCGCGAACGACCGCGCTGATGTCGCCGCCTTCACGGACGTCGACATCCTGCACGTGGGGCAGGACGACCTGCCGCCGCGGTTGGCCCGGCGCATCGTGGGCCCCGACGTCCTTATCGGCCTCTCCTCGCACGACGAACGTCAGCTCGAGGCGGCGGCCGCCGACCCGGACGTCGACTACTTCTGCGTCGGCCCCGTCTGGGCCACGCCCACCAAGGCCGGCCGGCCGGCCGTCGGCCTCGACCTGCTCCGTCGTGCCGTCGAGATCGCGCCGCCGTTCCACCCGGACGCGAAACCGTGGTTCGTCACCGGGGGAGTGGCACCGGAGACCCTGGACGACGTGCTCGGCACCGGTGCGCGGCGGGTCGTCGTCGTTCGCGCGCTCACCGAGGCGGACGACCCGGACGCCGTCGGCCGCGAACTGGCCGCCCGACTCGCCGCCGCCTGAGCCGGATTCCCCGATGCGCCACCTGATCTACGTCGCGGTGCTGGTCTTCTGCCTGATCGGAACGGCTCCGCTCGAGCTGATGCTGCGGACCAGGGTGTATCGGCGACCGCTGCGGCTGGTGCTGACGCTGCTGCCGGTCGTTGTCGTGTTCGTCGCCTGGGACGTTTACGCCATCGCCCGCCACCACTGGACCTACGACGGACGGCAGACCACCGGCGTCGTCCTGCCCGGCCGGCTCCCCCTCGACGAGCTCCTGTTCTTCCTCGTCATCCCGATCTGCGCGGTGCTGACGCTGGAGGCAGTCCGGGCGGTGAAGGGCTGGACGGTCGGGGACGAGGCCGCCGGGGATGGGGCGGCCGCGAATGAGGCGGTCGAGAAGCGCCGCGACCCGGTATGACCTACACCGCGCTGGCCGTGCTCGGAGTGCTGGCGGCGATCGGACTCGACCTGCTGGTGCTCCGGACCCGGCTGCTGACCCGGAAGGTCTTCTGGGTCTCGTACGCGATCATCGTCTTCTTCCAGCTGGTGACGAACGGCATCCTCACCGGCCGGGACATCGTCACCTACGACCCGGACGCCATCCTCGGGCTGCGCATCATCTACGCGCCCGTGGAGGACCTGCTGTTCGGTTTCTCGCTGGTGGTGCAGACCCTCGCTTGGTGGGTGTGGTGGGGGCGACGCGGCGTGCAGCGCTAGGGGTGGCGTGCAGCGCTAGGGGTGGCTGCGGCAGGCGCGCTCCTGTCAGTCGGTCGAAGCCTTGTCCGGCCACCGACATCAGACCGGCTGTCGACACAACAGCCGATCCAATGTGGAGCGCGGAGAAAGGTAGTCGGGTCCGTCAACAGCCGACAGCGTTGGCGTGCTTGCTCGACGGCCGCCGGCCCGCCCGCCGCCCGCTACTTCGCGATGTAGGCGATGACGTTGGCGACCGCGTAACCGATCACGCCGATCACGAGGATCGCCAGCGCCGTGAGCCCGATGATCGCCGGCTTCCGGCTCGGGGAGACCGGTCCCTGGTTGGGGGTGTCGTGCCGGTCCTCCGAAGCCTCGGATTCCGATCCGGCGGCCGGCGGGGTGTCCCCCGGAGCGACGCCGCCCCCGGCTTCCAACCCGACGGTGGCGCCGGAGTCGCGGCCCGGGCCGGCTTCGTCGATCGCGCCGGCGGACACGTCGGGCTCCCGGAAGGAAGCACTGCCCGGCTGGGGCTGCTGGTCGTGAGTGCGATCGGTGGGCCGAGTCGGCAGGTCAGGCATGTTCAGGACGTACCCGGCCAGGCTTGACGTGCACGTGCCGCGCGCAACAGGCCCGGCCCGGCCACCGCCAGCCGCCGTCGGGCCGGCACCGAGACGCGGCGATCCAGCACCTGGTAGTCGGCGCGCTCGATCTCGTCGAGGATCCCGCCGTACAGGGTGAAGGCCGTGCGGATGCAGTCCCGAGACGTCGGATGCAGCAGGCGGATGCCCGGCGCCGCGTTGCGGAACAGTTCGCGGCAGCGGGCGATCTCGAACGCGAGCAGCCGCCGGATGGGCCCGTCCACCACTCCGCGGGCCAACCGCTCCCGGTCGACGCCGAATAGTCGGAGCGACTCCTGCGGCAGGTAGACGCGACCGCGGGCGAGGTCCTCGCCGACGTCCCGGAGGAAGTTCGCCAGCTGGAAGCCGATACCGAGGTCGCGGGCGTAGTCGTACGCGGCGGGGACGAGTGGTTCCAGGATCGGGACCATCTGCAGGCCGATGACCGCGGCCGAGCCGTAGACGTAGTCCTGCAGGTCGTCGAAGGTCTCGTACTCGGTGACCGTGAGGTCCATCCGCATCGAGCGGAGGAATGCCTCGAAGTGCTCGTCCGGGATCGACCAGCGGGCGATCGTGTCCCGCACGGCCGGGAGCACGTCCCGTCCCGGCGTCGGGTCCGGTGCGGGCTCGCCGGCGATGAAGCGTTCGCCCCACTCCTGCAGCGCCGCCGCCTTCTCCGCGGGGGAGAGAGTCGACCCGAGGTCGTCGACGATCTCGTCGGCGTACCGGGCGAAGCCGTAGAGGGCATGCACGTAGGGCCGCTTCCAGGCCGGCAGCAGCAACGTCGCGAGGAAGTAGGTCCGGCCGTACTCGGCGTGCAGCCGCCGGCACGCCGCGTAGGACGCGGCCAGGGCAGGATCGTCGGACGTGGGTCGGGAGACCGATGCAGGGTTGGCGCGGGGGGCGGTCACGGCAGCTTCGAGCTCCACAGCACCGACAGCGTCGCCGAAAGCAGGCCGAGCGCGAGCGCGACGCCGACGAACCAGCGGCTGATCTCGACCTCCCGCTTGTCGTAGCCGATCGAGCTGCCGAGGTCGGAGTACACGTTGCGCAGCTGGTCCCCGGTCTCGGCGGTGTAGGCCTGGCCGTCGGTCTGCTCCGCGAGGGCCTGGAGAGCCTCGATGTTCACCGGCACTCCGATCGTCCGCCCCTGGATGGTCACCACACCATCCTGTGTCCCGTAGGCGATCGTCGACACCGGGATGTTCTTCGCCTTGGCCTGCTCCGCGGCGGTCGAGTTCGGGGTGCCGCGGGTGGTCTCGCCGTCGGAGAGCAGCACGATGCGGCCAGGCGCCGGCGGCTGCCCGTCGCCGCCGGGGACCGCCGTGATCGATTCGAGGCTGGCGGACACCGCGTCTCCGATCGCCGTGCCCGGGCCGAGCTGCAGGTTCGAGATGGCTGATCGGACCGCCGCACGGTCGGTGGTGGGGGAGACGAGGACGGTGGCCGTCCCGTCGAACGCGACCAGACCGAGGTTCAGCCGCGGCGGCAACTGCTTGACGAAGGCGAGGGCGCCGGTCTGGGCGGCTTTCAGCCGGGTGGGGGAGACGTCGTCGGCGGCCATCGAGTTGGACACGTCGATCGCCATGACGACGGTGGCCCGCTCGCGGGGGATGCGTTGCTCGGCGGCGGGCCGGCCCAGGCTGATGACCATCCCGATCAGGCTGAGCAGCAGCAACCCCGCGGGCAGGTGCCGCTTCCACCAGGCCGGCCCGCGGGGAGCCACCGAGGCGAGCAGGGAGAGATCGGTGAACCGGGCGGCGTACTGCCGCCGCCGGATCGTCTGCACCAGGTAGAAGCCGAGGACCGCGATCACCGGCAGGAGCCACAGCAGCCGCAGTGGGGAGTTGAAGGTCATCTCGGCCGCCTCATGCTGCCAGTCCCCGCCGGCGCCGGGCGGTGGTGACGTGCCGGACGATGTCGAGCAACCAGTCGCGGTCGGTGCGCAGCTGAAGGTGCCCGGCCTTACCGCGCCGTAAGGCGTCGGCGACGGCGCGGCGCTGGGTGGCGGCCGCTTCTGCGTACCGGGCGCGCAGCTTCGCCGAGCCGGTGTCCACTTCGAGCAACGACCCGCTCTCCGGGTCGACCAACGTCAGCAGGCCCATCGACGGCAGGGTCAGCTCACGCGGGTCGCTGATCTCGACCGCGAGCACCTGGTGCCGCGCGGACAGCGCTCGCAGCGGTCGCTCCCACTCCGCCGGGTCGCCGAGGAGGTCGGACACGACCACCACGAGACCGCGGCGCAGTGGACGGCGGGCCAGCCGGTCCAGCGCGGCGCTGAGACCGGGGCCGGCGGGACGGGGCACGGGCAGCGGGCGGTCCACCGCGCTGCGCGGGGTCGCGGCGAGCGAGCGCAGCACCCGGCGTAGCGCGTTCTGCCCAGCAAGTGGCGGCAGTTCCCGCAGCGGACGCGCCGGGTCACCGGAGAGCACGATCGCGCCGAACCGGCTGCCGAGCCGGGTCGTGAGCGCGCCGAAGGCCGTCGTGGCAGCCATCGCGAGGTCCCGCTTCTCCCAGACGGCGGTGCCGAACTCCATCGACGGGCTGAGGTCGACCACGGCGTATGTCGTCAGCTCCCGGTCCGCGATCAGGTCGCCGACGTGCGGGATCGTGGTGCGGGCGGTGACCGCCCAATCGATGCGTCGGACGTCGTCGCCGATCCGGTACTCACGGCTCTCCGCACGTTCGCTGCCGGCGCCGGGCAGGAGCCCCAGGTGGTTGCCCTGCAGCAGCCCTTCGAGGCGCCGGAGCACGAGCAGTTCGAAGCGGCGAAGCCGCGCCTCGATCTGCTCCGGCGAGGACAGCGGGCGCGCGGATACACCGCTGTGCTTCCTGCTCACGCCGTCCGCGGGCCGTCCTGCCAGGCCCGCTCCGCGGTCCGGGCCCGGGAGCTGGGGGCGACGGTCGGCGGGGGCACGGCGCGGAGGATCTCGCGGGCCACCGCCTCGGGGGGCAGTCCGTCGGCGAGTGCCTCGTAGGACAGGACGAGGCGGTGTGGCAGCACCTCCGGTGCGACCGCGGCGATGTCGTCCGGCAGCACGTAGTCGCGCCCACGTATGAGGGCGAGCGCGCGTCCGGCGGCGACCAGACCGAGGCTGGCCCGCGGCGAGGCGCCGTAGGCGAGGGCCCCCGCCATCGACGGGACGCCGAACGCGGCCGGGTCCCGGGTCGCGAGGACGAGCCGGACGGCGTAGTCGGCGACGGCGTGGTGGACGAAGATCTCGGTGGCGGCGTCCTGCAACCGCAACAGGGCGGCGGAGGAGAGCACCTCCGTCGCGTGCGGTGGATGCGAGCCCATCCGGCGCACGATCTCCAGCTCCTCGCTGGGGGACGGGTAGCCGACCCCGACCTTCATGAGGAACCGGTCGCGCTGCGCCTCTGGCAACGGGTAGACGCCCTCGGACTCGATCGGGTTCTGGGTGGCGAGCACGAGGAACGGCTCGGGCAGCGGGTAGGTGTGGCCGCCGAGGCTGACCTGCCGTTCGGCCATCACCTCGAGCAGGGCGGACTGCACCTTCGCCGGCGCCCGGTTGATCTCGTCAGCGAGCACGAAGTTCGCGAAGACCGGGCCGAGTTCGACGTCGAACTGCTCGCGGCCCATCCGGTAGACGCGGGTGCCGACGACGTCGCTCGGCACCAGGTCTGGGGTGAACTGCAGGCGGGCGAAGCTGCCACCGACGGCCGTGGCGACGGTCGAGACGGCAAGGGTCTTGGCGACCCCGGGGACGCCTTCGAGCAAACAGTGGCCGCGAGCCAGCAGGCAGACGAGCATCCGCTCGACCATCCGGTCCTGGCCGACGACGACGTGGCCGACCTCGAAGATCACCCGCTCGAGTTCGGCCGCGTCCTGGATCGCCCGGCGGCGCGAATCCGCGTCCAGCCGTCCGGCGTCCTCGAAGGCCTCCTCAGCGCTCATGGCTTGAGTCTGTCAGGAGAAGCTGCAAGTTTGCTGCGAGCTGATTGCGCTGCGGTCTGCTCCCCGAACTGCGCGTTGCCATGCGTGCCTGCATTCTGCTGCCAATGCAGCTTCAATGACTGCATGAGCGTGCGATCACGGTACGAGATGTGCCCGACGAGGTGCGCGACGAGCTCGCAGCCCGCGCCGCTCGAGCTGGCAAGTCACTGCAGGAGTACCTGCGTGGTCTGCTACTCGCCAATGCCGCTCGACCAACAGTCGAAGACGTCATGGCGCGGGCTCGTGTGACCGCCACAGGCGTCCACATCGATACTCAGTCGATCCTCGCTGCGCGGGACGCCGACCGTCGGTGAGTGAGGCACCGACCGACATGGTCGAGCGTCGGCATGACTACGCGGACCAGGCGCGGCTGCGGTAGCTCCGGTCGGGGCCGAGGATGCGCTCGGCGGCGAGCCGTCCGGAGAGCAGCACCATCGGCACGCCGACCCCGGGCACCGTGCCGGACCCGGCGAACACGACGTTCTCGAACCCCTCGGCGAGGTTGGCCGGTCGGAACGGCCCGGTCTGCAGGAACGTGTGCGCGGCCGCGAACGGTGCTCCGCGCTCCATGCCGCGTGCCCGCCAGTCCGCCGGTGTGGTGATCTCTTCGACCTCGATGCCGTCCCCGAAGCCGACGTAGCCGCGCTGCTCCAGCGTCGCCACCACCTCGTCGCGGTAGCGCGGGCCGACGACGTCCCAGTCGATCGGGGCGTCGAGGTTCGGGGTCGGGAACAGCACGTAGTAGCTGTGCTTGCCGGCGGGGGCTAGGTCCGGGTCGCTGTGGGTCGGGTTGGTGACCAGGATCGACGGGTCGCTCATCAGCTCGCCGCGGTCGATGATCTCGCGGAAGGTCCGCTTCCAGGCGCGGCCGAAGTGGATGTTGTGGTGCCCGATCTGCGAATAGCCCTGGCTGGAGCCAGCGAGCAGCAGGAAGCAGGACGGCGAGTAGGTCAGCCGGTCGACCCGACGATGCAGCCGGTCGGCCAGCCGTCGCGGGGTGCTCGAGGGTGGCAGCAGGTCGCGGTAGGCGACCGGGAGGTCGGCGGTGAGCACCACGGCGTCGGCGACATGCCGATCCCCGTCGGCGGTGATCACCGCGGAGGCCCGGTTCGCGACCGTCTCGACCCGAGTCACCTCGGTGTCGTAGGAGATCTGCACGCCGGCCTTCTCGGCCGCGGCGGCGAGCGCCCGCGGCACCGCGTTCATCCCGCCCTTGGGGAAGTAGACGCCCGCGACCGAGTCCATGTAGGCGATGACCGCGTAGATCGCGAGGGCGTCCTGCGGGGCGAGCCCGGCGTACATCGCCTGGAACGACAGGACGCGTTGGGTGCGGGGATCCTTCAGGTACTGGTTGACCTTCGGTGCCAGCTTGCGCATGCCCCCGATCGCGACCAGCCGCGCCAGCGACGGCCGCACCAGGTCGAACGGGGAGTCCAGGTTGCGGTCGATGAAGTCGCGCATCTCCAGCTTGTAGAGCTCGGAGACGAACTCGACGAAGCGGAGATAGCCGCCGGCCTCGTCGGGCCCGCAGACGGCCTCGACCTCCGCGGCCATCGCAGCCGGGTCGGCGCGGACGTTCAGCACGCTGCCGTCCGGATAGTGCGCCCGGTAGAGCGGGTCGACGGGAGTGAGCTCGAGATGATCCTCGAGGCGCTGCCCGACGCAGTCGAAAGCGTCGCGCAGCAGGTCGGGCATCGTCAACACGGTCGGGCCGGTGTCGAACGCGTAGCGCCCGCCCGGGACCTCGTGCACCGAGAGCCCGGCGCGACCGCCCGGACCGCTCTCGCGCTCCAGCACCGTGACCGTGCGACCGGCTCCGGCAAGCCGCAGCGCAGCCGACAGTCCGGCCAATCCGGCCCCCACCACGACGACCCTGTCGGTGGGACCGACTACGGTGCGCACGGACTCATTCTAGATGTCGAGATGGCCGGGCTCGTTGCGCACAGCGTGGGCGGCCGGCAGGAGAGGTTGCGATGAGCGAGGGCACGAAGCACGAGCCGGGTACTCCGTCCTGGGCCGACCTCGGGACCACCGATGCCGAGGCGGCCGTGCAGTTCTACGCGGGGCTGTTCGGTTGGGAGGCGGAGAACACGCCGGCCGGGCCGGCCGGCACCTACGTGATGTGCCGGCTCGAGGGCAAGGACGTCGTCGGCCTGTACGAGCAGGACGAGGCGATGCGCTCCCGCGGGGTACCGCCGCTCTGGCTGGTCTACATCTCGGTTGATGACGTCTCCGCGTCGGCGAAGGCGGTCGAGGAGGCCGGTGGCACCGTGCATGCGCAGCCGTTCGACGTCGCCGAGGCGGGCCGAATGGCGCTGGTGCAGGACCCGACCGGCGCGATGTTCGGGTTGTGGCAGGCCGGCAACCGCGCCGGCGCCGAGACGCTGCACCAGCCGGGGGCGATGGACTGGTTCGAGCTGGCGACCCACGACCCGGAGAAGGCCGGCGCGTTCTACGAGAAGGTGCTCGGCTGGACCGTGAACGCCGAGGAGTTCGACGGCACGCCGTACACCACCTGCCTGCGCGGCGAGGAGCCGGTGGCCGGCATTCTTCCCGCCGAGGCGCTGCCCGAGGGGGTGGCGCCGAACTGGAGCCTCTACTTCGCCGTCAAGGACTGCGCGGCCACGGTGGAGAAGGCCCAGCAGACCGGCGGTGAACTGCTGTTCGGTCCGCACGAGATGCCCCGCGTGGGTCAGTTCGCCGGCCTGCGGGACCCGCAAGGAGCGGCTTTCGCCGTCATCCAGCCGACCTCGACCGACGAGGGCAAGGACGACGGCGGCAGCGAGAACGAGCAGTCCGAGGGCGAGCAGAGCAAGGGCGAGCACTCCGGGGACCACGAGGTCGAGGGCGCCCAGTCCGGGTCGTCCGATGAAGAGGGCAACGAGACGTCTCACGACACCGGCTCGGGCGAGCCGAACGAGCAAATCGCCGAGAAGACGAACGACCGCGGGCAGTCGCAGGCCGACGGTGAGGAGGAGGAGTCCGGGATCCGCTAGTCGCGCGAGCCGGCGGCCCGGGTCAGACCGGAGCGGCCAGGACGACGACGTTGTCCCGGTAGTGGTGGGTCGCGCTGTCGAAGGCTCCACCGCAGGTGATGAGGACGAGTCGGCGCGGGCCGGTCCTGGCGAACAGGTCGGGGGACAGCGGCTTGTCCTTGGCGTACACCTGCCGGGCGTACACCTGGTAAGCCGCGCGGCTTCCGTC
>DATITC010000177.1:0-27233 GCA_035468175.1 Frankiaceae bacterium | reverse complement strand
CTCATACCAGCCCACCGACCCGGCCCGCATCGCCGCCCCCGTCTCCGGCAGCCACGCCCGCAAGAACCGAGCCGTGTCCACCCGGTTCAGCTGAAAGGTCCGGCTCCCGCCGAGCGCCGCCGCAGCCTCTTCCCCGGCCTCGTCCACCGGCTCGACCGAAATCGCCGAACCCTCCGCCACCGGCACCGCCACCGGCTTCGGCCCCGCCGCGACCGCCATGGCCTCCGCGAACACCGCCTGAAACAACCGGATCAACCGCTCGCAACCCGTCATCACCGTCAGCGCGTCGGCCCGGCCGAGCCGACCGACATCCACCTCCAACGCCGCCCGCGCCGACTCCACCCCAGGAACACCCTCGAACACCCGTCTATCGAACATGAGTTCGATTCAAGCAGCAGGGTCCGACATTTTGGGGAGTCGCGTTCAGGGGCCGAGCAGCGACTCCGGTAGGTCAACCTCGCGACTGCGGAGCCATTCGCCGAGCCCCTTGGCTTGGGGGTCGAAGCGGGTGGACGACGCGACCCCCTCGCCGAGCAGCCCCTCGATCACGAAGTTGACCGCTCGTAGCCGCGGGAAGAGGTACCGGCGGATGGCCAGGTCGCGCGTCTCCGGGAGCAGCGCCCGGAGACGCGCTTCGGTGAGCTCGACGGCGAGCCAGGCGTAACCGGCGTCGTCGCGGGCCCAGACCCCGACGTTCGCGTCGCCGCCCTTGTCGCCGCTTCGGGCTCCGAATACCCGGCCGAGCGGTGCCCGTCGGTTGGACCCGGTCGGCTCGGACTCCGGCGACGGCTCCGACTCCGGCTGCCACGGCTCCGGCAGGTCCGGCTCGGGCACCAGGTCCGACGACAACCCGTGGACTCCGGTCGGCTCGACGGCTTCGGTCTGACCGTCGGCGTGCCGGACGACGGAGGTCGGCGCCGGCAGGTACGCCGGCCAGAAGACGCCGTACGGGCTCGCTTCCGACGGCGGCGCGGTGACCGAGAACCCGGGATAGCTGGCCAACGCCAACTCGATCGCGGCAGCGGAGAAGGCACGCCCGACCGGGCCGGGCTGCGCGTCCCGCACGTGGCAGCGGAGCAGCGCGGAAGCCTGCTCTTCCGTCGCCGCGTCGGGGGCGTCGAGCCGGACCAGTTCCCAGCGCACCTCCGCCACGGTCGGGCGCAAGGCGTCCTGAACCGCCGTTGCCTTGGCCTCCACGTCGAGACCGGTGAGGACGAAGGTGACGCTGTTTCGGAAGCCCCCGAGGTAGTTGCAGCTGACCTTCGCCGTCGACGGGGGCGGCGTGCCCCGCACACCTGAGATGCGCACCCGGTCCGGACCGTCCTCGTCCAGTCGAACGGTGTCGAAGCGGGTCGTCACGTCGGGGCCGAGGTAGGCCGGGCCGCCGATCTCGTAGAGCAGCTGCGCGGTGACCGTTCCGCGGCTGACCAGGCCGCCAGTGCCCGGGTGCTTGCTGATGACGCTGGAACCGTCGTCGGCGATCTCGGCCAGGGGGAAGCCGACGTGCGCCAGCCCGGGGACCTCGGCGAAGAAGGCGTAGTTGCCGCCGGTGGCGTGGGCACCGCACTCCAGGACGTGTCCGGCGACGACGGCGCCGGCCAGGCGGTCCCAGTCGTTTCGGGCCCACCCGTGGTGCCAGGCTGCCGGCCCGGTCACGAGGGCTGCGTCGGTGGTGCGCCCGGCGACCACGATGTCCGCGCCGGCGGACAGCGCCGCGGTGATGCCCCAGCCGCCGAGGTAGGCGTTCGCGGTCACCGGCGGACGGGGCGGTGCCGGCTGGAGCTCGGCGACCCGGTGCAGCACGTCGTCCCCGCTTACCGAGGCGACCGAGACGTCGAGTCCGAGCCGTCCGGCGAGCTCGCGCACCGCGTCGGCACAGCCGTCCGGATTCAGACCGCCCGCGTTCGCGACGATCTTGACCCCTCGTTCGACGGCGGTGCCGAGACAGTCCTCGAGCTGCCGAAGGAACGTGGTCGCGAAGCCCTTCGCCGGGTCCTTCGCCCGCGACCGGAACAGCAGGAGCATCGTCAACTCGGCGAGGTAGTCGCCGCTCAGGACGTCAAGCGGCCCGCCGTCGAGCATCTCCCGCATCGCGGCGAGCCGGTCGCCGTAGAAGCCTGAGCAGTTACCGATCCGCAGGGGCGCCGACACGGGCCGAGCCTAACGGCGGTGTGAGGGCGGGGATTCGCGCCGTCGGCGCAGCCATCCCCTTCGCTGCTTGCCCGTGGCGGCAGCGGTGTAGTCGGCCCGCAGCCGAGTGAGGGCCGCAGCGCGCGACAGGTCGGTCAGTTTGCGCGCGGCGTCGGCGTGGGCCGGACAGAACCAGGACAGACCCTCGGAGAGACCACCGGTTTCCTGCGGCGCGTGGTCGGCGAACTGCACCAACGAGTAGCCGCCGAAAGGACGTCCGCCGCCCTGACGGGCCTTGCGTCCGCACAGGTCGCAGCGAGGGGGGAGCACAGTCCCAGCCTGCCATCCGCGGGCGTCGACTCTGCCCATCCGGCTGCGAAATCGCCGGGAACGGCGTTACGGTCCTGGGGCGATGAACGACGACAACGGTTCTGGGAAGGACGGGGACCCGGATTCGGGTCTTCCGCCGAAGGCCCCTGCGTACGACCTGCGCACCGGTGAGCCGCTCGACGCACCCCAGACGTCGAAATCCGACCCGGACTTCACCGCGTCCGATCTCGGCATCTGGGCACCGAGCCGAGACCAGCCGGGCACGCCCCCTCCGCAGTACGGACAGGCTGCCTACCAGCCGACCGATCCACCGGGGCAACCGACCGTCGCCCGGCAGCCGACCCCGCCCCCCGCCTACGGGCAAACCCCGCCCCCCGGCTACGGCCAACCCGCGCCGCCCGCCTACGGGCCGACCCCGCCCCCGGGCTATGGGCCGACCCCGCCGCCCGGCTACCGGCCTGCTCAGTACCAGTCGACGAGCCCGCAGTATCCGTACGGCGCGGCCGGGTATCCGCCAGGGGGAACGGCACCGACGGCACAACAGTCCGGTCAGCCGCCGGTGCCGCCGGTGCCGCCCCGCCGGAACGGCGCCATCCTGGCCGCCTGCATCGGCGTGTTGATCGTGATCGTTGCCGTCCTCGTCGCCGTTCTGGCGTTCGGGCGCTCGTCGAAGACGCCTGTTGCCTCGACCAGTAGTGGAGCAGTATCGAGCCCGATGAATACCTCAGGCTCCGCCGGGCCCAGCCAGTCTGGTTCGTCCGGCACGACCTCGAGCTCGACCGACGCGGCGCGGCTCGCGTTCCTCCGCACCGTCGACGGCATCCTGACCCAGTCGGCCACGGGACGGCAGCAGGTCAGCTCGGTGGTCACCGGTGTCGTGAACGGGTGCAGCGTCACTCCAGCGAACGCGTCCGCGACCATCCGCCAGGTCATCGCCAACCGACAGTCGGTGCTCGGGCAGGCAAACGCGCTGACCGCCGTCGATTCGTCCACCAGCGCGGTGAAGATCGATCTGGTCCAGTCGCTCAACGCCTCGATCGAGGCCAACCGTGGCTACCAGCGCTGGCTGGACAACCTCTACACCACCTACTTCAACGCAGACCCGGTCGGCTGCCCGAACGGGCAGGCCCCGACCGACAGCAACTACGACGAGGCGACCGCGGCGTCCGGTCGGGCGACCGCGGCCAAGCAGAACTTCGTCTCGGTCTACAACCCGCTGGCATCGGCGGCCGGGCTGCGGACCTGGCAGGAGAGCGAGTTCTAGTCGCCAGTTCGTCCAAGCGTCAGCTCGTTCTAGTGTCGGCACCGTGGCAGACCTCGAGGCGATCCTCGCCGACCTCACCAACGAGAGCGAAGCTCTCGAACGCATGCTGTCCGGCCTGACGGATGCGGACTGGCAGCGCCCGACGCCGGCCGAGGGGTGGACGGTCGCTCATCAGATCGCCCATCTCGCCTGGACCGACGAGGTGGCCACCATCGCGGCGCAGGACGCGTCCGCCTTCGCCGACGTCCTCAAGCGTGCGATCGCCGAACCGGACGCCGTGGACGTCGAGGCCGAAGCGGGCGCGCAGGCCGAGCCGGCCAAGCTCATCGCACGATGGCGGGCCTCCCGTGCGGCGCTCGCCGACGCGCTACGGGCGGTGCCGCCCGGCACGAAGCTGCCGTGGTTCGGCCCGCCGATGAGCGCGGCGTCGATGGCCACCGCACGGTCGATGGAGACCTGGGCACACGGTCAGGACGTCGCCGACGCGCTGGGGCTGCCGCACGAACCCGGACCGGTACTCCAGCACGTGGCGCATCTCGGCGTCCGTACCCGCGACTTCGCCTACGTGCTGCACGACCGGACGCCACCGAGCGATCCCTTCCGGGTAGAGCTCGCCGCGCCCGACGGTTCGACCTGGGTCTGGGGACCGGAGGACAGTCCGTCGGTGGTGCGCGGTCCCGCCGTCGACTTCTGCCTGCTCGTGACGCAGCGTCGGCACCGCGACGACGTGTCGCTCCAGGTCACCGGAACCGAAGCCGAACAGTGGCTCGGCATCGCGCAGGCGTTCGCCGGACCGCCGGGGGAGGGGCGGCCGCCCGTAGCCCGCGGCTGAGCGGTCAGTTAGCTCAGCGAGGGTTGTCGGCCGGGCTCGGCGCGCGCCGGCCCGAGTCCTCGGCGGCGACGGACCAGGTGTCGCCGCCGTGCAGCAGGGCCATCAGATCGCCCTGACCACCCTTCTTCACCGCGTCGTCGACCTGCGCGTTCAGCAACTCGTCGTAGGACGGCCGGTTGACGTCGCGGAAGACGCCGAGCGGGGTCACACCGGTGAGTCGCGAGAGGGCGAACGCTGTCGTCGGGTCCTCCGCCCCGGCCCGGTGCGTCAGCACATCCGGGTCGTCGGCCTCGCAGATCTCCAGCCCACCGCCGGCGGAGCGCCGGACCCCCTTGGCCTCGCCGTCGACACCGAAGCGCATCGGCTGACCGTCCTCGAGCTTGAGGGCGGCCGCATCGCGGGTCGACGGGTCCTTCAGGATGTCGAAGGCGCCGTCGTTGAAGATGTTGCAGTTCTGGTAGATCTCCACCAGCGCGGTTCCGGGGTGATTCGCCGCCGCCCGCAGCACCGAGGTCAGGTGCGCGCGGTCGGAGTCGATCGATCGGGCGACGAACGTGGCCTCTGCGCCGATCGCCAGCGACACCGGGTTGAACGGATGGTCCAGCGAGCCCATTGGCGTCGACTTGGTGATCTTGCCCTGCTCGGACGTCGGCGAGTACTGGCCCTTGGTCAGCCCGTAGATCTGGTTGTTGAACAGCAGGATCTTCAGGTTGACGTTGCGACGCAGCGCGTGGATGAGGTGGTTGCCACCGATCGACAGTGCATCGCCGTCACCGGTCACCACCCACACCGAAAGGTCGGGACGGGACGAGGACAGGCCAGTCGCGATCGCCGGCGCACGACCGTGGATCGAGTGCATCCCGTAGGTCTCGACGTAGTACGGGAACCGGGACGAGCAGCCGATGCCGGAGACGAAGACGACGTTCTCGCGCTTCAGGCCCAGCTCGGGCAGGAAGCCCTGCACGGTCGCCAGAATCGCGTAGTCGCCGCACCCGGGGCACCAGCGCACATCCTGATCGGACGTGAAGTCCTTCCGGGTCTGCTTCTCGTCGGTCTTCGGGACGAGGTCGAGCAGACGGTTGCCCAGCAACGCCGGGTCGGTGAGGGGATTGGTCAGGGTCATCGCGCGAGCACTTCCTGGATGGCGGCCTCGAGTTCGGCTGCCTTGAAGGGCAAGCCGCGGACCTGGTTGTAACCGATCGCGTCCACGAGGTACCGGGCGCGGATGAGCATTAGCAGTTGCCCGAGGTTCATCTCGGGAATCATCACCTTGCGGTAGCGGCGCAGCACGTCGCCGGTGTTCGCCGGCATCGGGTTGAGGTGCCGCAGGTGGGCGTGGGCGACCTTGCCGCCGTTGCGGCGGATCCGCCGGCAGGCTGCGGCGACCGGCCCGTAGGTGGAGCCCCAGCCCAGGACCAGCACCTCGGCGCCGGGTTCGTCTCCGACCGCGTCCGGGTCGTCGACCGCCAGGGGCTCGATGTCCTTGGCGATGCCGTCGATCTTGGCCTGGCGGAGCCGGACCATCCGGTCGTGGTTGTCCGTGTCGTAGGAGATCGTGCCGATACCGTCGGCCTTCTCCAGACCGCCGACGCGGTGTTCGAGACCAGGGGTGCCGGGGATGGCCCACGGCCGGGCGAGAGTCTCGGGATCCCGGAGGTAGGGCCAGAACTCGGTGCCGTCGGGGGAGTTCGGCTCGGTCGCGAACTCGACCGAGAGGTCCGGCAGGTCGGCGAGCGCGGGGAGCGCCCAGGGCTCGCTGCCGTTGGCCAAGTACCCGTCGGACAGGAACATCACCGGCGTGCGGTACTTGGTCGCGATGCGCGCCGCTTCGATGATCGCGTTGAAGCAGTCCGCGGGCGACTGCGCGGCGATCACCGGCAGGGGTGCCTCGCCGTTGCGACCGAACATCGCCTGCAGCAGGTCGGACTGCTCGGTCTTGGTCGGCAGGCCGGTCGAGGGCCCGCCACGCTGGATGTCGCAGACCAGGAGCGGCAGCTCGAGGGCCACCGCGAGGCCGATCGTCTCCGACTTGAGCGCGACACCCGGACCGGACGTCGTGGTCACGCCGAGCGAGCCGCCGAAGGCGGCGCCGAGCGCAGCTCCGACACCGGCGATCTCGTCCTCGGCCTGGAACGTCCGCACGCCGAACTTCTTGTGCTTCGAGAGCTCGTGCAGGATGTCCGAGGCCGGGGTGATCGGGTACGAGCCGAGGAACAGCGGCAGGCCGGAGAGCTGTGAGGCGGCGATCAGCCCGTAGGCGGTCGCGAGGTTCCCGGAGATGTTGCGGTAGGTCCCGTTGGACATGACCGCCGGGGCGACCTCGTAGGACACCGAGAAGGACTCGGTCGTCTCGCCGTAGGCATGCCCGGCCTTGAAGGCCCGGACGTTCGCCTCGGCGATCTCCGGCCGCTTGGCGAACTTGGCCCGCAGGAACTTCTCGGTGCCTTCGGTGGGCCGGTGGTAGAGCCAGCTCATCAGCCCGAGCGCGAACATGTTCTTCGCCCGCTCGGACTCCTTCTTGTTCACCCCGTCGAGCGCGCCGACGGCCTCGATCGTCATCGACGTAAGCGGCACCCGATGCACGCGGTACTCGTCGACCGTGCCGTCCTCGAGGGGGTTGGTCGCGTAACCCGCCTTCTTGAGGTTGCCGCGGGTGAAGGCGTCGGTATTGACGACGAGGTCGGCACCGCGGGGCAGGTCCTTCAGGTACGCCTTGAGCGCGGCCGGGTTCATCGCGACCAGCACGTCCGGCGCATCGCCGGGGGTCAAGATGTCGTGGTCGGAGAAGTGCAGCTGGAAGCCACTCACCCCGGCGGGCGAACCGGCAGGTGCGCGGATCTCGGCGGGGAAGTCGGGCAGCGTCGACAGGTCGTTGCCGAAGGCGGCCGTCTCCGACGTGAAGCGCTCACCGGTGAGCTGCATGCCATCGCCGGAGTCACCGGCGAAGCGGATGACGACCCGATCGACCTGGCGGACCTCTTTGGAGTCGAGCGAGCTGCCGTTCTGCGGCGTCGTGATCGCCGACTCCGTGGCTGCCGGTTCGGCTCCCGAGGTGGACCCACTGGCCGGTGCAGACAGGCCAGGTCTCGTGTCCGTCATTTACTTTCGAACCCCCTCAAGGCTCCCGCCCATTCTACGGGCGATTTCTACCGGGTTACGTAGGGCGCGCGCGCCTGCGCACGCACGGCGGTGACCCGCCTGTCCTGCCCGCCGCGTGTCCGCGGCGGCAGCGTCTGTTTGGTGCAGCGTTCTGCGGACGCGCGTTCTTCCGGCCTCCATCGCGGCTGCGGCGTCACTCCCCCCATAACCGACCTACGCTCGGCGCATGCAGGAAGAGGAGTCGGGGTCCATCGACTCGCCCGGCGGGCCCGCCGCGCGCCAGCTGTCACTCGACGATGGCAGGACCGTGGCGCTCTACAACGTCCCGCTGCCGGGCGACGATCGGGACCGCGCCGGCGTCGAGTCGCCGCACCTGGAGTCGCCGCATCCGGAGCTGTCACTGTTCAACGTTGGCCTCGCCTGCTGTGCGCTCGAGGTCGCCGCCGCGGTCGAGCGGCCCGCAGCAACGGCGGCGTCCGGAATGGGCCGGCCCGTGCTCCGGGTCCAGCCGTACGCGGCCGGCCCCGGTACGGCGGACGTCCTGGTGGTGAGCGGTACCGTCACCGACGCCATGGCCCCGGCGGTCCGCGCCCTTTACGACCGACTCGCCGAACCCCGCCTCGTCGTCTCCTACGGCGCCTGCTCGAACAGCGGTGGCCCCTACTGGGACTCCTACGCCGTCTGCAAGGGCGTCGACCAGATCGTGCCGGTCGACGTCTACGTCCCCGGTTGCCCGCCACGGCCGGAGGCGTTGCTCGAAGCCCTGCGCTCCCTCCCGCACCGGCGGCCGCGGTGACGACGGATGGCGGCGCGACGGGCCCGGGGGAGGCGCCGGTGCTGCCGGTCGACCGATGGGTCGAGACGGTCGAGCGCGCGGTCACCGACGGCTTCGACTTCTTCGACTTCCTGTCGGTCGTCGACGAGGGCGAGGGTCGGCTGAGCGTCGTGGTCCACCTGTGGAGCCTGCGTGGACGCGGCCACCTGTTCCTGCGTACCGAGGCCGACGGGCTGCAGGTCCCGTCGCTCGCGGGAGTGCTCCCGGGTGCCGGGTGGCACGAGCGGGAGGCGGCCGAGATGTTCGGGCTCGAGTTCCTCGGTGCGCCCGACCCTCGGCCGCTCCTGCTTCCAGACGGGTTCGACGGTCATCCGCTCCGCAAGGACTTCCCGCTGGCCGCTCGCGGCGTCGTCGAGTGGCCCGGCGCGCACGAGCCGACCGAGCACGGCCCGGCTTCGCGGCCGCCAGGACGACGTCGGCCGGCGGCCGCAGGCGTGCCGGACTGGGCCGGTCAGACCGAGGAGGACGGGACGCATGGCTGAGCCGCCACCGCGGAGCCGCGGCGCCATCGCGCTGCGCGAAGAGAACTGCACCGTTTGCATGATCTGCGTGCGGGAGTGTCCGGACTGGTGCATCACCATCGACGGTCATGCCGAACACGTGCCGCCGGAGGAGGGGTCGGCACCGAACCGTCGCCCCCGGTCCACCACCGTCCTGGACCGCTTCGCCATCGACTTCTCGCTCTGCATGTACTGCGGCATCTGCATCGAGACGTGCCCGTTCGACGCATTGTTCTGGGCGACGGACTACGCCTACGACGCTCCCGGACCACGCGAGCTCATCGCCGAGAAGGGCCGGCTCGTCGACTGGCTCGACGGGGTTCTCGTGCCGGAACCGCTGGATCCCGGAGCAGAGATCGCCCCCGAGCCGGCACGCCGCCGAGGTCGCGCGTAGGCGGGTCGACCTGGGAACGCCGCAGGTCAGGCACGCGTTGAGTCAGGTGGCGTCGTGCCGGTTCGGCGACCCACGCACGCAGGAGGCATCGATGCACACCCGTACCGTCAACGGCCTGCGCACCGCCGCGCTGCTGGGGGTGCTGTCCGCCCTGATCCTTCTCGCCGGCAGTTGGTTCGGCGGCCGGCAGGGGCTCGCCATCGCTCTCGTGCTGGCTCTCGGGGTCAACGGGTTCGCCTACTTCTATTCCGACAAGCTGGCGCTCCGGTCGATGCGCGCGTACCCGGTCAGCCAGGCCCAGGCGCCGCGGCTCTACGCCGTGGTCGGCGAGCTGGCGAACCGTGCCCACATCCCGATGCCTCGGCTCTACGTCAGCCCGACCCGTCAGCCGAACGCCTTCGCCACCGGTCGAAACCCTCGACACGCCGCGGTGTGCTGCACCGAGGGGATCCTCGAGATGCTGGACGACCGGGAGCTGCGCGGGGTGCTCGGTCACGAACTCAGCCACGTGACCAACCGCGACATCCTCATCTCCTCGGTCGCCGGCGGGCTCGCGGCGGTCATCACATACATGGCGCACTTCGCCCAGTTCGCGGCCTTCTTCGGGGTGGGCCGCAACGACGACGAGGGCGGCGCCAATCTGTTCGAGATGCTGCTGCTGATCATCCTGGGGCCGATCGCCGCCACGGTGGTGCAGCTGGCTGTCAGCCGGACCCGTGAGTACGGCGCGGACGCGAGCGGCGCTCAGCTGACCGGCGACCCGTTGGCGCTCGCCAGTGCCCTGCGCAAGCTGGAGCGGGGCACCGCGATGATGCCGCTGCAGGACAGCACGCAGCTCCAGCCGACGTCGTCCCTGATGATCGCGAACCCGTTCCGGCCCCGCGCTCTCGGCCGGATGTTCTCCACCCACCCGCCGATGGAGGAGCGGATCGCCCGCCTCGAGCAGATGGCCGGCCGGCAGCTACCTGGCTGAGTCGCTTGGCCCCCGGGTCAGCCCCAGTGCGGCGATTCAGACCGGCCGGCCGGTCGCCCAGCGGGTGAGTTCGCGCCGGTTCGACAGCTGCAGCTTGCGCAGAGCGGCGGAGACGTGCGACTCGATCGTCCGGGCCGAAAGGACGAGCTCGGCCGCGGCCTCCCGGTACGTGTAGCCCCGGGCGATCAGCCGCAGGACGTCGCGTTCCCTGGGCGTCAAGGAGTCCAGCTCCGGATCGGACGGCACCGACGCATCTGAACCTGGCGGGACCGGCCCGGAGAAGGCGTCGAGGACGAAGCCGGCGAGGCGCGGGCCGAACACGGCGTCTCCGCCGGCCACCCGGCGTACCGCATCCGACAGCGCGGGGCCGTCGATGGCCTTGGTGACGTAGCCGCGAGCGCCGGAGCGGACCACCCCGATGACGTCCTCGGCCGCGTCGCTGACAGAGAGGGCCAGGAACCGGATCTCGGGCAGGTCACCGCGAACCTGTCGCACCACTTCAGCGCCTCCGCCTCCGGGCAGGTGCACGTCGAGCAGGACGACGTCGGGGACGACGCGGCGGAGCATCGCGACCGCTTCCTCGACGGTGCCCGCCTCGCCTACGACCTGCAGGTCCGGTTCCAGCTCGGAGCGGACTCCGCTGCGGACAAGCCGGTGGTCGTCGACGAGCACAACCCGGATCGGGCCGTCCAGCGCGGGAGTCTGCTCGCTCGGGCGCTCGCTCATCCGGCCGAGCCCTCCGCCTCGTGCGGCTGCCGGCCGGTGTGCAACGGAAGCAGCAGCTCGACCTCGGTGCCCTGCCCGGGTGCGCTGCGGATGGTGCTGGACCCGCCGGCGGCCTTCATCCGGCCGCAGATCGAATCGCGGATGCCGTGGCGGTCCTCGCCGACCGCAGCGGGGTCGAACCCGACGCCCCGGTCGCGCACCCAGATGCCGACGCGAGCTCCCTCGACCTCGGCGTACACGTCGATGGTCGGCGCCCCGGAGGACTTAGCGGCGTTGAGCACCGCTTCGCGGGCGGCCGCGGTCAGCTCCCGGAGCGCGTCATCGAGGGGCGCGTCGCCGACCACGACGACCTCGACCCCCACCCCGGTGTCGTCCTCGATCTCGGCGCTGATCACGCGGAGCTCGATTGCGAGCGTCCTCCCCGCACTCCCCGCACTCCCCGCAGTTCCCGCCTGCTGCCCGTCGGCGGGGCCGTAGAGCCAGGCCCGCAGGTCGCGTTCCTGCCGCCGGGCGAGCCGACGGACCGCGCCCGGATCGCCGGCCCGCGCCTGGAGCAGGGCCAGCGTCTGCAACACCGAGTCGTGCACGTGTGCCGCCACAGCCGCGCGTTCCTGCGCGCGGATCCGAGCCCGGCGTTCCTGGGCCAGGTCCCGTCCGGTACGCAGCAGCCACGGACCGGCCACGAGGGCCACGCCGGCGAGCGTGGCGAGGATGGCCAGCGCACCGGCGCGGGCCTGGGCCAGGGCATCGTGCGCCGCGAGAAACGCGGCGACTCCCGCCACCACGAGAACCGTCCCGACGACCGGCAGCCAGACCGTCGTCCCGCCCGGCAGCCGGGTCCCCGACAGCCTGCCGCCGTAGTGCCGCCCAACCCGTCGGGCGTCCGATGCCCAAGCGCTGCGTTGATCGTCCGGGGCCCGCCGCCAGATGAGCAAAGCCCCGATCCCCGCCACGACCGCCGGCCCGACCACACCACCGCCGAACGGCCGACCGACCGCGCCGAGCAGGGCACTCGTCAGGCTGCCCACGAGGAGATAGCCGAGCACCTGCAGTATCCGGCGACGTCCCTCCGGCCTGCCCGGTGCGTCGGGGTCGGCCGCTGCTCCGCTCGGCAGCAGCACCCACAGCGCGACATAGGCGAGGGCGCCGAGCCCGCTGCCGGCCAGGATCGCGGTGGCGAGCCGTACCGCGAACAGCGGCAGATCCAGATGGGCGGCGATCCCCGCGGCGACGCCGGCGACCAGGCGCTCGTCCCGGCGCCGCACCAGGGGCGGGCGGGCGGCCGGGCCGACGGAGCCGTCCGGGAACTCGGTCACCGCCGAAGAATGACAGTTGCCGACTGCACGCGCCTCCGGGACGAACCCGGAGACACGGGCCAGCAGGATCCGGGACCGGCCCGAGGGCGGGTTCAGGGGCCGATTCCGGGTTGCTGCCGGATCCGCCCGCAGCCCTTTCCAGCGCAACCTGCTCGGCATGGACACCACATCGCAGACCCCGCCCGGACCGACGACTGCGCCCACCCCCCCGGCGCCCAGCACCGATGGGCCGCCGACCGACGCGCCGACGTACGCGCCGACGTACGCGCCGCCGGATGCCACCAGCCCGCTCCCGCCCGGAGCGCCACCCGAACGCCGGCTCATCCGCCCGCGGAACGGCCGGATGATCGGCGGCGTCTGTGCCTCGGTCGCCGACTACTTCGGTGTCGACGTGCTGCTGGTCCGCGTCTCCGCCGTCGTCCTCGCCCTCTCCGGAGGTGCCGGAGTGGCCGGCTACCTCGCGCTCTGGGTGCTGACGCCGTCGTCGGACCGCCCGGCGCCGGCCGATCGCGAGCAGCCGCTGTTCGCGTCGGGACCGCGGTCCCGCCGGGCCCTGCGGCTGGTGGCCGCCGCCGTGCTCGCCGTTGTCGCGATCTCGCTGCTCGCGACCGTGAAGGCGGTGCTGTTCCCTGTCGTCGCCGTGCTGGCGCTGATCGCCGCTCTGGTGGTGGGCGGCCGGTGGTGGCGTGGACTGCTCGTCACCGTGCTGTTCCTCGTGGCCCTGCTGATCGGGGCCGTCGTCGCCGGACCGCACCTTGGGAGCCGAACCGTCGCGGTCACCCGCGCCGGGGACATCGGCTCGGCCTACGGAGCACCCACCGGCACGGTGCGAATGGATCTGCGCGGCTTGGTGCTGGACCGCGACCGGCGGACCGCCATCTGGGTGGGGAGCGGGGACGTCGAGGTCGACGTGCCGGCCGCGCTTCCGGTGCACGTCGAGGCCCGCGCCGGCGCCGGTCGCGTGTCGGTCTTCGCCCGCACCGCGGCCGGACCGGGTGCGTCGGTGATCTCCGACGCCGGCCCCTCGACCCCCGGTCAGCCGCGGCTGGAGATCGACGCCGTCGCCGGCAGCGGCCGGGTCGTCGTCCGATCGGTCGGCTGACCCGGACCCATCCGCGTCGAAGGCGGCGACGGTCCGCCGGTCACCGCCGGCGGATCGTCGCCAGCTCGTGCCGGACTCGGGCTGGAAGGGCCGCCCCGGTCAGCGGTAGTTCGTGAATTGCAGAGACACCTCGAGGTCGGCCTCTTTGAGGAGCGCAATGACGGTCTGGAGGTCGTCCCGCTTCTTGCCGGTGACGCGCAGCTGGTCCCCCTGGATCTGCGCCTGGACCCCCTTGGGCCCTTCCTGCCGGATGCGCTTGGCGATCGACTTCGCCGCGTCGTCCGGGATGCCCTGCTGGATCGTCGCGCTGAGCCGGAATTCCTTGCCGGAAGCCTGCGGCTCCTCCGCCTTCAGCGCCTTCAACGAGATGCCGCGCTTGATCAGCTTCTCCTTGAACACGTCGAGTACGGCCTTCGTGCGCTCGTCGCTGTTGGCCTTGATGAGCACGCCCTCCTCGCCGGACCAGGCGATGGACGCTCCGACGTTTCGGAAGTCGTACCGGTTGGCGATCTCTTTGCCGGTCTGGTTCAGGGCGTTGTCGACCTCCTGGCGGTCGACCTTGCTGACGATGTCGAACGACGCGTCGGCCACGGTGGGCGAACTCCTATCCGAGTGGGCGGACCCGGGTCTTGATCACACATCGTAGGCAAGGAGATCCGCTAGGATCGGAGCTCACGGCAGGTTGCCCGAGTGGCCAAAGGGAGCGGACTGTAAATCCGCCGGCTCAGCCTACGTTGGTTCGAACCCAACACCTGCCACCCGCGACGAGGCGCCGATCCATCAGGATCTGGCGCCTCTCGTCATTTGCGGCTCGGCCCCGACCGGCTCCTGCCGGCGCCCGCCGGACGGCTGCTGCTGGTGGCGGCAGTCGTTGCCGGTGAGGTCGCGGGGGCGGTACGTGGAGGTCGTCGCCGCGCGGCCTCGGAGCTGAATCTGTTCGTGTTCCTGCCAGCACCGCCGTTCCTGGTCATCGGCCTTGTCCACGAGCCGCCGACTCGCCAGCAAGCGCGGATCGACCGACTTCGCCTCGTCGGTGAGTCGCGACGCCTCGTTCACCGGGTCGCCGATCACCGTGTATTCGTACCGGCTCTCGGCCCCGGGCCAGCCCGCCACCGCCCGGCCGGCGCTCAGCCGATCCCGGCCGGGGCCCCGAAGACGCACAGCGCCGCGTCACCCTCGAACTTGTTGAGCAGCCCACCGTGCTCGGCGACGACTTGCACCACATCGGTGAAGAAGGCGTTCAGCATCGAGACGACTTCCTCCGGCTCCCGTTCCTCGGCGAGGCCGGTCGAGCCGATCAGGTCCACGAACAGCACGGCGACCTCCCGCGCCTCGCCACCCAACTGAGGACTGTCGGCGAGGGCCCGCTCCGCGACGTCCGCGCCCACCTGTCGACCGAACAGGTCGCGCAACCGTTCCCGCTCGCGCAGCCCCTCGGCCATCCGGTTGACCCCGCTCTGCAGGAGACCGATCTCGCTGCCGTCGTAGACGCGTACCGAGACGTCGAAGTCGCCGTCCGTCACCTGCTTCAGCGACTGCCGTACGTCCGTCACGGGTCGGCGATCGACCGCGCGGCGAAGACCTGCGCCAGCAGGCCGACCACCAGCGCGACGCCCGTCAGGATCGAGACGGTCAGCGCGAACCGCTGCTTCGGCAGGCCGATCGGGTCGAGCGCTACGAGCAGGACGCCGAGCAGCGGCACTCCGGTCCCGAGTACCCAGATGATCAGCGCTGCTGGGCCTCGTCCGGGCCGCACTCCGGCAGCAGCCAGGTCAGTACCGGTAGGAGCAGCCGGACCGACCACACCGCCCCGATTCCGAAGGCGCCAGCAGGTAGCCACCGAGCACGGCCAAGTACAGTACCAGCTGAGACCCGGGATGCTGGACGTCGAGGAGGGGGTCGGACCGGCCCGGCGACGACGAACACGACGGCGGCGCCGACGAAGTTCGACACGACGCAGGCGATCGCGACCGAGCCACCCACCCGCATCTTCAGGGCTACTCCCTGCTCGCTGCGCGCGAGCGATCGGGCCCGGCGGGACAGGCGCCGCAGAACCCGTTCGGTCAGCAACCGACGGAGCCCGCTCTCGCAGCTCATGCGCGGACCTCACCAGCAGCAAACGTTGGTCCGAATGGCGGGCCGGTCATCGGCCAAATGGCGCGCTCCCTTGTCATCCGCACGGGTGACAAGAGAGATCGGCCTCACTGACGAGAACCGTCGTGTCTTCCCCACAACCTGGAGGTTCCCATGCAGATCGTCCTGCGCCCCGTCGCCATCCGTGCCCTGCTGCTCATCGCCGGTGTCGTCCTCGGCCTCGTGGCTTTCCTGACCGTCTTCGCCGCGACCAACCACGTCTCCGCCGACTCCCTCGTCGGCGACGGCGGCCACACCGTTACCGCCCGTGGCGTCACCTGGAGCTGAGCTTTCTCTGTTTTCGCTGAATGATTTGGCTCGGAGTACTTGTTAAACCCGCCTATTGCTGACAGCTTGTCAGAAGCAGGCGGCGCAGGGTGAGCCTCCCCGCCGCGAAGTCCCGCTCTGGCGGACCACGCTCGGATGGCGGGGAGGGCCCTTGGCCGCAACGGCCGTTCGCAGGCCCCCCTCCAGCGCCGGCCTGGAACGAGGACAGGCAGTCCGCCGCCTGGCCCTTCTACTCTTCTTCGTCCTGGCCTTCGCGGCCGTTCTCTGGTTCCGCGCCGCCGCTGCCCGGGAGACAGAGACCGTCTCCCTCGGCACCGGCCTCGTTCTCGGGCTCGGCTTCCTCATCTTCGAGGGGAGCCAGGCACACATCGAAGTCCGCCGTCAGGGCTTCACCCTCAGCCTTTCCGAGGCCCCGCTCGTCGTCGGCCTGGCTCTCGTCCCCCCAGTCGTGCTGCTGGTCAGCCGGCTGGCCGCCTCGGTGCTGATCTACTCCTGGCGGTACTCGCGCGGCAGCCTCGCCGCCGTCAAGGCTGCGTTCAACCTGGCGCTCGCCGCTGCCGAGACCGGTATCGCCGTCGTCGTGTTCGCGGCCCTCACCAGCTTGCCCGCGGACGAACCGCGTGCCTGGCCGGCCGTCTACGCCGCGATTCTGGTCGCCGACCTGTCCAGTGCCGTCTGGGTCTCGATCGCGGTGACCGTCACCCAGGGTCGCCCCGGCCGGCACGAATTGGCGAGCCTGCTGCCCCGCCTGCTGCTGGGTGGCATGCTGACCACGAGCCTCGGATTGGTCGCAACGCTCGCAATCCGGGTCCAACCGCTGTCGGCGATCGTGTTGGGCATCGTCGGCGTCCTGGTGCTGCTGACCCACCGCTCCTACGCCGGGCTGTCCCGCCGGCACGCGACGCTGGCCGAGGTGCACGGCTTCGCTCAGCGCGTCGTCGGCACGTCAGGCAGTCAGGATCTGCTGGGCCTCCTGCTCGTCGATTCGGCCAAGCTCGCGGCGGCCGACACGGCGACGGTGTGGCTGACCGATCCGCCGCCGGGGACCCCGCGCGGGCTGCGGCTGACGCACGAGGGTGTGGTGGAGGAGCTCGACCATCTCCCGGACGACCACCTGCGGGCCGAGTTGCTGCGTACCGGCGAGAGCGTCGTCCTCGCCCGGGGCGCCAAGTCGGATTGGCTCACCGATCACGGTCTGCGCGAGGTCCTGATGGTGGCCCTGCCGGACAAGGCGGGAACCCCGATGGGCCTGCTCGAGCTCGACGACCGACTCGGGGACATGTCCACCTTCTCCGCCGCCGATGCGCGGGCGGTCGAGGCGCTCGCGGCGCACGTCGCTGTAGCGCTGAACAACGACTGGCTCCGCGAGCGGGCGGTCCACGACGCGACGCACGACCGGCTCACCCGGCTTCCGAACCGTTCTCTGCTCGCCGCCCGCCTCGCCGAGTCCGTCGACCAGGGGGCTGCGGTCCTGCTCGTCGACCTCGACCGATTCCAGGAGGTCAACGACAGCCTCGGGCACGCGAGCGGCGATGCCGTGCTGCGCCAGGTCGCGGACCGGCTGTCCAGCACGGCGCCGATGAACGCCACCGTCGCCCGGCTCGGCAACGACGAGTTCGCCGTCCTCCTGCCGGGCTCGTCGCTGTCGGACGCGCTGACCATCGCCCGCGGGGTCCGGGACTCCCTGCTCGAGCCAGTCCTCGTCGAAGGTCTCGGCGTCGACGTGAGCGGTGCCGTCGGGATCGCCGTGGCTCCCGAGCACGGCCGTGACCCCGAGCTGTTGCTCCGGCGGGCCGAGGCCGCGCTCCGCAAAGCCAAGGCGGCCGAGCCGCCCGTGCAGGCGTGGTCGACGGCGATGGAGCCGAGCGACCCGCGGCGGCTGGCCCGCGTCGGCGAGCTGCGCAAGGCGTTGGAGCGGGACGAGCTCGAGGTCCACTACCAGCCGCAGGTCAGCCTCCCCGGCGGCGAGATCGTCGGCGTGGAGGCACTCGTCCGCTGGCGGCATCCGGTCGACGGCCTGCTGGCCTCGGACGAGTTCCTGCCGATGGCGGAACGCACGGGCCTGATCGTCCCGCTGACCCGCGTCGTCCTTCGCATGTCGCTGCAGCAGTGCCGATGGTGGCTGGACGCCGGGCGCCGAGTCCCCGTGGCGGTGAACCTGTCGGTGCGCGGCCTGCTCGATCCCGACCTCACCGCGACGGTGCGCGGCCTGCTGGCGACCTACCGCCTGCCTCCCGAGATGTTGAGCCTGGAGATCACCGAGAGCTCGGTCATGGCCGACGTGCCCCGGACGCTGCCCGTGCTGCAGGAGCTGGCCGACTACGGCCTCAGCCTCTCGGTGGACGACTTCGGCACCGGGTACTCCTCGCTGGCCTACCTGCGTCAGCTGCCGGTCAAGGAAGTCAAGATCGACAAGTCGTTCGTGCGGGATATGGGCACCGACGAGAGCGATGCCGCCATCGTCTCCACCATCATCGGTCTGGCCCGACAGCTGGGTCTCTCGGTGGTGGCCGAGGGCGTCGAGGACGAGGGGAGCCGCGACCGGCTGATCGACCTCGGGTGCGACGTCGCGCAGGGATATCTGTTCAGTCGACCGCTTCCGCCGGATCGCCTCAACGCCTGGTTCGCCGCCAGGGACGGCGGCACCCGATCCCGGGTGCGGCTGTTGCGCGGCACCGGTTCCTAGATCTCCAACCAGCAGCGCGAGCCTGTAAGCTGCGCGATGGCTGCGCCCCTTTAGCTCAGTCGGCAGAGCGTCTCCATGGTAAGGAGAAGGTCTACGGTTCGATTCCGTAAAGGGGCTCGAGGTGGCGGACATCTGAACCTGCTGGTCCCTTTCGGGGGCCGACGGCTCGGGGGTTCATCGCCTGCCGGCGGAGTAGCTCAGCCTGGCAGAGCAAGCGGCTCATAATCGCTATGTCGCCGGTTCAAATCCGGCCTCCGCTACCGGCACATCCCGCCAACCGAGGCGGGGCCCAGCAAGCCCACCGGCTCCTGGCCGGAGGGGCAACCTGCGACTCGAAGAGGTGTTCGACGTGGCCAGAGCCACCGACGTCCGTCCGAAGATCACCATGGCCTGTCAGGTCTGCAAGCACCGGAACTACATCACGAAGAAGAACCGGCGCAACGACCCTGACCGCCTCGACCTGCAGAAGTTCTGCTCGAACTGCGGTCGGCACACCGACCACCGCGAGACCCGCTGATCCAGCGGCCGTACCGGCCTCTGGTTCGCTGACGCGAGCCGGAGGCCGTCGGCGTACCCAACCCCTCCGAGAAGCTCCAGAGAAGAGGTGCAGGTCTTGTCGCTCAACCGCGAGTTCATCGGACGCTCCTACGAGTCGAGCCCCCCGTTCGAGATCGGACGTGAACTCGTCCGGCATTTCGCCGCAGCGATCGGCGACTTCAACCCGATCTCGCACGACGTGGAGGCCGCGCGGGCCGCTGGTCACCCGGATCTGGTCGCGCCGCCCACCTTCCTCACGACGTTGACCTTCCGCCGCCCGAGCGGCCCCATGGGGGACCCCGAGCTGGGTCTCGACTACAGCCGGGTGGTGCACGGCGAGCAGCGCTTCGAGCTCCACCGCCCGGTCCACGCGGGAGACGTCGTGGTCGCCACCAGTACGGTCGCCGAGATCCGGGACGTCGGTCGCAACGAGATGATGCAGGTCGTCTCGGAGATCTCCACGACCGACGGCGAGCGGGTCGCCACCGCGACCAACACGATGATCTCGCGCGGCACCGCCGCCCCGAAGGAGAGCTGATGACCGCCGCTGGCAACGCTGCCAACACTGCCGCGTTCCCGGCCAACGTCTCCGTGCGCTACGGCGACGTCGAGGTCGGCACCGAGATCCCGGCCCGCGACTTCTCCATCCAGCGCTGGCAGTTGATCCAGTACGCCGGCGCGTCCGGGGACTTCAACATCATCCACTGGAACGAGCGGTTCGCGACGCTGGTCGGCCTTCCGGACGTGATCGCCCACGGCATGTTCACCATGGCCACCGCCGGGCGGCTGCTCACCGAGTGGGCCGGGGATCCGGCGGCGGTCGTCGACTACGGCGTGCGGTTCTCGTCGATGGTCCCGGTGCCGGACGATGACGCGGGGGCGACGCTAACCATCCGCGGCACCGTCGAGGAGAAGCTTCCGGACAACCGGGTTGCGATTGCACTCGATGCCCGGCTGGGCGACAACAAGGTCCTCACCCAGGCGCGGGCCGTCGTCCAGTTGGCTTGACCGTCCAGCTGGCCTGACTGGTCAGCTCACCTCAGCGAGGATCGAGGCGAGCCGGCCGACCCCTTCGGCAAGGTCGGCGTCGCCGAGCGCGTAGGACATCCGGAAGCAACCCGGAGCGCCGAAGGCCTCACCTGGCACCACAGCCACCCCGACCTCCTCCAGCACGAGCTTCGCCAGCTCCGCGGAGGTGGAGGGCGTCGACCCGCGCAGGGGACGGTTCAACAGGTCGGCGACCGCCGGGAAGCAGTAGAACGCACCTTCCGGCACCGGGCAGGTGACGCCCGGGATGGCGGCGAGCGCACCGTGCAGCGCCATCCGTCGCCGGTCGAACGCCTTCCGCATCTCGTGCACCGCTTCGAGGTCGCCGCTCACCGCGGCCAGCGCCGCGGCCTGCGAGACGTTCGCAACGTTCGAGGTGGCGTGGGACTGCAGGTTGCCCGCCGCGGAGATGACGTCCTTCGGGCCGATCATCCAACCGACCCGCCATCCGGTCATCGCGTAGGTCTTCGCGACGCCGTTCACGACGACACAGCGGTCGGCGAGTTCGGGCACCTGCACCGGCATGGAGGAGAACTGCGCGTCGCCGTAGACGAGGTGTTCGTAGATCTCGTCGGTGACGACCCACAAGCCCGCCTCGAGGGCCCAGCGGCCGATCTCGGCGACCTCGGCCGGAGGGGAGACGGCGCCCGTCGGGTTGGACGGGCTGACGAACAGCAGCACCTTCGTCCGCTCGGTGCGGGCGGCCTCGAGCTGGTCGACCGTCACGCGGTAGTCCTGGTCCGGGCCGGCCGCGACCGGGACGGGGACGCCGCCGGCGAGCCGGATCGCCTCCGGGTAGGTGGTCCAGTAAGGCGCCGGCACCAGGACCTCGTCCCCCGGGTCGAGCAGGGTCGCGAAGGTCTCGTAGACGGCCTGCTTGCCGCCGTTGGTGATCAGCACCTGGCCGGACTCGACCTCGAAGCCGGAATCGCGCCGGGTCTTCGCGGCAACGGCCTCGCGCAGCTCGGGCAGGCCACCGGTGGGGGTGTAGTGGTGGAAGCGCGGGTCGCGGCAGGCCTTCTCCGCCGCGGCCACGATGTGCTCCGGCGTCGGGAAGTCGGGCTCGCCGGCGCCGAAGCCGATGACGTCCCGACCGGCCGCCTTCATCGCCTTCGCGGTCGCGTCGACGGCGAGGGTCGCGGACGGGGCGATACTGGCTACGCGGGCCGAGATTCGAGACATGTGCCGATGTTTGCACGGACCCCGCGCCGGTGCAGTGGCGGTCGCCGATGGACCTCCCTCGCCCGCGCGGATGGGTGGCCGAAAAGCGCCTACCACGTACACTGGCAGCTCGGGGTGCACGGGCCCCTGCTCCGGCACGCCCGCGCGCAACGAAGGGGCGTAGCTCAATTTGGCAGAGTCCCGGTCTCCAAAACCGGTTGTTGCAGGTTCAAGTCCTGTCGCCCCTGCGGCTGAGCAGCATGGCAGCAGTCGGCACGATCGCATTCGGCACGACCAGCATCAGCACGACCAGCATTCGGTACGACCAGCATTCGGTACGACCAGCACTTGGCACCACACACTCAGTAGGACCCGACAGCACGGACCGGTCAGGGCGGCACGAGGCCGCCGATAGCAGCGGGAGGTGGAGCGATGGCGACCGATACGCAGGAGTCGGCCCCCGTCTCGCCGGAGGCCGGTGGCCGCGGTGCCCGTCGTGGAGGCGGCAACCGTCGGTCCAAGCCGGTGCAGTTCTACCGCGAGGTGATGTCGGAGCTCCGCAAGGTGATCTACCCAGGTCGCCGTGAGCTCGCCACCTACGTCGTAGTCGTGCTCGTGTTCGTGAGTTTTCTGACGGCCTTCGTGTCCAGCCTGGACTACGGGTTGACCAAGGCCATCCTGGCGATCTTCGGATGAGGAAGTAGATCTGTGACAGAGCAGTCCGAGCAGAGCGAGCACGGCGTCGCTTCCGAGCAGAGCGAGGCGGTCGATCGTCTCGACCCCATCGAGATGCGTGAGGATGACGAGGTCGCCTCCACCGAGGCCGGCGCGGCCGCGGAGGAGGGGGAGCTCGGGTCCGGGCTGACCGGGGTGGACGAGGGTCCCGGGTACCTGGCCGAGGCGGATGCTGCCGGGAGCGAGACGGCGCAGGTCGAAGCCGCTCCCGCTGCTCCGGCCGAGCCGGAGGAAGAGCTCGACCCGGTCGAGGAGTTCCGCCGTCAGCTCGAGGCGTTGCCGGGTGACTGGTACGTGCTGCACACCTACGCCGGCTACGAGGGTCGGGTGAAGTCGAACCTCGAGCAGCGGACGGCCAGCCTCAACATGGAGGACTACATCTTCCAGATCGAGGTGCCGACCGAGGAGGTCGTGCAGGTCAAGGGCGGCAAGCGGCAGACCGTCCAGCAGAAGAAGTACCCGGGCTACGTCTACATCCGAATGGATCTGACCGACGAGTCGTGGTCCGCGGTGCGGAACACCCCCAACGTCACCGGCTTCGTCGGTCTGACCAACAAGCCCTCCCCGTTGCGGGTCTCCGAGGTGGCGGGCATCTTGGCTCCGGTCGTGGAGAAGAAGCGGGTCGAGGCGCCGAAGGCGCAGGAGTACACGGTCGGCGAATCGGTCACCGTCACCGACGGTCCGTTCGCGACCCTGCCGGCCACCATCAGTGAGGTGAACCTCGACGCCCAGCGCCTCAAGGTGCTGGTGTCGATCTTCGGCCGCGAGACGCCGGTCGAGCTCGAGTTCAACCAGGTCGCCAAAATCTGACGTCTGGGCCGAGCGCCCGGGCCCGTCCGAACACAGCAACAGCAGATAACAGGAGTACGAGGGACATGCCCCCGAAGAAGAAGCTATCCGCCGTCATCAAGTTGCAGATCCAGGCCGGGGCCGCGACGCCCGCCCCGCCGGTCGGTCCTGCGCTCGGTCAGCACGGCGTGAACATCATGGAGTTCGTCAAGCAGTACAACGCCGCGACGGAGGCCCAGCGCGGCAACGTCGTGCCGGTCGAGATCTCGGTGTTCGAGGACCGCTCGTTCACGTTCGTCACCAAGACGCCCCCGGCGGCCCGTCTCATCCTGAAGGCGGCCGGCCTCGACAAGGGCAGTTCGACGCCGCACACGGTGAAGGCCGGCTCACTCAGCCGCGAGCAGGTTCGTGAGATCGCGCAGACCAAGATGCCTGACCTCAACGCTCTCGACATCGACGCCGCCGAGAAGATCATCGCCGGGACCGCCCGGCAGATGGGGATCACCGTCCGCGACTGACCCGTCTGGTCGTCGCGGCCGAGGCTGTGCGGGGTTCAGCCGGTTCTGGCCGGTCGAAGCCCATACAGCTTCGGTCATTGCACAGATTGTCGTGGGAGGGCTGCCGGATCGACCGGTGCCCGTCCGAACCACCTGAGGAAGAAGGAACGATGAAGCGCAGCAAGGCCTACCGCGCCGCAGCCGAGAAGATCGACTACGAGCGGATCTACAGCCCGCTCGAGGCGGTCCGGCTGGTCAAGGACACCAGCAACACCAAGTTCGACGCGACCGTCGAGGCCGCCCTCCGGCTCGGGGTCGACCCCCGCAAGGCCGACCAGATGGTCCGCGGCACCGTGAACCTGCCGCACGGCACCGGCAAGTCGCCCCGGGTGGCCGTTTTCGCCACCGGCGCGAAGGCGGAGGAGGCCGAAGCCGCCGGCGCCGACATCGTCGGCAGCGACGACCTCGTCCAGCAGATTCAGGGCGGATTCCTGGACTTCGACGCCACCGTCGCGACCCCGGACCAGATGGCCAAGGTCGGCCGGATCGCCCGCGTCCTCGGGCCCCGCGGCCTGATGCCCAACCCGAAGACCGGCACCGTGACGATGGACATCGCCAAGGCCGTCGGCGACATCAAGGGCGGCAAGGTCAACTTCCGGGTCGACAAGCAGGCGAACCTGCACTTCGTGATCGGCAAGGCGAGCTTCTCCGAGCAGCAGCTGGTGGAGAATTACGCAGCCGCGCTCGACGAGATCATGCGGGCCAAGCCTTCTGCGGCCAAGGGTCGGTACCTGAAGAAGATCACCTTCGCGACCACGATGGGCCCGGGCGTCCCCGTCGACGTCAACCGCACTCGCGCCCTGTCCGAGGACGACCAGGCCAACTGAGTAGCTCCTGCCGGTGTCGGCACCGCGCTGAGCGGTGCCGGCACCGCTGGTAGCCTGAGACCCAGTACCCAACCACCACCAGAGACCGCCGGTTGTCGTCACCCTCGGGTGACGTCCGAAGGTCCCGGATCCGTCCGGGCGGCCCGCGCAGGTGACGGTCAGCGGGCGCCGCTCCGGCGGAGTCTTCTCTCGTCGCGTGTGCCGCCCCGGTTCAGCCGGGAAGCCGGCCTCCCGAGAGGAGCGCGATGGCGACATCCGAGAAGACGGCAGCTGTTGCCGAGATCGTCGAGGCGTTCCGTGGCTCGACGGCTGCCGTGCTCACCGAGTACCGCGGCTTGACGGTCAAGCAGATCACCGATCTGCGGCGCGCCATGGGCAGCGACACCACGTACACCGTCGTCAAGAACACCCTCACGAAGATCGCCGCTCGCGAGGCGGGCGTCGAGGGCATCGACGAGCACCTGACCGGACCGACCGCCGTCGCCTTCATCACCGGCGATCCGGTCGAGGCGGCCAAGGGCCTGCGGGACTTCTCGCGGGCCAACCCGGTGCTGGTCATCAAGGGCGGCATCCTCGACGGTCGGCCGCTCTCCGCGGACGAGATCCGTCGGATCGCCGACCTCGAATCGCGCGAGGTGTTGCTCGCGAAGCTCGCCGGCGCGATGAGTGGCTCGCTGTCCAAGGCCGCCGGACTGTTCGCGGCCCCGTTGTCGCAGGTCGCCCGCCTCGTCGAGGCGCTCCGCCAGCAGCAGGAGTCCGCCGCGGGGGCTGCCGAGGTTCCCGCTGAGTCCGGCGACGCCCCCGTCGCCGCCGAGTAGTCCCGTACGGCCAGTTGGCCGACCTGTTGCACGGCCGGGTGGACCCACTCCCGGCCCGACCCGTCACACCACGCTTGATCTGAAAGGACCACCATCATGGCGAAGATCAACACCGAGGACCTGCTCGAGGCGTTCAAGGAGATGACGCTGCTCGAGCTCTCCGAGTTCGTGAAGCAGTTCGAGGACACCTTCGGCGTCACCGCGGCCGCCCCGGTCGCCGTCGCAGCCGCCCCCGGTGCCGGCGGTGCCGCTCCGGCCGAGGCCGAGGCGGAGCAGGACGAGTTCGACGTCGTCCTCGAGAGCCCCGGCGACAAGAAGATCCAGGTCATCAAGGAGGTCCGTGGCCTCACGAGCCTGGGTCTCAAGGAGGCCAAGGACCTCGTCGACGGTGCCCCCAAGGCCGTTCTCGAGAAGGTCACCAAGGAGAACGCCGAGAAGGCGAAGGCGGCACTCGAAGGCGCCGGCGCCACCGTCACCCTCAAGTAAGCGTCACCCTCGAGTAGCTCCACGCCCCACCCCACCCGTCCCGCCCATGTGGCGCCGGACGAGGGTCGGGCATGCGCGACGACGGCCATCCCTCACGCAGGGATGGCCGTCGCCGTGTGCGCTCCGTGTCGCGGGACGACGAGACACTCCCTCGTCGGTTCGACGGTCGGCAGCCGAGTCGCCACGCTGCGTTGCGACCGGGATATACCGTTGTGCCCGGTACATGCGGAATGTCAGGTGTTTCAAGTACGGTGCGTACGGTCACACAAGGGCAGTACGTCCCGATGGAGAGACGTTCTCTCCTGCACGGACCGTCACCGAAAGACCCGCCGGTCGTTACTTAGATGGCTGCGGTCACAATCGGGTTCGATGACGGACCGGCCGGAGGCTGTTCCGGGTACGCCGGGTTGCGTTTGGGATAAGGGAGATGTCGCTGTGGGTGCTGAGGTCAAGGTCGAGCATCTGACCAAGCGCTTCGGCAAGAGCCTCATCTGGGAGGACGTGAGCTTCACGATCCCGCCGGGTGAGATCTCCGTGATGCTGGGTCCATCCGGTACCGGCAAGTCGGTGTTGCTCAAGCACCTCGTCGGTCTGCTGCGCCCCTCCAACGGGCACATCTGGATCCACGGCAAGGACGTCTGCACCATCCCCGAGTCCGATCTCTACGAGATCCGCAAGCTGTTCGGTGTCCTCTTCCAGGACGGCGCCCTGTTCGGTTCGCAGAACCTGTACGACAACATCGCCTTCCCGCTCCGCGAGCACACCAAGAAGTCCGAGTCCGAGATCAAGCGGATCGTCCTCGAGAAGCTGGACATCGTCGGGCTCAAGGGCACCGAGACCAAGCTCCCGGGTGAGATCTCTGGCGGTATGAAGAAGCGCGCCGGCCTCGCCCGCGCGCTGGTGCTCAACCCGGAGATCTTGCTCTTCGACGAGCCCGACTCCGGTCTGGACCCGGTCCGCGTGGCTTACCTCGACCAGCTGGTCGTCGACATCAACGCGCAGACCGGCGCCACCTGCCTCATCGTCACGCACAACATCGGGACCGCCCGCGCGGTGCCGGACAACATCGGCCTGCTCTATCGGAAGCACCTGGCCATGTTCGGTCCTCGGCACCAGCTGCTGACCAGTCCCGAGCCCGTGGTGCGGCAGTTCATGAACGGCCGCAAGCAGGGGCCGATCGGCATGTCCGAGGAGAAGGACACCGGCGAGCAGGAGAAGGAGAAGGCCGCTGGCGGTCCGGAAGCGGAGCTGCCCCCGATCGAGCCGCAGATGCTCCCGAGCTGGCCGCTCGTGCGCCGCTCGATGTCGTCTCCGCACGGCAGCCACGCGTTCCTCAAAGAGGAGGGGATGCGCGAGAAGATCAAGGTCAACGCCAAGTTCGGCGAAGACGGCGTCGAGCCGTCGGACGAGCCGCCGGCCAAGTCGATGACGCCGGAGAACTTCCTGGCCTCCCTGGGGCTCGACCCCGACGGGAACCCGACCGGTGACGGACCGACGAAGGTCTCCGACGGTCAGGGGTCCGGCACCGCCGCGACCGACCAGACTCAGCGGGAGTTCCCAGTGCCGGCCGGCGACCAGAACCGCCACGCCTTCGGGCCGATGGCCGGTGCGGCAGCCGCTGCCACCGCAGCCACCGCCGCCGTCGCCATGCACAAGGGGCGGAACGCG
>DATITC010000176.1:0-5572 GCA_035468175.1 Frankiaceae bacterium | reverse complement strand
TCAGGTCGCGCCCCGCCGCCGGAACCGGCTCGGCGTGTCACCGAACCAGCGGCGCACCGCCCGGGTGAGCGTCGCCTGGTCGGCGAGCCCGACGAGCGAGGCGACCTCGGCCAGCGGCAGGTCGGAGCCGCTGAGCAGCTTGCGGGCCGTGTTGCGCCGGACGGTGTCGAGGATCTGCTCGAACGTCGTCCCCTCCGCGGCGAGCTGCCGTTGCAGGGTGCGGGGGTGGACGTTGAGCAGCCGTGCGGCGTGGGTGACTGTCGCCGACGTGACCCCGAGGACCTCGACGATCGTCGCGCGCACCTGCTCGGGCACCGACGCGACTGGCGGCGGGTGGTGCCTGGAGAGGTAGTCCATCGCGATCCGGCGCACTTGCTCGTTGCGGCTCGGCAAGGGGGCGAGCAGCGTCTCTTCGGTGATGTGCAGCGCGGACTCGGGCCGGTGGAACCGCACGTCTACCCCGAAGAACTCCCGGTACCGCTCCGGCTCGGACTGTGGGCCGTGCGAGAGGTCGACGGCGCGCAGGCCGTACTCCTCGCCCACCAGCGCCACAAGGATGCGGTGCGTCATGGCGACGCCGAGTTCCATCGCCTGGGTGGGGTACGGGGCGCCCGGCACGATGATGTCGTAGCCGAGCACGACGGTCCCCGGCTCGGTCGGGTCGGGACGCACCGTCGTCGTCATGGCCGGGCAGTGCACGTGGAGGAACCGGGACGCGCAGTCGGCGGCCTCGGCGACGGTGGCGCAGGCGCTCAGGGCGACGGCGAGCGGGCCGAGGATCGTCTCGTCCTCGGCCTCGGCGAGGAGGAGCCCGAACGCCGCGCACCCCAGCTCGGCGGCCGCTGTGTCGAGTAGGAGGTTCATGTCGGCGACCGGCACCGTCGTGTCCTCGGCCGGGACGAGCGGCAGGCCGAACCGCGCGAAGTATGCCGTGGCGTCACCGCCGTGCCGGGTGACCAACGCGGGCACGCCGTGCAGCGCCCGCGCGCGGACGACCGGCGCCACGGCACCCCTCCTCGGCATCGGACCGGCCACGATGCCGGAGCCGCTGTCGCACAGAGTCAAACACGTGTCGCCGGATGTCAAGACGGCCGGGTCGCCCGCAACCACAGTGGGCGTCATGTCGCACACTCATTACAACGTCGTGGTCATCGGCAGCGGGTTCGGTGGCAGTGTCGCCGCCCTGCGGCTCAGCGAGAAGGGGTACCGCGTCGGGGTCCTCGAGGCGGGCCGCCGGTTCACCGACACCGACCATGCCCGCACGAACTGGGACCTGCGCAGCTACCTGTGGGCCCCACGGCTCGGGCTCATGGGGGTGCAGCGGATCCACGTCCTGCCTGACGTCGTCGTCCTTGCAGGCGCGGGGGTCGGCGGCGGGTCGCTCAACTACGGCGGCACCCTCTACAAGCCGACGGCCGACGCCTTCTACCGCGACCGGCAGTGGGCGCACATCACCGATTGGCGCGCGGAGCTCGCCCCGTTCTACGACCAGGCCAGCCGGATGCTCGGGGTCGTCCCGAACCCGACGACGACCCCCTCGGACCTCGTCATGAAGAAGGTCGCCGACCGGCTCGGCGTCGGCGACACGTTCTCCACGACCCCGGTGGGGGTGTTCTTCGGCCCGGACGGCGCGCCGGCGCCTGGTCGGACGTGCCCCGACCCGTTCTTCGGCGGCGCCGGCCCGGAGCGCATGGGTTGCATCGAGTGCGGTCAGTGCATGTCCGGCTGCCGGCACGGTGCCAAGAACACACTCGTCAAGAACTACCTCCATCTCGCCGAGCGCGCCGGCGCCCGGATCCACCCGGAGACGACGGTGACGCGGCTGCGGCGCCGTCCAGCGGGCGGATACGAGGTCACGACCGTCCGCTCGGGCGGCTGGCGTCATCGGACGGCGACGATCTTCACCGCCGACGAGGTCGTGCTCGCCGCGGGCACCTGGGGCACGCAGCAGTTACTGCACCGGATGAAGGCGTACGGTGACCTGCCCGGCCTGTCCGACCGACTCGGGCACCTCACCCGCACGAACAGCGAGAGCCTCGGCGGGGCGGTCGCGAGGCTGCGGGCCAAGGACACCCCGGACTTCACGCGCGGCGTCGCGATCACCTCCTCGATCCACCCGGACGAGATGACGCACATCGAACCGTGCCGGTACGGCAAAGGCTCGAACGCGATGGGCCTGGTCGCCACGCTCGCGACGCGGGGTGACACGGGCCGGAAGCGCTGGCAGGAGTGGCTTCTCGAGCTCGGTCGCCACCCCGGTCGGCTCGTGTCGCTGTATGCCGGCCTGCCGCGACAGTCCGAACGCAGCCTCATCACCCTCGTCATGCAGACCCGCGACAACAGCCTCACGCTCTACCCCCGCAGGACCCGGTTCGGACGGCTCACGGTGACGAGCAAGCAGGGGCATGGCGAGCCCAACCCGACGTGGATTGAATCCGCCCACCGGACCCAGGATGCCATCGCGGAGGAGATCGACGGGTTCCCCGTCAACACCCTCGGCGAGGTGGCCGACATCCCCATGACCGCGCACTTCCTCGGCGGTTGCACCATCGGAACCGGCCCCGAGGACGGCGTCATCGACCCCTACCACCGGGTGTTCGGTTGCCGCGGGCTGCACGTCGTCGACGGGTCGGCGATCTCGGCCAACCTCGGCGTCAACCCCTCTCTGACGATCACGGCGCAGGCCGAGCGCGCGCTGTCGATGTGGCCGAACCGTGGTGAGGCCGACTCCCGGCCCGCCGTCGGCGAGGAGTACGAGCAGGTCGCACCCGTGCCCCCGGTGCGGCCCGCGGTCCCCGCCTCGGCGCCCGCCGCGCTGCGCCTACCGATCGTCGCAGTGCGATGAGGGCACCGTCGGCCCAGACGTCCGGGGCGGACGTCGTAGCCGGGCTCCGCGCGGTCTTCGACGACGGGCGCACGCTGCCGCTCGAATGGCGGCGCCGTCAGCTCAATGGCCTTCAGCGCCTCGTCACGCAGCGTGAGCGGGACCTCGCGGCCGCGGTCAGGGCCGACCTCGGGCGGGACGCGATGACGACGTTCCTTGCGGACATCGGTCCGGTGCGAGCGGAGATCGGGCACTCGCTGCGGTCCCTGTCGCGGTGGGCGAGCCCCCGCCGGGTGCGCGTGCCGGTCGCGCTGCGGCCGGGACGGGCGGCGGTTGAGCCGCGGCCCAAAGGGATCGTGCTCGTCATCGGAGCGTGGAACTTCCCGATCCTGCTCACCCTCCAGCCGCTGGTCAGCGCGCTGGCTGCGGGGAATGTCGTCGCGCTCAAGCCGTCCGAGCTCGCGCCCGAGACCGCGGCCGTGCTGGAACGGCTCCTGCCGGCTTACGTCGACGCCGAGGCAGTGCGCGTCGTCACCGGTGGCGCCGAGGTGAGCACAACACTGCTCGCGGAACGGTTCGACCACATCTTCTTCACCGGGTCGACGCGGGTGGGCCGGATCGTCGCCGAGGCGGCCGCGCTGCACCTCACCCCGACGACGCTCGAGCTCGGCGGCAAGAGCCCCGTCATCGTCGCGGCCGACGCCGACCTCGACGTCGCGGCCCGGCGGATCGCGTGGGCGAAGTGCGTCAACACGGGCCAGGCCTGCCTCGCCCCGGACTACATCCTCGTCGAGGCACCGGTGCGGGACGCGTTCCGGACCCGGCTCGTCGAGGCGCTCCGTGGCGCAGCCGCGGCCCAGCCCGGGCGGATCGTCGACCGGCGCCAATTCGACCGGCTCGCCGGGCTGCTGCGCGACTCGGGTGGCGAGGTCGTCGGTGGGGCGGTCGACGAGGCCGCTCTGCGGATGGGGCCTGCGGTCGTCGTCGATCCGGCACCGAACTCCCGGCTCATGCAGGATGAGATCTTCGGGCCGATCCTGCCGGTCGTCACCGTGCCGTCCGTCGACGAGGCGGTGCGGTTCGTCCGCCAGCGGCCGGACCCGTTGGCGCTCTACGTGTTCACCGAGTCCTCTGCGACGGCTGACGCCGTTCTCGCCGCGACGACCTCCGGGACCGCGGCCGTCAACCACCTGCTCCAGCAGCTCCTCGTCCCCGACCTCCCGTTCGGCGGCGTCGGGCCGTCGGGGACGGGGGCTTACCACGGCCGAGTCGGCTTCGACACCCTCAGCCACCTGCGCGGCGTGCTCCGCCGACCGACGACGCCCGACCCCTCGATCGCCTACCCGCCGTACGGGCCCGCGACCCGCAGACTGCTCCGTCGGTTCCTCGGCTGAGCCCACCGACGGTGACTCGTGGAGCGGTCGGGACGTCGTTCGTGGGGCGCTCTGTCTGTGGGATCCGGCCGGCGCGGGTGAGCGGCCGGTCTGTCAAGGCTCTTCCACGCCGGGGTGGGGGTACCGGTAGGCCGTCGGCGAGGTACCTGTTGTGCAGGTCCTTTTCCGACGGCCCCCGGCCCGAACCGGACGTGCCCGTTTCCGTGGCATCCGGCTCTCCAGTGACTACGGGTCGAGGATGATCCGCGCAGCCATTAGCGCTAGCGATGATCTTGCGCCGGTCGGGCTTGCGTCGCCGCCTAGCGCCCGCCCAACTGCCTTGCAAAGCGCCGTACAAGCGCCGTACATTCGAGGGGTCGAGAGAATGTTGGAGAGCGTCATGGCCGTGAAGACCTGTCGAATCGAGATGCGCGCAGATCCGGAGAGTGAAGAGCGGATCGCACAGGCCGCCGCTGCTCGTCAGCAGTCGGTGTCCACCTTCGTGCTGGCCGCTGCCGTGCGTGAAGCGGACATGGTGCTGGCCCGCGCCGATGTGACCCTGATGCCGGTGGAGCAGTTCGACGCCCTGATGGACTCCCTGGAGATCCCCGACCAGGCGCCGCGCCTGCTGGAGACCGCCAGCAGGCCTCGCCGGTTCAAGCGAGCGTGAGCGAGTACCTCTCCCAGGTCCTCGGCGACGATCACCGCCTCGACGCCTTCACCTGCGGAAAGGACCCCCTGGACGCCTGGCTGAAGAGCCAGGCGCGCCGTGCCCAAGGCGCCGGCACCGCCCAGACCTACGTGTGGACCCGGCCCGGCTCCTCGGCCGTGCTGGCCTACTTCTCGATCGCTCCGACACAGGTCGTCCGC
Source organism: Frankiaceae bacterium (assembly GCA_035468175.1). Classification (GTDB taxonomy): domain Bacteria; phylum Actinomycetota; class Actinomycetes; order Frankiales; family Frankiaceae; genus JAVEDQ01. The sequence goes on along the minus strand of DATITC010000176.1, from coordinate 505 downwards.
TCCGAAGTCCCCCGCCCGCTCACCGGGGGCTACTCGGTCATCCCGGCCTACCTGCTGGCCAGGCTGGCCCTGGACCACACCCTGCAGGGGCAGGGCCTGGGCGGGGAGCTGCTGCTGGACGCCTTGGCCAGGATCATCGACGCCGCCAAGGTGGGAGGCGGCCGCCTGATCGTCGTGGACGCCATCGACGAGCAAGCGGCCGCCTTCTACCGCCGCCACGACTTTATCTTTGTCGGTAACTCACCCCGGCTCTACCTCAAGGCCGCCACCGCCGAAACCGTCCTGGCCAAGGCCCCCTGACCAGCGGAGAGCCGCTAACCAGGCGGTTCTCCACCCCTAACCGCCACTGGCCGTTCCGTTGTTCCTTCTGCCGCCAATTGCATCCGATGCGAACTCGCGACGGTATGCGCATCGTCTCGGCTGAGTGCGGCAATCGGCAGGCTGGCAAGGGAATCTGGCCGTCTGGTGGGTGGTGACGATAGCGGTCGGTGGGACCTGGCTGCGC
>DATITC010000175.1:0-7838 GCA_035468175.1 Frankiaceae bacterium | reverse complement strand
GGACACACCGTCACCCGCGTACGCGGTCGGCCAGGTCGAAGACATCACCGAACAGCGGCTGGCCGATGCGGCGCTGCGAGTACGCGAGGAGCGCTTCCGGCGAGCGTTCGACAATGCCCGCACGGGGATGATGTTCCTCAGCGTCGACGGCAGCCTGCGACGGGCGAACCGTGCCATGTCGTTGCTTGTGGGCTACCCGGAACAGGAGCTGCTGAGCCGGGACGTTCAGAGCCTGTGCAGTCAGCAGGATTCGGCGGACCTCCGAGCCGGTGTGGGGGCCCTGGTCACCGGCGAGATCACCATCTACCAGGCGGAGCACTGCCTGCAGCACGCCGACGGACACCAGATCTGGGGGCTGATGAGCGGGTCGGTGGTGCACGACGCCACCGGCCAACCGGATTTCCTGGTGTTTCAGGTCGAAGACGTCACCGCCCGTAGGGAGGCAGAGTCCCAGCTGGCTCATCGGGCGTTGCACGACGACCTCACTGGCTTGCCCAACCGTGCACTGCTTGCCGACCACCTTCAGACGGCCTGCGCCCGGGCAGAGCGCAGCGGAAGCCTTGTCGCCGTGCTGTTCCTCGATCTCGACGACTTCAAGGAGGTCAACGACAGCCTCGGCCACGTCGCCGGCGACCAGATCCTCATCGAGGTCGCCACGCGCCTCCGCGGTTGCATGCGGGAAACCGACACCGCGGCCCGCCGGGGCGGAGATGAATTCGTCGTTGTTTGCGAGGACCTCAGAAATCCCGACGAAGCCCGCCGGGTCGCTGACCGCATCGACCGGGCCCTTGCCACCCCGATGACAGCAGGCGCCACCCAGGTCCAGGTCACTGTCAGCATCGGAATCGCCACCACGGATGGATCGGCAGACCCGGAAGACTTGCTCCGTGGCGCTGACACGGCGATGTACCGGGCCAAGATCAACGGCAAAGCCCGCTACGAGATCTACGACCCGTCCATGCACGTCGACGCGCTGCGCCAGCTCACGCTGGCGGGTCAACTTTCCAAGGCGCTGATCCGCGAGGAGCTGCGGCTGCAGTACCAGCCCGTGTACGACCTGCACACCGGCGTCATCGTCGCGGTAGAGGCCCTGCTCCGTTGGCAGCACCCCACCCGCGGCTTGCTGCCGCCCGGCGAGTTCCTCGACGTAGCCGAAGGACGACGGCTCATGATCCCCCTCGGTAACTGGGTTCTCGCAGCTGCCACCGCGCAGGCCAGCAAGTGGCAGCAGGCCTTCGGAACTGCCGCACCGGACGTGTGGATAAACATCGCAGGGCAGCAACTCGGCAAGCAGCACTTCGCTGGCATCGTCCAACAAGCCCTGACCGACACCGGTCTCCCGCCCGGCAAGCTGGGTCTCGAAGTCACCGAACGCCAGTTCGTCGGACGAGCCGATGCGGTGCGCGACGATCTACTCGAGCTGCGCGGGCTCGGCGTGCGCCTGGCGGTCGATGACTTCGGGACGGGGTTCGCCTCCTTGGACTATCTGCGCCGGTTCTCCTTCAACGAGATCAAGATCGACCAGTCTTTCATCTGCGGTCTCGGTCGTGACCGGACCGACACTGCAGTGACTGCCTCGATCATCGCTCTGGGCCATTCACTCGACCTGGTGGTGGTCGCCGAGGGAGTCGAAACGCCGGAGCAGCGTCAGCGCCTGCAAGACATGGGCTGCGACCAAGCGCAGGGCTACCTCCTCCAACGCCCTGCTCCACCGGCAACCATCGACCTGCTCATCAACCAGGACAGCAGGCTCAGCTGAGCGCATGCGGCGTCAACCCGCCAGCGTCGACCGGCTGCGGCTCCGATCGACGACAGGTCGAGCGCCAGGCGGAGAGGGTCGTCCTTCCGTCGACTGTCCGCTCAGTGCAGGGCGACCTTCAAGACGGCTACCAAGATCCCGATGCCCGCGCCGATCGCGGCACTGGCAATACGGCCCCAAGCGCTCAAGCCGCTGCGCTTCCCAGCCAAATAGCTGTAGGCAGTGAGCAGGACGATGGTGGCGATCAGCGCTATCCACGCCGCGACATGGAGCGCTGCTCCGGCGATCTCGGCGAGAAGCAGAATCAGGATCGGCAGGACGGAGGCACCGGCTATCGGCCAGGTCTCGCGCAGGGCTAGACGCAGAGCAACCAGCGGATGGTGACCGTGGGTGACGGAGGCACCGAGAGTGCGCGCATGCAGGTGAGCCAGCCAGTAGATGAGCACGGTGCCGAAGATGGCTACGCTGAGTTCCCCGGTTGAATTCAGGTGCCCGGCGCCGTAAGCGATGGCGGCCGCGCAGACCACGGTGCCCGTGAAGACGCCTTCGCCGCCGCTGATCAGGCCGAGCGGGTCAGCCATGGGATGTTCGTCAGCACGGGAGTCGTCCTTGGAGTGCGCCCTCCGCTCGTTCACCATGAACCATCCCTACCCCAGAGCGACCACGTGCGCCGCGACTACCGAGCCCACATGGTGAGGTCACGGCTCTGGGGTGCAGGCCATGATGGTTGCGGCGTTGCCGACGGCCCAGCCGTGTGTCGCATCGCGGAACACCATCTCGTTGACCTTTTCGCCGTCATTTGGACTGGGGCGGCTTGCCCAGCTCCGGCCCCCGTTGTCGGTGTAGTACAGCTCGCCGCTGTAGCCGGCAACCCAACCTTGTCGAGCGTCGACGAAGGTGATCGCGGTGAATCTTTCGTCGTCGAAGCGCGTGGAAATCCGGTGCTTCCACGTCGCCCCACCGTCGTCGGTCTGTGACACGACGCCGTAGTGGTGTTCGCCGTCGGTGCTGTCTTCGGATCCACTTTCCCAGCCGTGTCGGCTGTCGAGGAACGAGGCTCCGGCGACGGCTTCGCTACGCTTTGCGTTCGCCGCGTAGGCCGGCGCCCACGTCGTTCCCCCGTCGGCGGTACGGAACAGCTCGCCGGCTCCGGCAACGATCCAGCCGTGCTGCGGATCGGAGAAGCGGACCTGATCGAGGTCTTGCTCGGTTCCGGCAGTCTGCGGACTCCAGGATCGGCCTCCGTCGGCCGTGACCCGGAGAAGTCCCTGCTGGCCGACGATCCAGCCGTGGAAGCGGTCGACGAACCAGACGCCGTAGATGTTGCCGTCGTGCTCGATCCCGGGATGCTCGCTCGTCCAGCTTGACCCACCGTCTGTCGTGGCGACCAAAGTGTTGTGCACGCCGGCGGCCCAGCCGTGCACGTCATCGACGAACGACACCGAAGCAAGCCCGTTCGTGCCCGAGAGGTCCTGCGACCGCCACGTCAGACCCCCGTCGGTGGTAGCCCGGATGACCGGCTTGTCGATGCCTCCCACCGCCCAGCCGTGCTGCGTGTCCGGAAAAGAGACTCCGTACAGGTCCGCCGTCGTTCCTGGCCCGGCGTGCTGGGCGTGCCAAGCGCAGCCGGCTTGGCCCACGCCTCGTCCGGATGGGGCAGCCTGCGATGCGGCGACCGCCAGCCCCGCCATCAGGACGACCGCGACGACACCGACCCCGAGCAGCCACCGAAGCCGACGCCAAGGCGGCTGCGGCACCGCGCCGTACTTGCTCTGGGCCTGCCCCCATCCTCCCGGCGGAGTCGGAACGGCCGGGACGGAACGCGGAGGGCCCGGCCCAGCCTCCACCGGAGGCCGAAATGCGGGTGGTCTGGGAGGCGGCGGCGGTGGATACCACAGCCCGTCCGGGGCCTGCCACCAACCCGGCGGTGGTGCTGTCACGCCGCCTCCCCAGGTAGCCCGGCACCAGTCTGGCGACGGACAGTACTTCCCCGTCCAGGACCCCGGGTCGGCTTCGATAGAAGTGGCGACGTCGCCTCATGCCCCGGCTACTGAGCGGCGGGGCGCTCGCGGCGGCGCGGCGGCCGAGGGTCGTCGTCCCGCGGCGGGCTCGGCCACGGGCCGCAGGTCGTGCTGGCGCTGCGGTGCTGCTGGGCGGTGCTGGATGCACCGACCGGGAAGCGCCTCGCGCCGGTGACGGGTATGACACGAGCCCAGTAGGCCGGAACCACCGGCCGCCGGGATCAGCACGTACGCGGCGACGCAGCTACCTGCAAGCGTCGCCGACGGACACAAGACGTCAGGCGTGACCTTCCAGGTATTGCCGCGCACCTTCGGAGATCGCGTACGCGATGCGGTCACGCCCGGCGATCGAACTCATGAGTGCGGCGTCGGTCGCGTTACGCATGTTGCCGCATTCGATGAATACCTTGGGCACCCGCGACAGGTTGAGCCCTCCCAGGTCGGAGCGCTCCACGATGCCGCTGCCGTCCCCGACGTAGGAAGCCGGCGGCATCCCCGTGTCTTGCGCGTACGTCGTGCGAAGCACCCAGGCCAGCCACACGGACCGCGCGTAGATCTTGTCGGTCAGTCCGGGCAGCGAGGCGGGTCGGATGACGTGGAACCCGCGCACGTATCCCGAAGCTCCGTCGCCATGGACCGCGATGGCGAGGTCGGCGTGCTGCGCGTTGCCGACGCCGGCCCGGTCGCTGATGCAGGGCCCCCAACCGGTGTCGTTCGTACGCGTCAGGACAACCCGGGCTCCCAGGGCGGAGAGCCGCGTCGCAATCCGGTTGACGACGTCGAACGTGAACGCGTGCTCCGGGTAGCCGGCGTTGGTCGCGGTGCCGGTGGTGTCGCATTGCTTCCAAGTGTTGCCGATCCAGACCAGGCGATTGATCTGCCCGGGGTAGGCCCAGTTCGCGCCGTTGTGCCCGGCGTCCAGCACGACGACCTTGCCCGCAAGCGGCCCCTGAGCGCAGCCGCTGAGGCCGACCGCCGCGAGCACCAGGACCAGCGCCAGCAATAACCGCGGCCCCAGCCCACCACGACTCACGAACTGCATCCTCATGACCCCTGCTTCATGCATCGTGTCGTGTGAGTCCAACACCTTGTCGGACTCACTGACCGGACTCTGTTTGTGCTACCGGCGCCTGGTCCATCGCAGCACACCCGCCTCTCGGAGACGCCCTGCGGCACCACGAAGAGCCGCCTCGGTGCGTCGGTCGTCCTTGCTGATGACGATCTCATCGGCGAGCCGAGTCGGGTGATCACTCACTGAGCGCGCTTGCAGCATCGGCGAGCTGACGCACCTCAGTGACAGTCATCCGTTGTCTCGTACCGTCAGCACCGACATTCCCCCAGTTTTCGGCAGGCCGTCGGTGAACTTGACGGCTGCCTCCGCCGTTCGTACTGCTGTGGTGCGCTGACTCCGAAGGGGAATTGCCGAACCGGGGCATCACTGCCCGGTCGACCGGAAGGAGTCGACGGCGTCGCTGATCGCGTTGTCGAAGCCGATGCCGCCGTGGCCCGCTTCGTCGAGGATGACGAGCTGGCTGTCCGGCCAGGCGCGGTGGAGATGCCAGGCGGTGTCCAGAGGGGCGGAGACGTCGTACCTTCCGTGGACCAGCACGGCAGGTATGCCGGTGAGTTGGTCCATCTGGCTGCGGATCTGATCGTCAGTCAGGAAGCAGCCGTGGCTCCAGTAATGCGTAACGAGCCGGGCAAATACCATCCGGAACTCCGGGTCGTCGTAACGGGGGTTCGGTGACCAGCCCGGCATCAGCGAGACGTGGGTGTCCTCCCACGTGCACCACTGTTGCGCGGCACGCTCCCGCACGGCTGGATCGGTGTCGGCGAGCAGCCGGGCGTAGCCCGCCGCGGGGTCTCCTCCTCGGTCCTCCGGCGGCAGCAGGCTGACGAAGCGGTCCCACTCGGCCGGGAAGATTCGTCCCATCGAGCGGGTGATCCAGTCCGTCTCGCGACGGGTCCCACTGGTCACCCCGGCCAGCACCATCGCGGTCACCCGCTCGGGGAACCGCTGCGCGTAGACCAAACCGAGCGTCACCCCCCAGGACACGCCCACGACGACCCACCGATCGATGCCCAGATGCTCGCGAAGCCGCTCCAGATCAGCCACCAGAAGCGCCGTCGTATTCGTGGTCAGATCGGCGCCGGTTTCGCTGACCAACGGTCGGCTTCGGCCGCAGCCCCGCTGATCGAACAACACCGCGCGAAAGACCGCCGGATCGAACAGACATCGGGCGGTGCGAGTGCTTCCACTGCCCGGGCCACCGTGCAGATACACCGCCGGCGTGCCGCACGAATTGCCGATCGTCTCCCAATACACGGTGAGGCCGTCGGCAGCCTGCAGAAGGCCCGAGTCATACGGTTCCACCGGCGGATACGGTCCAGCCACGCGCAGCATCATCCCACTGCTGCCGGATCGCTACCTGGTGAAGAGGTAGACGTCGTCATTGCGAACTTACGACGCTGCTGCTGAGTCCATCGTCGGCGTTCCTGGCTCGTGCACAGTTCTGCGACCGCCGAACCGGGCGGGTCCCCACCGCTCTCCTGGCACGCCGATCATCCGGGTGCATGCCCGCTAGGAGTGTGCGGCGTCGCCGTGATCTCTACACTTCGAGCGTGGACGACGTCGAGAAGGTGCGGTCAGCCCTGCTCGGCGTTCTCGACATGGTGGAGGACGCCTCCCCCGTCGCTGCGGTGGAGGCCGCGACCCGACGCGTCGGCGAGGCGTTGGGGGCGAGCTCCGTGTCATTTCTCGTCGCGGACCTCTCCGGCCGGTCACTGGTCCGCCTGACCCAGTTCGATTTATCAGGGGAATCCGCCGAAAGCCTCCCCGGCCTGGACGAGGACCGCGATCGGCATACGCAGGACTTGGCGACGGTCGTGCCGCTCGATGGCGGGCCCGCCCACGAGGCGCTAAAGCAGCAGACCGTGCAGGTCCTGCCGCCGGGCGCAACGGGGCCCGCCGACCTGTGGACGGTGCTCGCACCGGTGACCGAACGTGGGGAGGCCCTCGGCCTGCTGGTCTTCTGCCTGCCGACCGAACCCCAAGCGCCCATCCTCGCTGAGATCGCCCGTACGGCGCACCTGCTCGGGTTCGTCGTCATCGCGAGCCGTCGGCACACCGATTTCTACGAGTGGGGCCAGCGGGACAGACCGTTCTCGCTCTCGGCGGAGATCCAGCGTCGCTTGCTCCCACCCGCCTACACCTGCGCCGCCAGTTCCCTCACGTTGTCGGGCTGGATCGAGCCCGCCGACCACATCGGCGGCGACACCTTCGACTACAGCCTGGCCCGCGACGCGCTGCACCTGTCCATGACGGACGCGATGGGCCATGGCATCGACAGCGCCCTGACCGCCACGCTCTGCGTCGGCAGTCTGCGCAACTCGCGCCGCCTCGGGATGTCGCTGTCGGAGCAGGCGGCGAAGGCCAACGAGGCGCTGGTTTCCCAGCAGGCAAGGGCCTCGACCGAATCCTTTGCCACCGGACTGCTCGGACGACTGGAGCTGTCGACCGGAGTCCTGACGGTGGTGAACGCGGGGCATGTCGCGCCGTATCTCGTGCGCGGCGGCATGGTGCGCGCCCTCGAGTTCCCGGTCGATATGCCCTTCGGCCTGTTCGAGCAAAGCACCTATCACGGCACCGAGATCCCGCTGGAACGGGGCGACCGGCTGGTATTCGTCACCGACGGGATGCTCGAACGCAACGCGGCCGACCTCGATCTGCCGTCGATGCTGCTCGCTACCCGCGAATCGCATCCGCGGGAAGCGACACGCGAGCTGGCCGACAAGGTCCTCGAAGCGACCGGACACGCCCTCGCCGACGACGCCACACTGCTGATCCTCGACTGGTACGACAGCTCGGCGCCGGTTCGGCACACCGTCTCCGGGACGCCACGAGTTGCCTGATCCTGGCCCAGCCGGTACGGCGTAGCGGCGTCCCGACATCCACGGCTGCGTGCCGTTGTGGTCTCGCCGCCGCCCGACAAACACACGCGGGGAGGGCCAGCATGGCTGGCCCTCCCCAGGGTGTGGTGTGTTGCTGTCAGCTGTTG
>DATITC010000174.1:0-3462 GCA_035468175.1 Frankiaceae bacterium | reverse complement strand
GACGCCGTGGCGACAGGTATTCCACACTCCGCAACCGGATCGGCTCCGTCCTTCCGCCTGCCCCCGGCGACTCGCGCCGGTGGCCGCCCATGGTGCGGCGGTCCGCCGGCGCGGTCGGGGGCCGTGCGTCAGTCCAGCTTGCGGTACTCGAGCACGTTGTCGATCAGGCCGTAGTCCTTGGCCTCGGACGCGGTGAGGATCTTGTCCCGGTCGATGTCCTTGCGGACCTCTTCCGGTGTCTTGTTGGAGTGCCGGGACAGGATCTCCTCGAGCGCCGACCGCATCCGGCCGATCTCCTTGGCCTGGATCTCCAGGTCCGACACCTGGCCGTACACACCCTCGGTGGCCGGCTGGTGGATCAGGATGCGGGAGTTCGGCAACGCGAGCCGCCGACCCGGGCTGCCGGCCGCCAACAGCACCGCAGCCGCGGACGCCGCCTGCCCGAGGCACACGGTCTGGATGTGCGGGCGGACGAACTGCATCGTGTCGTAGATCGCCGTCATGGAGGTGAACGATCCACCCGGCGAGTTGATGTACATGATGATCTCGCGGTCCGGGTCGGTGGACTCGAGGGTCAGCAGCTGCGCCATCACGTCGTTCGCGGATGCGTCATCGATCTGTACGCCGAGGAAGATGATGCGTTCCTCGAACAGCTTGTTGTACGGGTTGGATTCCTTGACGCCGTAGCTCGTGCGCTCCACGAATGACGGCAGGATGTAACGGCTCTGCGGCAGGTTCAGCGCATTGCCGTGGGCAGCACCCAACGGCATCTGGTGGCCGGTATTGGCAGTGGTCACGGTGTTGTCTCCTTCGAGTCCTGCTTGAACATCAACCGGTCACTTCTTCAGAGACGGACTGGGCGCTGTGGTGTCCGTCGACGGGTCCGCAGCGCGGGCGACGACCTTGTCGATGAAGCCGTACTCGAGCGCCTCCTGAGCGGTGAACCAGCGGTCACGGTCCTGGTCGATCTCGATCCGCTCGATCGGCTGCCCGGTGTGCAGGGACTGCAGCTCGGTCAGTTCACGCTTGGACTTGGTGAGCATGTCGGCCTGGATCGCGATGTCGGCTGCGGTGCCACCGACGCCGGCACTCGGCTGATGCATCAGGATGCGGGTGTGCGGCAGCGCGGTGCGCTTGCCCTTGGCGCCCGCGGTCAGCAGGAACTGGCCCATCGACGCGGCCAGCCCCATCGCGGTGGTGGCGACGTCGGGTTCGATCCACATCATTGTGTCGTAGATGGCCATGCCGGCGGTGACGCTGCCGCCCGGCGAGTTGATGTAGAGGGTGATGTCCTTCTCGGGGTCCTCGGCCGCGAGCAGCAGCAGCTGCGAGGTGATCTCGTTGGCGTTGGTGTCGCGAACCTCCGAGCCGAGCAGGATGATCCGCTCGCGGAGCAGTCGCTCGGACACCGAGTCCGACAGCGACATGCCTGGCGTTCCCCGCATCAGCGGGGCGCTCAGGCCAGGGGCAATGGCCTCCAGTCGCTGCACGGCCTCAAGGGCCCTCGAGCCGGCGGGCGGGTAACGGTGGCTCACGGACAACTCCTCTGCGATAACCGGCGTCTACCTGCGACGCCGGTGGGTTCGGGTAGAACTCGACCGGCGACAACGCCGGCTCCCGGTGGGAATCTCATCCGACAGTAACCACTGGCCGGGTGCGGACGATGGCGTACCACCGCCCTGTTCGCTGACGGCGTGACCGGCCGGCCGAGCCGGTGACGGTGCCGACCGGGGTGTCGACCGGGTACCGACCGGGGTGCCGACATGAGTCGCCATCACACACCTGGGTTCCGGATCCGGTCGGCCTCGGCGCAGGGTCAGCCGCTGGAATCCGGGCGGGTCGAACCGGTGTCGGCGCCGTCCTGCTCGGTGCTGTCCTGCTCTACGACGACCACGTCGACCTCTGCGACGTCGAGCAGTTCGGCGTCGACGACCTCCTCGGCCACCGCTTCGTCGAGCAGCTCCGCGTCGACCGCGAGCACCTCCTCCGCGATCACCTCGGCCTCGACCACGGCCTCGGCCTCAGCCACGATCTCGTCGGCCAGCACCTCGACCTCGACCTGCTCGGAGACGCTCAGGCCTGTTTCCTGCGCCGCCTGGGCCTCGGCCAGTGCCTCGGCGAGTTGCTCCTCCTCGGACACCGTCTCGATGCCGAACAGTGCCGCGACGTCGAGCACCTCACCGGAGGTGTTGGAGACGGTCGCCTTCTCCACCGCGCCGGCCAGCGCCTTGCCGCGACGCACCTCGGCGAAGACGGAGGCCAGCTGGTTGCCCTCCTGCAGACGGGAGAAGTACTCCTCCGGCGCGATGCCCAGCCGCTGCGCGTTGTACAAAACCCGCTCGGTGAACTCCTCCTGGCTGACGCCGATCTGCTGATCCTCGGCGAGCGCGTCCAGCAGCAGCTGGACCTGGACGGCCTTGACCGCGCCTTCCCGCAGCTCGGCGTCAAATTCTTCCCTGGACTGACCCTCGCGCTCGAGATGCGCGGTCAACGCGTCCTCGTCGTGGTCGAACGCGTGCACCGCGTCGTGCTCGCGGGACTTGAACTCCGCTTCCACGATGCTCTCGGGGGCGGGGATCTCGGTCGCCTCGAGCAACGACTCGAGCACCTTGTCCCGGGCGTCGGCGGCCTGCGAGCGGTTCTTCACCCGGCGGATCTTCTCGGCCAGGTCGGTCCGCAGCTCCTCGACGGTGTCGAACTCGCTCGCCAGCTGGGCGAAGTCGTCATCGATGTCGGGCAGCGCGCGTTCGGACACCGACTGCACCGTCACGGTGACCTCGGCGTCCCGGCCCGCGTAGCCACCGGCCACCAGCACGGTCGGGAACGTGGCGCTCTCCCCCGCGGACAGCCCGGTGACCGCTTCGTCGATGCCCTCGATCAGGTCCCCGGCGCCCACGGTGTACGTCAGGCCCTCGGTGGTCGCCTCGTCCAGCACCTCGCCGTCGACACTGGCGCTCAGGTCGATGCTGATCGCATCGCCGTCCGCGGCGGCGCGCTCGACGACCGTGGTGGTGGCGAACCGGTCACGCAGCGCCTCGACCTGCTCGTCGATGTCGGCCTCGGTCACCTCGACGTCGTCGACGGTGATCGACACGTCCTCCAGCGACGGCAGGGTGATCTCGGGGCGGACGTCGACCTCGGCGGTGAAAGCGAGCGCGTCGCCGTCATCGATCCGGGTGACCTCGATCTCCGGCTGACCCAGCACCGCGAGATTGGCCTCCGTCACCGCCTCGCCGTACTTGGCCGGGACGGCGTCGTTGACCACCTCGGACAGGATCGTGCCGCGTCCGAGCCGGGCGTCCAGGATGCGCGCCGGTACCTTCCCCGGACGGAAGCCGGGGATACGGACCTGCCCGGCCAGCGCGCCGTAGGCCTTGTCGAAGTGCGGCTTGAGCTCGTCGAACGGAACCTCGACGCTGAGCTTCACCCTGGTCGGGTTCAGGTGCTCGACGGTGCTCTTCA
>DATITC010000173.1:0-19300 GCA_035468175.1 Frankiaceae bacterium | reverse complement strand
GATGGCGAAGTCGGACGCGTCGCTGTGCTTCTCGCGCACGCCGGCCTCCCTCCCGACCAAGCTCTCTGGTCGAGATGCAGACGTTCCGGACGCGCAGTCCTCATCGGCTGAGCTACCTCTGCTCGGGCCGGCTGTCTGACGCTGGCGGAAACGCTGCCGCGAGCCGTCGGTTGTCCGGTATGTCGGGCTGGCGGGGCATTCGGGGCAGCGTTCCGTGGCGCTGCGGCGGCTGACGCTGGCGGAAACGCTGCCGCGAGCCGTCGGTTGTCCGGTATGTCAACGTCCCGGTCACCCTTCGAGGCCCGGGTTACCTCCGACGTCATGGACGGCGAACCGGTCCCCGTTCCAGCATCGTCGGCATGACCGCATACGCCATCGCCAACCTCCGCTCCGTCGACCGCAACCAGCAGGTCGCCGACTACCTGCTGCGGATCGACGCCACCTTGGAACCCTTCTCGGGCCGCTTCCTGGTCCACGGCGCCATCCCGCAGCTGATGGACGGCGAGCTCCCTGGCGTGGTCGTCGTCATCGAGTTCCCGGACCTCGATCGGGCGCGCGCCTGGTACGCGTCCCGGAGTACCAGGAGATCCTTCCGCTGCGCACCGGCAACGCGGTCGGCGGCGCCGTGATCGTCGACGGCGTCCCGGCTGGTTATCGAGCGTCGTCGCTGGTCACAGGCTCTCGGGCCGGCTGACTCGTCTCCACTTCCGACACCCATCAGGGACGCCGGGCGTTGGCTGCGGCCGCTCATATGTGGCTCACAGCTTTCTCCCAGTCTCGGCGAAGCGCCCTTCGCGATATATAGGGCATGGCTTCTTCCGTCCAGCTCGCCGACGGGAGTGCTCCGTGACCACGTTCGCGTCCGAACGGCGCTTGGCCGCGGCACCCGCCGTCGAAGTGCCGCCTGGTCCGGTCCGGGCCCACCCGACCGCCGTCCTCGCGCTCATCGCTGCCGGGGCCATCGCCGCCGTTGCCCTCTGGTGGATCGACACCCCGCCGATCCACGGGGTCGGCGACTGGCTCACCAACGCCGGACGCATCACCGGACTGCTCGCCGGCTACGGCGTCGTCGTGCTGGTCGCGCTGATGGCGCGCATCCCTCCGCTGGAACGCGGCATCGGCGCGGACCGGCTCGCGCGCTGGCACGCCATGGGCGGCCGCTACACGGTGGGCCTCGTCGTCGAGCACGCGCTACTCATCATCTGGGGCTACGCGATCAGCGCGCACACCGACGTCGTCAGCCAGACGAAGACCCTGGTGCTGAGCTACCCGGATGTGCTCGCAGGAACGGTCGCCGGGCTGCTGCTCGTCGGCGTCGGCATCAGCTCGGCCAGCGCCGCGCGCCGTCGACTGAGCTACGAGACCTGGTACTACCTGCACTTCTACACGTATCTGGCGGTCGCGCTGGCGTTCAGCCACCAGTTCGCGGCCGGCGCCGAGTTCATGAACAACCTCCTCGCCCGGGTCCTGTGGGGTGGGCTGTACGCCGTCGTCGCCGCTGCCATCCTCTGGTACCGGTTCGTCACGCCGGCTCGGCAGGCGGTGCGGCACCAGCTGCGCGTCGTGGCCGTGCACCACGAGGGTCCCGACGTCATCAGCCTCGTCGTCGGTGGCCGGCACCTCGACGAGCTCCGGGCCGAGTCCGGACAGTTCTTCCGGTGGCGGTTCCTCACCCGCGACCTCTGGTGGGTCTCCTCCCCCTACTCCCTGTCGGCGGCGCCTCGTCCCGACCTGCTCCGGATCACCGTCAAGGCCCTGGGCGAACACAGTCGCGGCCTGAGCCGGCTCCAGCCCGGAACCCGGGTCGTCGCCGAGGGCCCGTACGGGGCGATGACGGCCGCGGTCCGCCGTCGGCCGAAGGTGCTGCTGGTCGCCGGCGGGGTCGGGATCACGCCGCTTCGCGCGCTGTTCCAGACGCTCCCTGCGGCCCCGGGCGAGCTGACCCTCGTCTACCGGGCCCGGCACGACCGGGATGTCGTGTTCCGCCGGGAGCTGGAGCACCTCGCTGTCGAGCGCCAGGCGAGGCTGCACATCGTCACCGGTCGCCGCGCCGAGCTCGGCGCCGATCCGCTGGGGGCCGCGTCGCTCGCCGCGAACATCCCGGACCTCCCCGCCCACGACGTGTACCTCTGTGGCCCGGCCGGCATGACCGCTGGTGTCCGGGAAGCGCTCCGAACCGCCGGTGTCCCCGCCCGGCAGATCCACGCCGAATCCTTCGAATTCTGATCCTTTCCGAGTTCCAGAGCCTGAAAGGCATCTCATGCGCCGCGCCGTCTTCGCGATCCTCAGCACGATCGCCGGACTCGTCCTTCTCCTGACCTTCAAGACCCAGAACCCGACTACTCCTGCCCTGACGGCACCGCCGGCGGCCATCAGCCCCAGCACTTCGACCAGCACGGGGAGCAGCAGTTCCGGCAGCAGCGGCTCGTCCGGCAGCAGCTCGTCCGGCACCAAGACGCTCACCGGCACTGCAGCGGACACCCGCTACGGCCCGGTTCAGGTGCAAATCACCGTCAGCAACGGCAAGGTCACGGCGGCGACGTCGCCCCAGTACCCGTCCAACGACCCGCGGGACGATGAGATCAACTCCTACGCCATCCCCGAGCTCAACCAGGAGGCGACGGCGGCCCAGAGCGCGCAGATCGACACGATCTCCGGCGCCACCTACACTTCCGAGGGCTACATCACCTCTCTGCAGAGCGCCCTGGACCAGGCGGGGCTGTCGTGAGCCGGACCATTGTCATGACGACCCCCGCACCGCCTCGAACCGTGCATGTCGAGCACTGCATGGGCACCGTGTTCAGCATCGACATCCGTGACCCTGGGCCGTGGGCCGAGGCAATCGCCGCGGTCACGGCGTGGTTGCACCGGGTCGATGCTGTGTTCAGCACCTATCGGGCGGACAGCGACATCAGCCGGCTCCAGCGCCAGGAGATGACGATCCAGGACGCCGACCCGCTCGTCCCGGAGGTCCTCGACCTCTGCCAGCGGATGGCCGCGGAGACGGACGGCTTCTTCAGCGCCTACTGGGACGGACAGCTCGACCCGACCGGGCTGGTGAAGGGGTGGGCGATCGAACGGGCCAGCCGCCTGCTCAGCGAGCACGGCAGCCACCATCACGCCGTGAACGGCGGTGGAGACGTCCAGACCGTCGGCGAACCGGCCCCCGGAAAGTCTTGGCGGATCGGGATCGCCGACCCGCTGCACCGCGACCACATCCTGAGCGTGGTCACCGGGCGCGGCATCGCCGTCGCCACCTCCGGGGTCGCCGAGCGCGGGAAGCACATCGTCGACCCCCACACGCGGCGACCGGCCGACGAGCTGGCCAGCGTCACCGTGGTCGGCGAGTTCCTGACCTCGGTGGATTGCTACGCGACCGCCGCCTTCGCCATGGGCGCCGGAGCGTTGCCGTGGCTCGAGGCCCTGCCCGGTCACGAGGCGCTGGTCGTGTCGAGCTCCGGCACCAGCCGGTCCACCTCCGGACTCCGGCTCTGACTAGGTTGGCCCCATGACGGTCGATGTCGAGGCCCGGCTGATGCTGCGGGTCCTGGGCGGGATGGCCGAACGCCTGGCCGCAGCTCCCGGGCTGAACACCGTGTGCGACGCGGTGCTGCCGGCGCTGGCCGACGCCCTGGGCGCCGAGGTGGCGGCGCTGGTGCTCCGCGACGGTGAGAGCACGTTGCGGGTGGTCGCGACCGTCGGATTGAGCGAGGGCGTGCGGGCGCCGTGGACCGAGTTCGACCTGGCGGCAGGCGTTCCGCTCGCCGCTGCGGTCCGGGAATCCCGGGACGTCTGGATCCCCGACGTCGAGGCAGGCCGTGTCGAGTTCCCGGCACTGCCGCTGGTCACCACCAGCAGCAGCCTGTGCAGCATTCCGCTGCGTTCCGGCGGCTCGGTGATCGGCGCCGTCGGGCTCGCGTGGCAGCAGCCGCAGGACTTCGACGACCGGGCCCGCCAGATGCTGAGCACCGCGGCCGGGCTCGCCGCCGCTGCCTGCGCCGGTCACGTGCTGCCGCCACGCGACCGACTGCTCGCGCACGAGCACGAGACCCCGGACGGGATCTCGATCGCCTGCCTGTCCGGTTCCGGAGACGTGCGCTGCGGGGTCCACCGCCTGCGCAGCGAAGCACGGTCCGCCCAACCGGCACTGTTCGCGACCCTGCTCGCGGCCGAACCCGCGCGGGGTGCCAGGACACGCGACGCCGTCGCCGGCGTGCTGGCCTTGGCTCGTCGACGTCGGACCCCGCCGGCACACGTCCGGCTGGCGGTGGCCGAGCTGGCCGCAGACCTGGACGGACCCGTCGCTGGTGCGCACCTGGAGATCTCGTCCCACCACGGCTGGGTCGCGGCCACCGCGCTGGACGAAGCGACGCTCGTGCTCACCCGGCCGGCCGGCGGGACCCCGCCGCGCGACGAGGCTCGGTTCGTCGGCGAGCACATCGCCGTGGCCCCCGCGAACGGGCTCGCATCGACGCTGGTCGTGACACTCCAGATGGGCGCCGAGCCCGAGGCGGCCGACACGATCCGCGAGCTCGCCGAGGTCGCGCTGGCCGCTCCTGGCCCGTCCGCCCTGACAATGCTGTCCCGGTTCGCCGCCGCGCTCGACCGCACCGAGATGGCTCCGCTGGTGCGCGGGGCACTCGCCGTGATCGTGGAACCCCGAAGCTCCCCCACCGGCTCCGCCCCGACCCGAGATGAGCTCGAGGCGGTGCAGGTCGGCCAGGTGATTGGAGGCGGCACGGACGGCGCGCGCCACCTCGTCGACGGCGACGGCACCCCGCTCTGCGGGACCACCACCGCCGGCATCTGGTTCAAGGCCACCGAAGAGCAGTGGGCCGACCTCCCCGAGGCCGGACGGTGCCGGGTGTGCGGGTTCCTCCTCGCGTGACGGACGGTTCGGGTGCCGGCGGGGTGCCCCGCCCGTATCCACCGGCGGACTCCTGCGTTGAGAAGGGCACTTCAGCGCTCAGCTGAGTGTCCGAACATTTGGAGCAGACCGTGCGCCGTCGTCGTCTCACCGCCTCTCTCGCTGCCGCTGCCGCCGTCGCGAGCGTCGTCGCCGCCGCCCCCGCGTCCCAGGCCACAACGCCCCTGCGCTACGTCGCACTCGGTGACTCCTACAGCGCCGCCTCCGGCGTCCTCCCCCCGGACCCGGCGGCGGCGCCGCAGTGCCTCCGCTCGACCCGCAACTACCCGCAGGTCATCGCCGGCCGGATCGGGGCGCAGCTCACCGATGCGACCTGCGGCGGCGCGGACACCAACGACTACTTCACCAGCCAGTCCCAGGGGGTGCCGCGTCAGCTCGACGCCGTGCAGTCGAACACGCAGCTGATCACCATGACGATCGGCGGCAACGACAGCAACGTCTTCGTCAGCTCGATCCTCGAGTGCGGCGCCGCCGGCCTCTCGACAGCCGGCCAGGGCAGCCCCTGCAAGGACCGGTATGGCTCGTCGTTCGAGAACACCATCCGCACCACGACCTACCCCGCGCTGGTCAAGACGTTGAGGGCGGTCCGGGCCACGGCACCGCACGCGAAGGTGGCCATCCTGGGCTACCCGTGGATCCTCCCGGCGACCGGCGGCTGCTTCGACAAGATGCCTATCGCCAAGGGCGACGTGCCCTACCTGCGACACGAGGAGGCCACGCTGAACGATGCAGTCCGTCGTGCGGCCGCGGCCACCGGCGCGACCTACGTGGACGTCAGCGGGATTTCGAACGGCCACGATGCCTGCAAGCCCATCGGCGTCCGCTGGGTCGAGCCCGTGCTGCAGGGCACCAACCCCGTGATCGCCCACCCGAACGCCCTCGGCGAAGCGAAGCTGGCGACGCAGACCATTCAGGTGCTGAACCTGCGCTGATCGGGTCTCACCCGAACGAGGCATCCATATATTCCCTATCGAGACCGTTGAGTTAGAAAGGACTCAGCGTTTCTCGGAGGTGTGGCATGCACGTTCGGCCCGAGCCTGCAGCGAAGGATGGCCTGCACCACACGGACCGACTGCTGACGCCACCGGAGTTGGCGCTCGTGGTCACCTCGATCGCACGGCAAAAGACCGCATGGCGGGAGCAGCTCCGCTTCCCGGACCGGGACCGCTGGTACGGGCTGTGGTACGCCAGCCCCACCGTCGAGGTGTGGCTGCTGACCTGGCAGCAGGACACGTCCACCGAATTGCACGACCACGGCGATTCGTCCGGCGCCTTCTGTGTGGTCGCCGGAGAACTCGAGGAGATCCGCGGCGGGACCAGCGGCCGCCTGCACCGCCGAAGGCTGCGCCCGGGAGAGGTCGGGAGCTTCTCCGCCGGCTACGTGCACGACCTGGCCAACCGGCAGTCACCGCCCGCGGTCAGCGTCCACGCCTACTCGCCCCCGCTGACGTGCATGACGTTCTACGAGCGGGCCGGCGCAGGACTTGCCCCCGCCCGCACCGAGCACTACGGCCGGTCCGAGCCGCTATCAGCGGTCCGGGGGCGTGCGTGATCCGCCTGGACGCCCGCGCCGTCGCGATCGTGGGTGGCGGGACCGCCGGGGCCCTCGCCGCGCTGCACCTGCGCCGGTGCGGCGTCGACTCGATCGCGCTCCTCGACCGACACCGCTCGGCGGCGGCCTGGCTTACGAGTCGGCGGACGAGCACCACCTGCTGAAAGTCCGGGCGGCCGGCATGAGCGCGCTTCCGGACGAGCCCGACGACTTCCTCCGCTGGCTACGCGCTTGCGATCCCGACGTCTCGCCGCACGCCTTCGTCCCTCGCCGTCGGTTCGCGGAGCACCTCGCGCACCGGCTCGAGCTGGCCGGGGCGCCGGAGCAGGTCCACGAACGGGTCTGCAGGCTGACCCCCACGTCCGCCGGGGTCGAGCTGACCACCAACGGCGGACGGCGAGTCCAGGCATCGTCCGTCGTCCTCGCGCTCGGCCCGCCTCCAGCGTCCCTCCCCGGCTGCGCAACGGGCTTCGCCAGCGGCGCCACTGTCGTCCGGGACCCGTGGCACCGGCCTGACCATGGCGGACGTGGCCCTGTCCCTCAGTCGCGCCGACTCCACCGTCACACTGCACGCCACGTCGCGGCACGGGCTGCTGCCCCACGCACACCGGGAGACGCCGACGCCCTTCGGCCCCCCCGCCGACCCCTCCCGACGGCCCGCTGCGGCTCGAGGAACTGCGCTCGACGTCGCGGTGCGGGACCTTCTCGCCGACGGCCGACTCGTCGTCCGGCCCCTCGAGCAGGTGAGGGCCGGCTACGACATCGTCGTGAACTGCACCGGCTTCGGTGCCCGATGTACCGACGAGCCACTGATCGCCGAGCTGGTCCGACGAGACCTGGCCCGGCCCCACCCGCTCGGCACCGGCCTCGTCGTCGACGCTCATGGCAGGCCGGTGACCCCGTCCGGTGTCATTCCGAACGTGACGGTGCTCGGCGCCTTGCGCCGCGGAGTTCTCTGCGAGACCACCGCGGTTCCCGAGCTGCGCCAGCAGGCCGCGGAGGCGGCGGCCCTGCTCACCTCCACCGTGGCAGCCTGACGGTTCCCCCGGTCCCGAGGCCGCCCCGTAGGGACGCTGTGTCAGACTGGGACGCACAACCGCATATGCCGTCGACACCGCGCGGGAGAGCGTCGTCCGCTGGTCGGCCGCCGAAGGAGCAATTCCTCCCCGGAACCTCTCAGGCACCCCGTACCGCACGGTCGAGGCAACTCTGGAAAGCAGCCGCCGCAAGGCGTCTCGCCGACGGGGCAAGCCGGACTGTCCGGTGAATCTCTCAGGCTCAGAACAGAGGGGGAGGCGACCGCCCGCCCGCGGGCCTACCCGGGTCTGCCCACCATCGGAGCCTCTGCGTGCCTCACGACCCCGTGTCGACGGACCTGCCGCTCGACCTGCTCGCTTCTCTGGCCGACCCGGCGTCCGCCGCGACGCCGTTCGTCGATCGCCACATCGGCCCGTCGCCGGACGAGCAGGCCAAGATGCTCGCCGCGCTCGGCTACGGCAGCCTCGAGGAGCTCGCCGACGCGGCTGTTCCCGAGGGGATCCGCGCGGTTCAGGGGCTGGACCTCGAGCCGGTCAGCGAGGCGGCCGTCCTCGAGGAGCTGCAGGACCTGGCGCAGCAGAACGTTCTGACGGCTTCGATGATCGGCCTCGGCTACTTCGGCACCAGCACACCGCCGGTCGTGCTGCGCAACGTGCTGGAGAACCCGGGCTGGTACACGGCCTACACGCCGTACCAGCCGGAGATCAGCCAGGGTCGACTGGAAGCGCTGATCAACTTCCAGACGATGATCGGAGACCTCACCGGCCTGCCGACCGCGAACGCGTCGTTGCTCGACGAGCCCACCGCCGTCGCCGAAGCGGTCACTGCCATGCGCCGTGGCGCCAAGAAGGCCCCGCCCCGCATCGTGCTGGACTCCCGACTGCTTCCGCAGACCCTCGCTGTCGTCGCCACCCGCTGCGAGCCCACCGGGGTCGAGATCATGGTCGCGGACCTCGACGCCGACGGGCTCCCCGACGGCGGGCTGGCTGGCCTGGTCCTGCAATACCCGGGCGCCGACGGACTTCTGCGCGAGAAGGACTTCTACGCGGGCCTCGTGGAGCAGGTGCACGAGCGGGGCGGCCTGGTCACGATGGCCGCCGACCTGCTGGCGCTGGCGCTGGTCACGAGCCCCGGCGAGCTCGGCGCCGACATTGCCGTCGGCTCGGCCCAGCGCTTCGGCGTGCCCATGGGTTACGGCGGCCCGCACGCCGGCTACATGGTCGTGTCCAAGGGCCTTGAGCGGACGCTGCCCGGCCGGCTGGTCGGGGTCAGCGTCGACGCCGAGGGGAACACGGCCTACCGCCTGGCTCTCCAGACGCGTGAGCAGCACATCCGTCGCGAGAAGGCGACCAGCAACATCTGCACCGCCCAGGTGTTGCTGGCGGTCATGGCCGGCATGTACGCGGTCTGGCACGGACCGGACGGCCTGCGCCGGCTGGGTCTGCGGGTGCACCGGCATGCGACCGCGCTCGCCGCGGGGCTGCGCGCCGGCGACGTCGAGGTCGTGCACGACACCTTCTTCGACACGGTGACCGCCCGTGTCCCGGGCCGCGCCGACGAGGTCTGGCAGCTCGCGCACGACGCCGGCGTCTCGCTGCGCCGGGTCGACGCCGACACGGTCGGGATCAGCTGCGACGAGCTGACCGATGCCGGCCACCTGCGCACGGTCTGGACCGCCTTCGGCATCAGCGACGTGGCCCTCGCCGCGGCGTCGGCACCCGAGGACGCGCTGCCAGCGAGCCTCAGCCGCGAGAGCCGCTACCTGACCCATCCGGTCTTCTCCGAGCACCACTCGGAGACGGCGATGTTGCGCTACATCACCCGCCTCGCCGACGCCGACTACGCGTTGGACCGCGGGATGATCCCGCTCGGCTCCTGCACGATGAAGCTCAACGCGACCACCGAGATGGAGCCGATCACCTGGCCGCGGTTCGCCTCCATCCACCCCTTCGCCGGCGCCGCGGACGCCCGCGGGTACGCCGCCCTCATCGCTCAGCTGGAGGGCTGGCTCGCCGCCGTCACCGGCTACGACCGCGTGTCGGTGCAGCCGAACGCCGGCAGCCAGGGCGAGCTCGCCGGGCTGCTCGCGATCCGCGGCTACCACCGCTCCCGCGGCGACGAGAAGCGCGACGTCTGCCTCATCCCGTCCAGCGCGCACGGCACCAACGCCGCGTCCGCGGTGATGGCCGGCATGCGCGTCGTCGTGGTGAAGGCGAGTGAGGACGGTGCGGTCGACCTCGACGACCTGCAGAAGCAGGCGGACGCGCACGCCGCCGACCTCGCCGCGATCATGGTCACCTACCCGTCGACGCACGGCGTCTACGAGGAGGGCATCACCAAGATCGCCGAGATCGTGCACGCGTACGGCGGACAGGTCTACGTCGACGGGGCGAACCTCAACGCGCTGGTCGGCGTCGCCCGCATCCGCGAACTCGGCGATGTCAGCCACCTGAACCTGCACAAGACGTTCTGCATCCCGCACGGCGGCGGTGGCCCGGGCGTCGGTCCGGTCGGCGTGCGCGCACACCTCGCACCGTTCCTGCCGACCCACCCGCTGCACCCGGACGAGGCGCGGCGCGACGGCGTCGGCCCGGTCAGCGGCGCGCCCTACGGCTCGGCCGGCATCCTGCCGATCTCGTGGGCCTACGTCCGGATGATGGGCGGCGAAGGGCTGACCCGCGCCACCCAGGTCGCGGTCCTGGCCGCGAACTACGTCGCGCACCGGCTCACCGGACACTTCCCGGTGCTCTACACCGGGCAGGGCGGCCGGGTGGCGCACGAGTGCATCCTCGACCTGCGCCCGCTGACCAAGGCGACCGGCGTCACGGTCGACGACGTCGCCAAGCGGCTCATCGACTACGGCTTCCACGCCCCGACCATGTCGTTCCCGGTGCCAGGAACGCTGATGGTCGAGCCGACCGAGAGTGAAGACCTCACCGAACTCGACCGGTTCTGTGCGGCGATGATCGCCATCAAGGGTGAGATCGACCGGGTGGCCGCGGGCGAATGGCCACCTGAGGACAACCCGCTGGTGCACGCGCCGCACACGGCTGGATGCTTGACCGGGCCCTGGGAGCACCCCTACGACCGGGAGACCGCGGCCTACCCCGCGACCGCCTTCCCGACCGCCGGATCACGCACCGGCAAGTACTGGCCGCCAGTCCGCCGGATCGATGGCGCCTATGGCGACCGGAACTTGTTCTGCTCCTGCCCTGCGCCCGAGGACCTCAGCTGAGGAGGCGGTGACCCTAACGCGGCGCGGGGACCGAGGGCGCCGGAGGAATGTTCTGGTTGTGGTGGAACACGTTCTCCGGGTCCCATTGTCGCTTGATCCGTTGCAACCGCGCGAATTTCGTCGGTCCGAAGCCCGCCTCCACCCGGCTGAGGCCCTCGTCGCTCAGGTAGTTCAGATAGACCTCGCCGGTGGACCAGGGCCTCATGGCAGCGGCCAGACGTCGGGTGTAATCGATGTTGATGTCGGTGTTCTCCGGGCCCTCCCACATGGATAGGTAGTGGATGTTGAAGGCGACGTCCCGACCACCGAAGGCGGTCGCGTCCGGGTCCATCCGGGCGACGGCTCCGCCACAAGGGACCACGATGATCGCGGTGAACGGGGAGACCGGCTTCGTGGCGAGACCGACCAGGGTGTCTATAGCCTCGTCCGGCAGTGCGTTGTAGAAGTCACCGGTCCAGTAATTCAGCCGGCCTGCTGGATTCCCGCCTTCGAACAGTTGCTGCAGGGAGACGTAGGGCATCGGCTGAACCATGGCGACCGCGGGATCGAGCCCGAGCAGGGGGGCGAAGGCTGACGGGCCGTCCTCGGGGCGTCCTGCATAGCAGCAGACCACGCCGATCGCGGGCTTGCCTTGAGCTCCCTCGGGGACGAACGGTTCCGGCGGAGCGGTGAGAAACGAGAGCCCGCCACCCACCTCGTCCGGTGCGAGGGCTACGAAGTCCCGGTACGTGCGCAGGACCTCGGCGGCTCGCGCGGCCGGGAACAGTAGCATCCCGCCGAAGATGAGCGGCCCGATCTCGTGCAGCTGCAGGGTGAAGGTGGTGACGACGCCGAAGTTCCCGCCGCCGCCGCGCAGGGCCCAGAACAGGTCTGGGTTCTCCGTTGGGGACGCCGTGACGACGTCGCCGGATGCGGTGACGACCTCGGCCGCGAGAAGGTTGTCGCAGGTGTAACCGAGCTTGCGTTCGAGCCACCCGCTGCCGCTGCCCAGCGCGAGACCGGCGACACCGGTGCTCGGCACCCGTCCACCGGTGACGGCGAGCCCGTGTTCCTGTGTCGCGGCGTCGAACTCCCCCCAGGTGAGCCCTCCCCCGGCGCGCGCGGTCCGGTGTTCGAGATCGATCTCGATGTTCTTGAGGCCACGGAGATCGACGCACAACCCCCCGTCGCAGACGGCGGAGCCGGTGACGCCGTGCCCACCGCCGTAGACCGTGATCTCGAGGTTCTGCGCTCGCCCGTATCGCACGGCGGCCGCAACGTCCGCAGTGGTGTCGCAGCGTGCGATGAGCGCAGGCCGACGGTCGATCATCCCGTTGAAGACCTGCCGGCACTCGTCGTAGGCGGCGTCGCCGGCTCGGAGCAGGGTTCCTTGAAAGCCGGGAACCTCGATGACGACGTTGGACATGGGACCCTCCATCAGCCCTTGACGTAGGCCAGCTTCTCGGCGACCAGGCCATCTCGGACGGTGAACACGTCGACTCCGCGGACGTGGCCGTCCCCCCACGCATAGCGCCAGCGCACGACGACGCGATCGCCCGCTTCGAAGACTTCCTCGGAGCCGAAGACGCCCTGCGGCGCTGACGTGAACAGCGCTTCCCAGGCCGCGCGTACCGCGTCAACGCCGACGTGCGCGCGCCCGTCGGGTGGTGAGGTGTCCTCGAACCGGCAGTCGCTGGTCATCGCGGCCATCACCGCGTCGACGTCCTGGGCGTCGAAGGCTCGGTTGAACCTCTGCACCGCGGCGACCGCTCCCGTTCCGCCGTCCAGGACCGGTACGGCGGACCCACTGCCGTCAACGCTGATCATGATCACCTCGCCGGGCCGTGCTCCTCACGCCGGCACATCATGGGACGCCGATCCGAAGCACGCAATGAGCACTTGCGACCAGAGGCAGGTTGGAGCACTTGCGACCAGAGGCAGGTTGCCTCGGCCGGAGGATGTCCGTCGTCAGGCGGGCTGGTGCGCCCCGAGGACCAGCCGGGTCTCGGCGAGTCCCTGGCTCCAGTTGACCCGCGTTCAAGTCGACACAGGCTCTGGCCTGTCTCGGTTTCGATGGGAGCAAGCCGAGAAAACTGGTATCTCTATCGCAACACTGAGAACGTTCGACCGGGAACAGGTCCTGGTCCTGGTCTACCGGGAGCTGCGCGAGCAGCCGGTGGCCACGTTGGACCGCGTCTGCGACTTCCTCGGCGTACAGACCGGGCTGCTCGACCGGGTGCCGGCCGAGAACGTCACGGGCGCATGTCGACGAGAGCGTGGTCAACGCGGCACTGCACAAGGCGCTTCAGGGCATCGAGTCGATCAGCGGGATGGCTCCGCTTCCGGTTCAGCGCGCCGCGTCATCGCTCGGCGTCAAGCTCCTGCAACGGGAGCAGCGCACCCGACCGGCTCTGACCATCAAGGAGCGGTGCCTGCTCCTGCCGCACTACTACGAGGACCTCGTCATCCTGGAGAAGGAGACCGGACGGTCCTTCGCCCACTGGCGGGACCCGGAGAACAGCCGGACCAGGCGGGCGCTCGACATCGACGGGCGCTTCGGCACCGGCTTCACGAGCATCGATCGACCGGGGCGGCGCTGACGCTGCCGACCGGCTCACCCCGGCGCGTCGGCAGGATCCGGGTCTTGGTGACGATCTCCGCGAGTTCGGCATCGGGGTCGGAGGACCAGGTGATCCCGCCACCCGTCCCGTAGACGGCGAGGCCGCTGCGCCGCTCGATCTGCGCGGTGCGGATCGCGACCGAGAACGTCGCGCGCACCGGTGCCGACGGCGGCGCGACCCAGCCGACGGCACCGCAGTAGACCCCGCGCGGCGCGTGCTCGAGGTCCCGGATGATCCGCATCGCCCGCGGCTTGGGTGCCCCGGTCACCGACCCGGAGGGGAACAGAGCGCGGAAGACGTCGACGAGCGGTGTCGAGGCAGGCACGGTGCCGACGACGTCGGAGGTCAGCTGCCACACGGTCCGGTACCGCTCCGGCACACACAGAGCCGGAGTGCTGACGCTGCCAACGCTCGCGATCCGGCTCACGTCGTTGCGGAGCAGGTCGACGACGATGATGTTCTCGGCGCGCTCCTTCGGGCTGCGCAGCAGGGCGTCGACCTGCGCCCGGTCCTCCTCCGGCGTGTGCCCGCGCGGCGCGGTCCCCTTCATCGGGCGGGTGAGCAGTCGGTCCCCGGACCAGGAGAAGAACAGCTCGGGACTGGCGCCGGCCACGATGTGGTCCCCGAGATCCAGGTAGGCCGCGTACCGGCTGTGCTGGTTGACCGCCAGGTCGCCGTAGAACGCGAGCAGGTCACCGCTGATGTCGGTCCGCAGCCGGGCCGTGAGGGTGCACTGGAAGATGTCGCCGGCAGCGATGTGCCGGCGGACTGCCTCGACGGCAGCTCGGTGCCCGTCGGCGGTCCATCCCGGCCGCCAGTCCTCCGCCCGGTACCGGCAGGGCTCGTCGGTCCCGGCGATCGCCGGGACCGCCAGCGGCGGGTCGCCAAGCCCGAACCAGACCAGCGGAGCACCGCTGGGTGCGCACGTGGTCAGGGCCCGATCCAGCCCGGGGGCGGCCTCGTACCTGACGTACCCGAACGCCCACTCTCCCGCCCGGGTCGCTGCATCCAGCGCGGCGAGGGTCGGCGCCACCTCGTCCGGGGTGCGGGCGACGAGCACCCGTCGAGGAGGTCCGAAGCAGAGACCGGTGCCGTGCGGCAGGTCGTCGAACCGCGCCCACGGAGCCGGCGACGGTCCCGGCGCGTCGGTCACGTCTGCCATCATCCTAAAACCGGATTGGTTCAGGCGTCGAGTGAGCGTCAGGCGTCGAGCAGGACGTCCGCCACCGTGTGCAGGGCGTCGAGCGAGCTGCCTCCGAACGTGCTCGCCTGGACCAGCAGCGTGCTGACCACCGTTTCGTCCCACTGCTGCAGTTGGTCCCGGATACGGGCCGGCGGACCGATCAGTGCGACGTCGGAGACGAGCTCGGTGGGGATCGCGGCGACAGCTTCGTTCTTGCGGCCGGCGAGGTAGGCGTCCTGCACCTGCTCGCACACCGCCTCCCAGCCCATGCGGACGAAGACGTCGAGGTGGAAGTTCACGCCGCGAGCACCCATCCCGCCGATGTACAGGGCCAGGACGGGCCGGATCCGGTCCGCGGCCCGCTCGAGGTCGTCGTCCACGACCACCGGGACGGACGCGGCGACGTCGAAGGCTCCGGACGCCAGCGCGTCCGCGCCGTGCCGGGCACCGGGCCGGCCGAAGCCCTCCTCCAGCGCCGCTCGGTAGAAGGCATCCGATTTCGGCGAGAAGAACAGCGGCAGCCAACCGTCGGCGATCTCGGCGGCGAGCGCCACATTCTTGGGACCCTCGGCGCCGAGGAAGATCGGGATATCCGGGCGGTAGGGGTGCAGCGTGGACCGCAGCGGCTTGCCCAGCCCGGTTCCGCCGCGGAAGGGCAGGTTGTAGAACTCGCCGGTGTGCTCCACCGGGCTCTCCCGGGCCATCACCGCCCGGAGGATGTCGATGTATTCACGCGTCCGAGCAAGCGGGCGTGGATAGGGCTGGCCGTACCAGCCCTCCACGACCTGTGGTCCCGAGACGCCGAGCCCGAGGACGAAGCGCCCCCCGGAGAGATGGTCCAGCGTCATCGCTGCCATCGCCGCGGCCGTCGGCGTCCGGGCCGACAGCTGCATGATGTTGGTCGCCAAGCGCACCCGCCGCGTCGACGACCCCCACCAGGCCAGCGGCGTGAAGCAGTCGGAACCGTAGGCCTCGGCGGTCCACAACGAGTCGAACCCGAGCTCGTCGACGGCCTGCACGATGGCGGCGGCGTCCGCGGGCGGTCCGGCCGACCAGTAGCCCAGGTGGTAACCGATCTTCATGGCGCAGTCCTACCAGGGCCGGGTCGTGTGCGCGTCGCAGGTCGCAGCACCAGTCGTTGGCATGACCGCCGTCACTTCGTTCCCGCTCCGTCGTTATTCCGACGGACGTTGCAAGAAGCAATGCCGCCGAGCAGGGAGTTCCGTGAGAATCGCCTCGAAGAACGACGTCCGGGATCGATCCGCGCGCCGCGGCCGGTTGCTGCTCGCCGCCACCGCCGGAGTCGCCGCACTCGGGCTCGTCCCGGTCGTCGCCGCCGACGCCGCCACTCCGATCGCCACTCAGCCTGCCCCGGCCGCAACATCGCTCGACGCCTTCTACAGTGCGCCGGCGCCAGTGCCGAGCGCTCCGGCCGGCACGCTCATCCGGAGCCGCCCGCTGAGCATCGGCGGAGTGACACTGCCCGCCTACCGGGCCTGGTCGGTCATGTACCACTCCCGCGACTCGCACGGTCGTGACATTCCCGTCACCGGTGCGGTGCTGACGCCCAGGAGCGCGTGGTCCGGCTCCGGCCCGCGCCCCTTCGTCAGCCTGGGGGTGGGCACTCAGGGGCTCGGCCCGCAGTGCGCGCCGTCCAAGCAGCTGGCCGCCGGATCCGAGTACGAGAGCGGCAACATCGTCGCCGCACTGGCCCGCGGCTGGGGTGTCGCCGTGACCGACTACGAGGGTTACGTCAACGGTGGAACGCCGACTTACACCGACGGTCGCTCCGAAGCTCACGCCGTGCTCGACATCGTTCGCACGGCCCGGCACGTCAGCGGCGCAGGCGCATCCCGCACCACTCCCGTCGGGCTCTGGGGGTACTCGCAGGGCGGCGGCGCGGTCGGCTGGGCCGCGGCGCTCGCGCCCGGTTACGCGCCGGACGTGAAGGTCGTCGGCACGGCGGCCGGCGGGGTCCCGTCCGATTTGAAGGCGGTCGGCGCCAACCTCAACGGCAGCCTCTTCGGCGGGCTGCTCGGTTACTCGCTCGTCGGCTTCTCGCAGGCGTATCCGGGCCTCGCCCGGTTCGATCAGGTGACCAACGCGCAAGGCAAGCAGGTCGCCGCGCAGCTGAAGACCGAGTGCGTGGGCGACACCGCCGTCAAGCACCCGGGTCTGGACGTCCAGGATCTGACGAAGCAGCACCTGACCTACGACCAGTTCGCCCAGCTTCCGGGCGAGGCGAAGATCCTGGCGATGAACAACCTCGCGACGGCCGCTCCCGCTCCGAAGAAGGCGCCAGTGCTGCAGTACCACTCGCTCGGCGACGAGGTGGTGCCGCTCACTCAGGCCCTTCAGCTGCACCGGACGTGGTGTGCCAAGGGCGTGAAGACCGCGTTCATGCCGCCCTACCCCGGCGAGCACCTGACCGGTGACAGCGCTGGTCTCCCAGACGCCATCGCCTTCCTGAACGGACGCTTCAGTAACCAGCCGTTCGTCTCGACCTGCCCGCTATAGGTCGACCGCTCGGCTCGGCTCCGGTCAGCGGAGTCGGAACTCGGCGGTGAACCGCAGGACGAGGGCCAGGCGCTCGTCCAGCGGCGGTGCCCAGTCGTGCTCACGGGCTAGCGCGAACAGGGCGCAGTACATCTCGTCCGTCCGGAGCGCGGGGGTCGTCCGCCACCGCAGCAACGCGCCGTCGTCCCCGTCCGACCACATCTGGTGCGGGACACCCCGCGGCACGGCGAATGCGTCGCCGGCGCGCACGGAAAAGGTCTCGTCGCCCCGAACCACCCGCAGCTGACCGGCGAGGACGGTGAAGTCCTCGTCCTGCGCCGAATGCAGGTGCAGCGGTGGCCGCCGCCCGTCCGGCGGATAGCTCGCGTGCACCTCGACGTAGCTGCCGCCGGTAGATGCGGCGGTCGCGGTGAACACGGTGCGCGTGCCGGCCTTGGGGTTCACCAGCTCCGCGCCGACCTCGGGCTTGACCGCTGTTTCCATTCCCGTCCCTCCCCGGTGACGCGCGAGCAGCGTAGGCGTCGTAGTACCGAGATCCAATGGCGAACGACGCTCCCGATGACCGAGAACTGAGGAGTCAGATCCGCTCCTCGGAGGTCGCCGTGTCCCATGCTCGTCCCAGCTCCCGTCTCACCACGGGCCCCGTCCGGGTGGCAGGCAAGGTGCCGCGGACGTCGCCCGAACCATTCCTGACCGCGGCCTCCTGCACCTCGGCCGCCGCCAACTGCCCCGACTCCGTCGACCTCGGGTCGGCTGAGCCGGGTCAGCGGCTCCGGTAGAGCCGCGTCGTGATCGGGGCGAACACCAGCGTCAGCCCTGCTGCGACCGCAAGGACGATCAGGATGTCGGCAAGTCGCGCGGTGCCTGCCATGAGCCCGCGGGATGCCGTGGCCAGCGTGGAGATCGGGTTGAGGTTGACGAACGTCTCCAGCACCGGCGGCAGCGTCGTCGGATCGACGAACACGTTGGACAGAAAGGTCAGCGGAAAGATGCCCATGAAGCCGCCGTTCAGCACCGCACTGGGCGTCCGCAGGATCAGCCCGAGCGTTGTGAAGAACCACGACAGCGCGAACGCGAAGACGACGACCAGCGCTAGAGCGGCCACGGCGCCGGGCACGCCGGCCTGCGGCCGGAAGCCGAGCACGTACCCCAGCACGATGATCACGGTGCCGGCGCCGACGTAGCGCACGGTGTCGCCGAGCAACGAGCCGACGAGGGGCGCCGGCCGCCAGATCGGCAGCGACCGGAACCGGTCGACGACCCCCTTTGTCACGTCGGTGTTCACCGCCACACCCGAGTAGACGGTGGTGAACAGCACCGACATCACCAGCATGCCCGGGATCAGGTAGTCGCGGTACTCCCCGGTCGAACCTGCGACCGCGCCACCGAACAGGTAGGTGAACAGCAGCACGAACATCACCGGGGTGACGGTCGCATCAGACGGTCTCGGGATCCGCGTCGATGCGGACCAACTCTTCGTAGCGCACATCCACCTCCGCGGAACTCCTGGCACGATTCCGCCACAACCCCCACAGCCGACGCGACCGGGACCAGGAGGACGCCGCCGTGGACGAGACCGGTCCGCCGACCCCGCGACTCGCGGGAGTGGCAGACGCGCGCATCCTCGGGGAGCTTCTGCACGCGTTCAACACCGAGTTCGAGACGTCGACCCCCGAGGTGGCGATCCTGGCCGATCGGCTCGAGCGCTACCTGCCCGCCGGGGGTCTCGCGGCACTCCTGATCGGACAACCCGCGAGCGGCTTCGCCCTCGTCAGCTTCCGGCCCAACGTCTGGTACGACGCGCCGATCGCGCTGCTCGACGAGCTCTACGTCCAACCCGATCTACGCAACCGTCGCCTCGGCACGGCACTGCTCGACGCCGTGTGCGCGCTGGCCACCGAGCACGGAGCGGAGGTCGTCGAGATCAACGTGGACGGCGACGACGTCGACGCCCGCCGCTTCTACGAGGCCCGTGGCTTTAGCAATACCGAACCGGGTCGTACCGACCAGCTCCTGTACTACTACCGGGAGCTATAGCCGGCCGCGGCGCTCTCGGCCCTTCCTGTGGACAGTCGTGGGTCCTCCACAGGAGCTCCTTGTGGATGGTTGGTGTCTGTCCACAGATTGTGTTTGTGCTGCTCAGAGGGTGTTCTCCGGTGGCGACCGGTGAGATACTCGAACACATGTTCGATCGTGCTGAGGAGAAGTACACCGAGTTGATCCGGTGCACCCCGTCGGAGGCGTCGTT